>CAZKIB010000131.1:0-16729 GCA_964552425.1 uncultured Anaerolineaceae bacterium | reverse complement strand
GTTTCCGCCCCGGCGGCGTCCAGGCGGCGCTGAAGCTCGAAGGCGAACAGCACATTCGCCAGCTTGCTCTGGCCGTAAGCGCCATAGCGGGAATAGGACTGCTGGCTGTGCAGGTCATCAAACCGGATGCGCCCCATGAACTGCGCCCCGCTGCTGACTGTCACCACGCGGCTGCCGGGTGTCCGCAGCAGGGCGTCCAGCAGCAGCCCGGTCAGCGCGAAGTGCCCCAGATGATTTACGCCGATCTGCATTTCGAAGCCGTCGGCGGTTTCGCGGCGGGGCGGGGCCATCACCCCGGCGTTGTTCAGCAGAATATCCAGCCGCCGGTGGTTCGCGCTGAAGGCTTCAGCAAAATTGCGGATCGACTTCTGACTCGCCAGGTCCAGCGTCATGACTTCCAGCGATGCGCCGGGAACCTGATCCAGGATGTCATCGCGGGCGGCGTTGGTACGCTCCATGCTGCGCGCCGCCAGAATGACGTGTGCGCCTTTGCGGGCCAGCGCCAGCGCGCTTTCAAAGCCCAGCCCGCTGTTGGCCCCGGTGACGATGGCGGTTCGACCCCGCTGGTCGGGCATGTGTTCGGCTGTCCAGTGTTCCATTGTGATCTCCTTACAGATTGAATATTCATTCGATTTGCGATACGAAAAACGATAGGTGTTTAGCGGTTGATGTTCAGCCCGTCTGGTGAAGCAGTGCTGAAAGGGTCAGGAGCATCTTTTCCACCTGCGCGGACCTGCTGAGAGGCCGAGTCTTTGAGTGTCCGGGAGCAATCTCAGCACGCAGCACTCGGAACTGGGCACTAAGCACTCCCTCTCACTGGCGCACCGCATCCCAGCAGGCATCCACCACCTGCTCGACCAGCGCGTCCGTCAGGGTGAGCTGCCCGGCGGCGTGTTTCTGCGCCACCGAACTGGCGACATCCAGCGTCAGCGAGAACAGCACCGGATGCGGCAGGTCCTTGATGATCTGGTTGGCCTGCGCCTGCTGCACCATCGTCTCGATCAGCGCGTACTCGCCAGCAAATTCGGCGTCGATTTCGGGCCGGTTGTAGGGCGAGCGCATGAACTGCTCGATAAAAATGGTCTCCTGCGGGTGGGTCACGAAGTAGCGGATCGCCTGCCGCACGATCCGGCGCATCTGCTCCCGCACCGGCAAATCTGCCTGATAATCCGACAGGATGGCGCTCATCAGGTCGCGCTTGACGTGCCTGTACAGCTCGTCAATGAGTTCATCCTTGCTCTCGAAATAATGGTAGATGATCCCCGCGCTGACCCCGGCGTCACTGGCGACCTTTGACATGGGGGTTCCATGAAAGCCATTGACCGAGATCAGGTGCAGGGCCGCGTCCAGAATGGCGGCACGTTTGTCTTTCACCACGTCCATTGGTTGTCTGCTTTGCAAGTACCGATTGAACGATCATTCATTCAATCACAAGATTACAGCGATTTTGTGCCCCTGTCAAGCCCGCCGCATCTTTGACTCCGCCCTTCAATCTGTATATAATCACAACGGGTCATAAAAGTTCATGCAGGCTAAAACAAGGACGCACATGCTCGAATCGCAGCCCAATACATCTTCGCGCCTTCGCAAGTTCATCTCGTATTACCGGCCCTACACCGGGCTGCTGGTCACGGACCTGGCCTGCGCCTTCATCGTCGCAGCCGTATCGCTCATCCTCCCCCTGTGCGTCCGCTATATCACCAAAGACATTCTGGAACCCAACCCGCCCGACGCGCTCAATCAGATCATGGCGATGGGCGCGGTCATGCTGGCGCTGGTGGCTGTGCATACCCTGTGCAACCTGTTCGTGGATTATCAGGGGCATATGATGGGTGCGCTGATGGAAAGCGACATGCGCCAGGAATTGTTTGACCATTACCAGAAGCTGTCTTTCCGCTTTTACGATGAACAGAAAACCGGGCAGTTGATGTCCCGCCTGACCCACGACCTGTTCTGGCTGTCCGAGTTTTACCATCATGGCCCGGAAGACCTCGCCATCGGCCTGCTGACTCTGGTCGGCGTTCTGGGCATCTCCCTGACCATCAATGTGGAACTGACCATCCTCATCGTTCTGTTCGTGCCGGTCATGACCGTGTATGCCGTTTATTTCAACCGGCGCATGAACGCCGCCATCCGCCGCAGCAGCGAGCGCATCGCCGACATCAACGCCCAGGTGGAGGATTCGCTGGCGGGCATCCGCGTGGTGCAGTCCTTTGCCAACGAGAGCGTCGAAAAGGAGAAATTCACCCGCGAGAACGAGCGCTTTATCGAAAGCCGCCGGGCCGATTACCGCAGTTCAGCCTTTTTTTCGGGCGGCATGATCGCTTTCACCCATCTGATTACGATAGCGATCATTCTCTTCGGCAGCATGAGCATCCTCAACGGCGCGCTCGATCTGTCGGATTTGCTGACCTACCTGTTGTACATAGGCATCCTGATCGAGCCGGTTCAGCGGCTGGTGAATTTCGCCCGGCTCTATCAGGAAGCCATCACCGGTTTCAACCGCTTCATGGATATTCTGCGCATCGCCCCGGACATCCAGGACGCGCCCGATGCCCTTGACCTGCCACAGGTACAGGGGCACATCACCTTTCAGAACGTCAGCTTCCGCTACCGGGAAAATACTCAGGCTGTCTTCAAACATATCTCGCTCGACATCCGGGCAGGGGAGTATGTCGCGCTGGTGGGGTCGTCCGGCATCGGCAAGACGACGTTGTGTTCGCTCATCCCGCGTTTTTATGAAGTCACCGAAGGGCGCATCCTGCTCGACGGGCACGACATCCGCGACATCCGGCTGCAATCGCTCCGCCAGCATATCGGCATCGTTCATCAGGATGTCTACCTGTTCGCCGGGACTGTCGCCGAGAATATCCGCTACGGCCAGCCCGACGCCAGCGAAGCGGACATCATCGCGGCGGCGAAACAGGCCAACGCCCATGACTTCATCATGAACCTGCCGGATGGTTACGACACCGATATTGGACAGCGCGGCGTCAAGTTATCCGGCGGGCAGAAGCAGCGCCTGAGCATCGCGCGCGTCTTCCTGAAAAATCCGCCCATCCTCATCTTTGACGAGGCCACCAGTTCGCTGGACAACGAGAGCGAACGCGCCGTTCAGGAATCGCTGGAACGGCTGGCCGCGCACCGCACCACGCTGGTCATTGCCCACCGCCTGACCACCATCCGCAAGGCGCAGCGTATCATCGTTCTGACGGACAACGGTGTGGATGAACAGGGCACGCACGACTCGCTTCTCGCCCGCAACGGAACCTATGCCCAGTTGTATCACATGCAGGCGACAATCTAGACCGAAGTGCGTGTTTGCAGAATATATAAGTACTGTGATTGCCGGTTACACTTTTTACTGCCAGAGGCTCAAAGCCTCCGTCTGCCAGAAAGCTGGAAGCCCGCTGAAGCAGGCTAGAAAAGACTGTTCTGCCCTTTGCAGTCCCCTTTCAGGGGACTTCCAGACTGGGTTAGCCGGGTGTTTTGAACGCCCGGCCTCAGCAAGTCGGCAACTAGCAATCACGGTATAAGTGTCGATATTTGAGGGTCAAACACACCTCACCCCCAACCCTTCTCATTGCGATGGAGAGGGGAGTCGAGCGAAGTGCAAGCGCGGTGAGGTAAGCAAAAGACCGGCATATATTGATCTGCAACCACGTTGAGTGTGGAGTGCTGTAGGGGCAGTTCGTGAACTGCCCGGTCCCGCCCCACCGGGACTTGCCCTACCGTCGATTTCAACCGGCGGCAAAATCCCACACCCGCCCTGTAACCGCCGGGGGCAAATGTGCTAGGATTAGCCCCTGAAACACGCTCAATCACGCAGGAATCCATCATGACCGACCTTGCCACCTACCCGATTCAACGCCCGCGCCGTTTACGCCGCAGCGCCGTGCTGCGCCGCATGGTGCGGGAGACGCTGCTTACCCCGGCGGACTTCATCTACCCGCTGTTTGTCCGGCACGGCAGCGGACTCAAACAGCCGATCAGTTCCATGCCGGGGCAGGCGCAGATGACCGTCGATCACCTGGCCGCCGAAGTGCGCGAACTGGCTGCCCTGGGCATCCCGGCGGTGATCCTGTTCGGCATTCCCGCACACAAGGACGCGCACGGCACAGACAACTACAACCCCGCCGGCATCGTGCCGAGCGCCATCCGCGCCATTAAGGACGCCGCGCCGGACATGATCGTCATTTCCGACATGTGCTTCTGTGAATACACCGATCACGGCCACTGTGGGGTGATTAACCTGCCGGACGACTCGCATTACAACGCCCATCTGCCGCATGGCTATCTGCTGAATGACCCTACACTGGAACTGCTGGCGCGCGCCTCGGTGGTTCATGCCGAAGCCGGGGCGGACATCATCGCGCCGTCCGGTATGATCGACGGCATGGTGGGGGCCATCCGCGCCGGGCTGGATGCCAGCGGCTTTGACCACGTGCTGGTGATGAGCTACGCCGCCAAGTACGCCAGCGCCTTCTACGGCCGCGAAGCTGCCGAAAGCCCGCCGAGCTTCGGGGATCGCAGCCAGTACCAGATGGACCCGGCCAACAAACGCGAGGCGCTCAAGGAAGTCGCGCTGGATGTGGCCGAGGGGGCGGACATGCTCATGGTCAAACCCGCCATGCCCTATCTGGATGTGCTGGCCGAGGTACGCCGGAAATTCAACCTGCCCACCGCAGCCTATCAGGTCAGCGGCGAGTACGCCATGCTGCATGCGGCGGCGGCCAACGGCTGGATCGACCTGGAACGGGCCGCGCTGGAAAGCCTGACCAGCATCAAACGCGCCGGGGCCGATCTGATCCTGACGTACTTTGCCAAAGACGCCTGCCGCTGGCTGGGGTAGGGCCTGTCCAGGTTTTCAGGTCACACGACTGCTCCCTGCATTACTGGATGATGTGGGGAGCAGCAGCCCTTGTGCAGGTCACGGAAAAGGTCTGCGGCGGTTCAGGCGGGCAGGGGTCTTGATTCAGCGCCAATCCTCGTGATATAATTCACATTATGCCTAAATCAAACTTCTCCGACACGGCGCAAGTCCTCTAGGCCGGGAACAGACCAACCTGGCGACACGAACATCCTGGCAGCCCCTGTCAGCGATGCTTCTATTTCCCGCTTTGCTTTAGTCTCATCATCTGACTTTTCCAAAGAGGAATTTGACTGCCGTGTTTACCCTTGATTCTGTCCAACCCTACCAGCAGGCGCTTGACAGCGACCTGACCCTGAAATCCATCGCCAGCGCGGACGACGCCGAGCGTCTGATCGCTTTCAACAGCGGCATCTTTGGCCCGGACGTGGCCGCCATGACCCGTTCGCTGATCTTCCACCATCCCGCCTCCCGCCCGGACTACTGGCTCTATATCGAAAGCCAGGGCCGCATCGTTTCATCGCTGGTGCTGATCCCCTGGCAGTGGCGATATGAGGATGTCGTGCTGCGAAGCGGCGAGATGGGCATCGTCGGCACGGACGAAGCCTACCGCAATCGCGGGCTGATCCGCGCGCTCACAGGGCGTTTTAAGGAACTCCTGCGCGCCGGTGGTTTTCATCTCAGCCACATTCAGGGCATCCCCTATTTTTACCGCCAGTTCGGCTATGAATTTGCGCTGCCGCTGGAACCTCAGTGGCGCATCGAACTGCGCAGCATCGCCGTTCAGCCGGACACCGCTGTTCATTTTCGCCTCGCCACCGTTGAAGACATCCCGACCCTGATGCGTTTTTACGACACCAGTGCCCGTCCGCTAAACATCGCGGCGCTGCGCACGGCGGAGGTCTGGCGCTTCCTGCTGGAACACACGAATGGCACAGCCCTGGAAGCCGAAACCTGGCTGCTGGAGGTGGATCAGCAGCCCATCGCCTACTGCCGCATTCATCGCTATGGCTTTGGCGAGGGGCTGATCGTCAGTGAAGCATCGCGGTTGGACCTCAGCGCGGCCAATACCCTGCTGCACTGGCTTGAATCCACCGCCATCCAGCGCGGCAAACCCTACATCCGTTTCAACCTGCCGGTGACGAATGACCTGCTGTACAGCGCGCGCGGCCTGGGGGCTTATGACGCGGGCGGCTGGCAGTGGCAGATTCACATAGTCGAGGCTGCCGCGCTGCTGCGCCAGTTGGCCCCTGTTCTGGAACGCCGTCTGGCGGCCGGCCCATTTGCCAATCTCAGCCAGACTGTAGCCATCAACCTGTATCGCAGCGGGGTCGAACTTCACTTTGTTCATGGGAAACTGCGCGCGGTGAACGCCATCACCCGACCAGACCAGGGCGAGATCAATATCCCACCCAATCTGCTCGCGCCTCTGGTGCTGGGCTGGCGCAGCCGCGAAGAACTCGCCGCCTGCTACCCGGATTTCAGAATCTACGGCCAGTCCAGGCTGCTGATGGACGCCCTGTTTCCCAGGATGCAGGCGTTCATCGACACCAATTACTGACAGAGCAGATCGCACCCATCTGACTGTTTCCCCCTTCCTCGTTTGAAGAAGGGCGTTTTCTTTTCCCTGTTGACAGGATCATCCTTCATGGCTAATATGTCGTCTAACGATAGGTCGTCCAGCGACATATCGGATGCGAAAGGGGATTCCATGAACGATTCATCCGGCGCGTGGAATGCGCAGGAACCGCTCACCGAAACGACGTTTCTCATCCTGCTCAGTCTTGTGCCCGAAGCGCGGCACGGCTACGCCATCCTGAAGGAGGTCGCCGCCCTCAGCGATGGGCGTGTGCGCCTCAGCACCGGCACGCTCTACGGTGCGCTCAACCGCCTGCTCGAACAGGGCTGGATCGAACGGGTCGAGGACCCGGCGGCGAACGACACGCAGCGCCCTCGCAAGGCATATCAGCTTACCGGGCTGGGGCAGACCATCCTCGAACAGGAAGTTCAGCGTCTTAAAAAGCTGGTCGCACTTGCCAGCCTGCGCCAGGTGGAGGGATCATCATGAAACCTGTTCTGCTGTGGATTTACACGCGCCTGCTGCGGCTTTACCCGGCGGAATTTTACGAACGCTTTGCCGCTGAAATGGCCGAGACCTACCGCCTCCTGCTGGATGAGCAGTCCACCCGTGCCAGCCTGCGGGAAATCCTTGCCCTGCTGGTCGCCATCGCGCAGGAACACCAGCGCCCGGTCTACCGCCTGAACCCGATTCCCTTCTGGCTGATGCTGGCGGTGCTGATGCTCCCGGTGCTGGCCGGCTGTGTCGTGCTGCTGTTTCGTTCGGTGACGGTTTTTTACCTGTCAGATAAAGTCTGGCTACTGTTCGCGGGCCTCAGCCTCGCCATCGTTGGCCTGGGCTGGCTGCAAGGGCGCGGCCTGAGCCTGCTGGCGCTGCCAGTTCTCGGCTTCATGTTGTTCATCGGCCTGCGCATCTTCTCGACTCCGCCATTTCCCGGTTACTTCATCCCCATTATCGTACAGACTGCCGCGCCATATTTCGGCCTGCTGGTCGTGCTGGCGCTGTGGAGCAGACGTAACTGGCTGCGCTGGCTCATGCCGCTGGTCGCCCTCCCGCTCACTGGCCTGGTGTTCAGTGTCGTGGTGATGTGGGAAAACGGCACGCTGAACCGCGTGACTCCCATCGTGTCGCTGCTGCGCGATTACACCCTGGGCGCGCTGCTGCCCTCCGGTGAACTGGCGCTGCTGGTGCTGATTGGTCTGCCCCTGGCGCGGCGCTTTGACTCAAAAGCCGTGCTGCTGATTGTGGGCTATCTGTTTTTCCACCTGCTTGGCCTGTCTGCCACGCTGCCGAACCTGGACTTGCAGCGAGTCACGGGCGCGGCCTATGTCGTGCTGTTTCTGCTGCTGATCCCGCTGCTGGTTCTGCAACTGCCGCGCCGCTGGGAGCGTACCGGCATCCTGCTGCCCATCGCGCTGGCCTATGGCGCGCTCTTTCTGGTCAAGGAAATCGCCGGCGATTCGTCCGCTACCTTCACGCTCTACCGCACCAACGAACTGGCCCAGACGCTGATCGCGCTCCATCTGGCGCTGACCGTTTATGGTGAGTACAGACCCAAAAGCAAAGCCGCGCAGCCGCGTTCCTCACACTGGACGAGCGCCCTGCCAGAAAACTAAGTGCTAAATGGGGTATATGTCCAGAATTATGGTGTCATGATCCTCTGTACCTGCTGGCATTCATCAGGTGCGCTTTAGAGTAGTTGATTGGCGTTCACAATGGTTTTTTGAAGGCCGATTGATACCTGACAGCAGATGTCAGGCATAATGTCTTAAAATAGAATGGTTGAACCAAGATGAAAGTACCCATGTGATTGATTTTCATACCCCTTGAAACAAACACATCTGATCGTTAACCTGCCCGCAGCCAGTGCGGGGTCTTTCATCGTCTGCGCCCCGTAATGGTGTGGGCCTTGGTGGAGGAATAAATCGTGGATACGTGTCTCTCGGAATTGGGGATGTTCACGTTCCTGTGGACACCGCCGTATAAGCAGGGTTTCGACGCTGATCGGCACAATCGGGGCAAAATCCCATTGAGACGGGTGCGGGCCAGGATTGGTCATGTACTCATTGAAACCGGGAGCGCTCTGGCAGCAGAACCCGGTGACTCCCTTCGCCACAAATCCGCCTGACAGTCTGCTCCAGTGCAGTCATTTGTGCCGCTGATCTGCATTCAGCCCTCATTTTCCGGGGCGAACCGGCAGTACATACCTGATCGTGAGAAATCAAAAGCGCGCCCTTTTGAACGTCACCGGTCAGCGAAAAGCCCGGAAGCGATCATCGCAAATAGCCAGAGTCGCTGCGGGTCGCACCCCGAACTGATGACTGACGACTGGCAGCTGCACCAGGCGCTTAATTCGTACATTCCGGTTTATGGACAGACTCCAGGTACAGGAGTCCACTGGCCCCAAAACGCGCATCAGCCTATACTGGCCGGTATGCGATTCCGAACCGTTATACTCGTAATACTGCTGGCGGCCTGCGCCCCGCAAGCCCCCGCCGCGCTGCCGACCCTGGCCGTGCTGCCCACCGCGACAGAGACGCCGCCGTCCTTCGAGTCTGTCGTGATTCCGGTCAGCACCGCCGAGCAGGTGTCGCCCCCGCAGACCGTCACCGTCGAAGCGGCTTACGTGCTGGTCACACCCACCAGGCCGCCCAGCAAGACACCCACGCAGACCGAGACTCCCACCCAGACACCGACTCATACGCCCGAACCCACCGAGCCGACCACCGCAACAGCCACCGCCACCGCGCTCATGCCGCCCACCCGCGTCGTGCCATTTATCACCGCCGTCGTCGCGCAGCCCGTCGAGCGCGTCTGCGACAGCACCTGGTTTTTTATCCTCCCCCGTCCCGATAACTGCCCGGCCACCGATGCCACCGTCAGCCAGGCGGTCTATCAGGAATTTGAAAATGGCCTGATGATCTGGATTCAGCATCAGGACCTGATCTACGTGCTGTACAGCAATTTTGGCGGGCCAGCCTGGGAAAGCTACGAGGATCAGTTTGACGAAGGGATGCTCGAACTCGATGAAAGCTGGGCGCTGCCCCCCGATACACAGCTTTACCAGCCGCGCCGGGGGTTCGGCACACTCTGGCGCAGCAACCCCGCCGTGCGGGCGCGCATTGGCTGGGCGGTGGAAGAATGGGAAGTGCCCTACAGCAGCACCGTCCAGACCGCCGAGGATGGCGCGCTCTTTTTACAGGACCCCTATGGTGGGGTAGTGGTACTGATGCCTGAACAGGCAGACTGGTCCCGCTACCTGGGGGATGGCAGCCCGACCCGCCTCGAACTCGAACTGATCCCCACGCTCACCGCCACGCCATGAGGGCAGAATAAAGCATAGTGTACTATTATGCGTTCACCGCCCGAAAGGTAAAACACCGTCATTTCGATATCTGGTTTAGGGTAAACTGTTGGCGGAGGAAGAACCCGTATGCCACAGCGCACGATCACGGAGCCTGTTGAAAATCACAATGTGATGCGTTAAGGAACCGGGTGTTTGCCAATATCGAGGACATGACATTCAACACTGACGGGCCACAGCGATTCAGAATATGCTTGATATTGGGCCGCAAGCAATTCAACAAATTTGTTGAGGCCTGAAGTCACGCTGCTATGCGTGGCCGACGGATCGAACCCTGCATTGACCATGCCAGACGCTATCGCTAACAGTGGATAGCGTCTTTCTTTTTTTCGAAGGAGAGAGATTATGAAACAGCATACAGGCATCGTTCTCGTGATGGGAATGTTGCTGGTCTTCGCTTTTGCGCCACTGGCGGCGCAGGAAAGCGTCGTCGTTGACTGGCCTACTGAGGGCTGGAAAACCAGTACTCCTGAAGCACAGGGAATCGATTCAGCCAAAATGGCGGAAGCGCTGCTGACCATACACCAGCAAGAGATTGACATTCACAGCCTGCTTCTCGTTCGAAATGGCTCGGTAGTGGTGGATGCTTACTTCTACCCCTATGATGGCGCAACTGTCCACGAGGTAGCCTCGGTGACCAAAAGCGTCATGACCACGCTGATTGGTATCGCTGCCGACCAGGGTAAGTTGAGACTTGACGATCCGATGGTCTCATTCTTCCCAGAGCGCACCATCGCCAACCTTGATGGGCTGAAAGAACGCATCACTGTTCGGCATCTGGCGAGTATGTCCTCGGGCCTGGACTGCACCAGCGAACGCGATGAAGCGACGCTCCAGGAGATGAGGGTCACTGACAAGTGGGTTCAGTTCGCCCTGGACCGCCCAGTCAGGTGGGAACCGGGCACCCACTTCGTGTATTGCAGTCCGGCGATTCACCTGCTCTCCCCCATCCTGCAGCAGGCAACCGGGATGACCACACTGGACTTCGCCCGCCAATATCTCTTTGAGCCATTAGGCATTCATGAGGTCATGTGGCTCACCGATCCCGAGGGCTATAACCGAGGCTCTGAAGGTGTCTATCTGCATCCACACGATATGGCGAAGTTGGGCTACCTGTGGCTCAACAACGGCGTCTGGGAAGGTGAGCAGATCGTCTCGCGCGAGTGGGTGGAAAACTCGGTCAAGCCGCTGATGGACGCTGGCGATGGCGACTATTACGGCTACGGCTGGTGGATATCACCCGGCGAACCGGCATCGTATAACGCCATTGGGCGTGGGGGCCAACGCATCGCAGTGGTTCCGGCCTGGAAACTCATGGTGGTGACAACGGGCGGCGGTTTCGACTTCGATGAAATCGTGCCGGTGTTACTCCAGACACTCAGCGACATGAGTGAGACCCGCCCGGCCAATCCTGTTGGAGTCGCTCAACTCCAGGCAGCTCTCACCGCATTAACACAACCGCCTGCTCCCGAACTGGTAGCAGCCTTACCTGACATAGCCAGGGCGATTTCGGGCCAGGCTTTCGTGTTTGAACCAAATCCTCTGGGGATGGAGAATCTGAGCCTGGAGTTCAACGACTCTGCTCAGGCCACACTGGACATCACGCTGAGCGGAAGCGAAACAGCATCCTGGCCTATTGCACTGGATGGAGTGTATCGCCTATTCCCAGGCAACCACAACCTGCCAATGGGACTGCGCGGCCACTGGGCCGATGACCAGACTTTCATTCTGGAGTACGACGCTATCGCTAACAACGATCACGCTAACCTGCGAATTCACTTTGAGGGCGATCATGTGATGGTCGAAAGTCTGGAAACCGCTCATGAAGTCGGCGTTATATTCGAAGGCAGATTACAGAACCCGTAAGGTGGTGTAGTGGATTAGGGAAGGCAGCATGAACAACCTGTTTTTGGATACTCAGATCGGGAAGAAAAACATCATATTCGGTGCATTTCTCTTCCTGTTATTTGCTTTGGTGATTGGTGTCCCTCTTACCCTCAATTTTTTTGGCATCCTCGTATTATCTCCTGAACAGTATCAAGTCTGGAAGGTAGTTCACGGGTATGGCATTTTTCTGGCGATCATTAACTACTTACTTGGCACAAACGTTGACGAACTGCGTATTTCAGATCGGCAGAAAGAGGTTCTGAGCTGGTCGTTTATCATTGCAGCGCTGTTCGGAGCAGTTGGTCGAATGGCCCTGGTTTTGCTCGGAATGTTTGAGGGTTGGCATCTGTTCGCATCGCTTGGAGAGGTCATCTTTTTCACAGTTGGGTTGGCGTTTTTCATCTACGGCTGGACAAGGAAGAAGGGCCTGACCTGGCCTGGCGAGCCGGGTACTGATACCAGGACAAGGGTAGGTAGCCCTGGCCGGTGACGTTGGCCTCTAGACTTCAACAGCGTTCCGACAAAGGCCCGATCAAACCTGGAGCAAGAAGGTGAAAGTAACGTGTTGGCACGACAGGAAACAACGTCGGGATGATTTATGGGAAGGAGTCCCGACTATTCCACCGCTGTTCGATGCGCTCGTTGAGTGCGCCGGGCTTTGATATACACTACTGATCTATGTACACCCGCCCGCCAATTGCAGCCTGACCCAGATGGTCATCGTGCTAAATAGGGTTGGGGAAGCGCTTGCGGCCGGAATTTTCCTCCCAACGCTGCTGACCTGCAACGACAGCGGGCATCTGCCAGAGGCACTGCGGACGTACTGGTTGATCGAAGCCCGCATACCCACCACCTGACAGCAGGTTATTCAGCGATCTCGCGCCAGTGAATGACCACGTGCCCGACCACAAAGCTGTCGTCCGATTGCAGGTCGCGCATGATCTGTAATGTGTTCGCGCCATGCTTAAGGACTCCATCCCGAAGGCCGACCATCCACGTGGACCAGCCCTCATGCTGCGGCAGATGGTAACCATTCAGTTTCGTATCATTGATGTAAATGTGATGGGTAAACACACCCACGTGGAGTGTCTGTATCAGCAGATACGCTTCCCCCGTGAGGCGATTGTCCACGTTAAACGTCTTAAGCGAGGTCTGGTTGCCGACGAACGCTGCCCAGGGCGCGTGCAGATCCGCTTCATTACTTCCCAGATGTTCGCCGAACGGGATGATCGTAAAGTCACTGTGAACAGGCATAGCATCAGCGCCTTCCAGCATACACACGAAAAGAATCGGGTTATTTCACCCACTGGCAGCATAACCGTGTTTGTGAATGTGTGCCTGCGCTGGATGGCGGATTCTGGTATCCTGCACATGACCTATCAATCTTCGCATAGTCAATAGACCTTTCACCAACCACGCACCCACACCCCATAACAAACGACACACCCAAACAGGGGCAAACTGCGCTACCCCGCCAGCGCGACTCCGCACATGATAGGATAGCCATCAGAAAGGACCCCCACCATGCCCCACCCATTCCCACCTTATCCAGAAGCCACACCGCCGTTCAAATGTATCCCGCTACCACAGAATCTGCCCGCGCCAGTTACACGCTTCTACCACACCATCATCGGCGACCAGATTCCAGTTATCACCTCCGCTGTACTGACTCTGTCCGGCACACTCCGTTTTAAGGGGATCACCTTCCCGGCCAATCTGCGCTTCACCCACGAAGCCGGGCACAACTACCGTCATTACATCGAAGCCTTCGCCCTCAGCTATCCGCTGCTCAAAGTCAACGAGCGTTACCTCGATGGGGTCGGGCGCATGGAGCTGCCCTTCGGTGTGGTCGAGGACAACGAAAAAACCAACACCTCTGCCAACCTGGGCCTGTGGGGGGAATCGCTGTGGCTGCCCTCCATTTTCGTGACCGATTCGCGCGTCTGCTGGGAGCCTGTCAACGCCACCACCGCCCGCCTGATCGTGCCCTGTAAAGGTTATGCGGAGGATTCGTTTACCGTGACCTTCGACCCCGAAACCGGGCTGCTGGCACGCATGGAGGCGCTGCGCTGGCGCAGTGAATCCGACAAAGCCAAAATTCTGTGGGGCATCGAACCGCGCGGCTGGAGCGACGTGGACGGCATACTGATCCCATCGCCCGCCGCTGTCACCTGGATGGATCAGGGCACACCCTGGCTGGTCGCCTCGCTCACCCACGCCGCCTACAACGTCGATGTGTCCGCCTACATCCGGGGTAAAGGACTGTAGGCCGCCCACTTGGGCACAGGCGGGGTCGGGGGCTGGACACGCCCGTTACGCATCTCCACGCCGCACAGCACCTCGTTCAGCAGGGCGGCGGTCAGTTCATTGCGGATGTCCCTGTAGGCTGGGTCATGCCAGCGGTTGACCATCTCGGCGGGGTCGTTCACGCGGTCAAACAATTCTCCGTGCGGCTGGTTGGCGTAGACGGTCAGCTTCCACTGGCCCGTCGTCAGTGTGCGCGCCCGCATCGGCACAAAATCGTCGTCGTTCTCCGTCAGCGCTGCCTGCCGGATAGAATCAACCTCCCCGGCCAGCAGCCTCTCCAGCAGCCATTCCTCCAGGGTGGTCACCTCGGCCAGCAGCCTCCGCGCCGAGATTCCCTGCACGCCCTCCGGCTCTGGCACGCCCGCGAAATCCAGCAGAGTCGCGGCGATGTCCAGCGTCGAGTTGATCGAATCATTCACCATGCCGGCGCGCACGCCCGGCCCGCGCCAGATCATGGGCACGCGCAGCACACTGTCATAAGGTAAGCCCTTGCCATAAAACCCGTGATCGCCCAGGTAATCGCCATGATCGGAGAGGAAGGCGACGACAGTATTCTCCGCCAGCCCGGTTTCCTCCAGCGCGTCCAGAATCCGCCCGATCTGTTCGTCCAGCAGGGCAATCATGCCGTAATACAGCGCCCTGACCTGCTGCCAGTCGGCGATGGTCACATTCGCATAATCGCGCGGCGGCGTGCCAATGACATGATCGCGGACATGTTCGCTCTGCCGGTTATGGTAAACCTCATGGTGCAGCGGCGGCAGGTCAAACGACTCGGTCACGGGCGGCAGGGGTGGGGGCATATCCGCCGGGTTGAACAGGCTGGCATACGGTTCCGGCACGGTGAAGGGGTAGTGCGGGTCCGGGAATGACACATGCAGGAAAAAGGGCTGCTCCCCCGCGCCGCGCAGCCACTCCACCGTCCGGCTGCCAATATAGACGCTGGAATGGGCTTCGGCGGGCAGTTCAAATGTGAAGCAGTCCAGTCCTGGTTCGAGCCGTCTGCGCCCCTTGAGACGCTCCTCCCAGTCCGGCACACGATCATTCAGCCAGGGTGTGTAGCGGTTCCCGAAGCAGTGATCGCCATGCCCGTCCACCAGATCAACGTCCTGAAAGCCGTAATAATCCCCGCCGGATTCGAGCGCCTGCTGAACCGCGTGCGGCTCCGCCCGCTGCGGCACAAGATGAATCTTGCCGATGGACGCCGTGCGATAGCCATGCTGCGCCAGCGCACGCGGCAGAAAACGCGGGTCGTCCGGCGTCACACAGCCCACCATGCGCGACCCGATCACCGACGGATAACACCCGGTCAGGATGCTGGCCCGGCTGGGGGTGCAGGTCGGCTGTGTCACCATGCACTGTGTCAGCGCGGTGCCCTCCCACGCCAGCCGGTCAAGGTTCGGGGTCTGGACAATCCGGTTCCCGGCATAGCCGAGCGCGTCGGCCCGCAGTTCATCCGCGAAAATCAGCAGGATATTCGGTGGCATTTGTTACCCCTTCATCGATAGGGCTGGTTGTACAATCGGCAAAAAAAGGAGCGGCGGCGATGAACAGTCGGGAACGGGTTCTCAAAACGGTGGCCCACGAGGAACCGGACCGCGTGCCCATTGACCTGGGCGGGTCGATTGTCACCGGCATCATGGCCGGGGCGCTGGTGCGGCTGCGGCGTCACCTCGGCCTGAACGACACCGTGCGGGTCTACGATGCCTTCCAGATGCTCGGCGAAGTCGCGCTTGATCTGGTCGAACGTTTCGACATCGACGTGCTTTCTGTAGAACCGGAGGCGATCACCTTTCTGCATCTCCTCCGGCGCGATCATAAACCCTGGCGGCTGTTCGATGGCACACCCGTCCTGATGCCCGGCGCGTTTGACGTAACGCTTAACGCGGCGGGGGACTGGCTGCTGCATGAAGATGGCGACCCCAACAGGCCGGTAGTGGCCCGGATGCCCAAAGACGGTTACTACTTTGATCGCCTGTCCGTGACCGGCTGGGACTATGACTACAGCCCACCGAGCATCGAAAGCCTGCGTCAGTCGGACTGGCGGCGGCTGACCGACGAGCGCCTGCGTTACCTTCAGGAAAATGCCCGCGTGCTGCGCCAGACCACCGACAAGGCGCTGGTGCTGACCAATTGGGGCGACGCGGTGCTGGGGCCGCCTTCGGTGGGGTCGGTGGCGGAATGGCTGATCGTGCTGGTCTCCGAACCGGCCTATGTGCAGGAACTCATGGACCTGGCCGCCGAACGCGCGCTCGATAACCTGAAGCTCTACTGGGAAGCCATCGGCACAGACATCGACATCATGAGCGTGGATGGTTCTGACTATGGTTCGCAGGACCGTGAATTGTTTTCGCCCGCCGTGTTTGAACAATACCATGAACCTTATTACAGACAAATCTGCGACTGGATTCACGCCCGCACGCCCTGGAAAATCAGCAAACACTGCTGCGGCAGCATCCCCCGCCTGATCGAACCCATGATCCGCGCCGGCATCGACATTCTCAACCCGGTGCAGACTTCGGCGGCCGGCATGGACGCGCAGTATCTCAAAGCGACCTTCGGCGAGCGTATCACCTTCTGGGGCGGCGGGGTGGATACGCAGCACGTCCTCAACTTTGGCACGCCGGATGAGGTGCGCCGCGATGTGCAGCAGCGCCTGAACATCTTCGGGCCGGGCGGCGGCTTTGTCTGGGCGGCGATCCACAATGTTCAATACACTGTCCCG
>CAZKIB010000130.1:17739-19313 GCA_964552425.1 uncultured Anaerolineaceae bacterium | reverse complement strand
CGCCGGCGATCTTTCGAGGTGAAGCCGTCGATGATGCGCAGGGCTTCCTTCTCCCCGGTGCGCCGGTAGATGCGCAGGAGCGCGCCGACCATCCAGGCGAGAACGACAATCGCCAGAAGCATGAGCATGGTGAATTCTGATGAACGAAATCGAGTAGATTATACTCCCTGTGAAGCGGCTGTCACGGTTGTTTGAAAAAGTGGTCAATGACCCGCACGGTTTCTGGGAGCCTGTCGAGATAACTGTAGTGGCCGGCGCCTTCCCACACGACCAGACCGGCGTCCGGGATGGTCTTTTCCAGCAGTTGACCCTGCCACAGCGGGGTGTCCTCGTCCTGGTCGCCCCACAGCAGCAGTGTGGGGGGCTGTACCCTTGTCGCGTAGGGCAGCAAATCCTCATTGACCACTTTCACAAATGTATCCCGCATGACCCCTACCGCCGCTTTGTAGTCTGCCGAACCGTAGCGATTACCGTACCAGGCTCTCAGCCGATCACTTTGCGCCGGAAGGCCGACATGATTTAGGGTATTGAGCGTGAGCCGGTAAATTTTCAGGCGAAGGCTGCTTTGCGCACTGGCAGGGGCGCGAATACCGGCACTGTCAATGAGCGCCATTTTGCTGATTCGCTCCCCGTGATCGGCCCCCAGCACCAGACCCAAACGGCCCCCGAATGAATGACCGATCAGAAAGACCCGATCCAGATGATTTGCTGCTAGATAACCCAATACAAAATTCGTGTAGTCAAAAACCGTCCAGCCAGCAGGCGGTGGATCGCTTTCTCCAAAACCCGGCAAGTCAGGCACGAAGACCTGATAACCAAGCGGCGCGAGACGTTCTGCCAGCGGCAGCATCAGTTTCGCGCTTGCGCCCCAGCCGTGCAGCATGACGACGGCTGGACCCGACTGCCCCGATACCGAATGGGCGATATTCAGATTGCCAGGCATCAGAAATGAGCGGTCCATCATTCAATTGTAATCTGCGCGCCGAGGGCCTGTAACTTGTGCGTGACATCGCCAAAATGATGTTCGATCACCTGCGCGTTGTCGATGGTGGTTGTGCCGGCGGCGATGAGCGCTGCCCCAAGCATCCCCATTCCAGTACGTATATCGGGTGAGGCCATGTAAACACCATAGAGAGGCGATGGGCCTACCACAATAGCACGGTGCGGGTCACACAGGACGATCTGCGCGCCCATTGCCTTAAGGCGATCCACGAACAGCAGGCGGTTGTTAAACAGTTTCTCGTGGATAAGCGATGTGCCGCGTGCCTGGGTGGCGATCACGGTTGCAACTGCCACAAGATCAGATGGAAAACCCGGCCAGATGGAGGTCTCAATTGAAGAATCGACATCTTCTTCGCGGTTCAGCACCGTAAGCTGCTTGTGTTTGGGTACGAACAGGTTGGTTTCATCCAGATCAAGGTCAATGCCCAGGCGCTGGTAAATTTTGGCGATCATACGCATGTCCGCCAGACGTGTTCCAGCGATCTGGATGCGTCCGCCGCTAAGTGCCCCAATTGCCGCGACACTGGCAGCTTCGATATGGTTAGGGCCGACAATGACATCCGCGCCGTGCA
>CAZKIB010000130.1:14865-17729 GCA_964552425.1 uncultured Anaerolineaceae bacterium | reverse complement strand
GAGCCGGTGGGCTAAGCACGCGCAGGACATTGGAACCGATGCCCTCAATATGCGCGCCCATATCTTCCAGCAGCAGGCATAACTCGCGGATGTGCGGTTCACAGGCGGCATTGTGGATGATGGTTTCCTTACCCAGGCAGGCTGCCAGCATAATCACGATACCGGTTGCCGTGACACTGGCCTGCGACAGAATAATATCCTTAAAATCCCACTGGGCAGCGCGGCATTCCACCGCGCCGTGCATCGTCACGACATCCAGCCCCAGATCGCGCAGGGCTTCCAGATGCGTGCGAACGCGGTTGAGGGGAAAATCAATTTCGAGGCGGGCATACTGGCGGCGCACCAGCAGCGGCGCAACCAGCAGCAGCACACCTGCCGAACTGCCAATCTGGGTTTCGGACAGGGTGCGGTGCGTCACCTGACCGGCCTGAACCCGCAGCGTGTGATCCTCCTGCCAGTCCAGGCTGACCCCAAGCCACTTGATGACCTCCATCAACGTGCGGGTGCTGGTCGTGCGCGGCATGTTCCGCAGGATTACTGGCTGGTCGGTGAGCAGGGCAGCCGCCAGCAAAGCCATCGCTGCATTCGGGTTGCCGGACGGTTCATAGACACCATTTAGGGGCTGCTGACCATCAACTTTAATGCGCATCACATCTCGCAATCAGGTATCAGACGCACGCATTATACCAGTTCACACACGGCTGTCATGAGGCCAGTACCCGCTGCCCCGCTTCAGCCAGGGTGTCCAGCAGGAAATCGAGATCGGATTCTGTTGTCCGAAAATTGACGATACAGGCGCGCAGCACGATCTGATCCTTGAGCGTGGTGCTGGTCAGAAAAACCTGCCCCTCCTGCTGAACGATTTCCAGCAGCCGGCGGTTGAGGTCATCAAGGGTATCTGGCTGTACTCCGGTTGGCCGGTAGCGAAAACAGGTGATGCTCAACGGCCCGGCGGCGATCAGTTCAAAATCGTCCCGCTGACGGATGCAGTGTTGCAGATACTGGGCCATTACTATGTCGTGATTGATAAGTTCGCGATAACCCGCAATGCCAATCTGCTGGATGGTCATCCAGAGTTTAAGGGCGCGGAACCCGCGTGTCTGCTGCGGGCCAAATTCTGCGAACCAGGGCAGCACGCGGTCATCACGCAGATAAGTGGGCACAAGGCTGAACGTGTCGCGCATTGCCTGAGCATCGCGGACCAGCACGCAGCCGCATTCTACCGGGACGTACATCCACTTATGCGGGTCCAGCGCGAGGCTGTCAGCCCGCTCGATCCCTGTATACAGACCCCCGCTCTGTTCCGCCAGGATACCCACTGCGCCATAAGCGCCGTCCACATGAAACCACAGCCCTTCTTCCGCGCAGAGATCAGCGATTTCGACCAGCGGGTCGACTGCGCCTGTATTGACGGTTCCCGCGCTGGCTGCCACTGCCACAGGTCGCAGTCCATTCATTTTATCGGCTGCAATCGCGCTCCGCAGCGCATCGACGTCCATTCGATAGTCCACGTCTACTGGTACTTTGCGCAGGTTTTCACTGCCGATGCCGAGCAATTCCACTGCTTTCTGGAGGCTGGAATGCCCCTGTTCAGAGGTATAAACGATCAGCGGGGCTGTTTCGGCAGTCAGGCCGTGCAGCCGGACGTGCCCGTGTGTCTGCGCATGGCGCATGACCGCCAGCCCGGTGATGTTCGCCATGCTGCCACCGCTGACCAGCAGCGCGCCGGCTTGCGCTGGAAAGCCGATTATTTCTTTCATCCAGCTTAAGACGGCATGTTCCACATAAGTTGCGGCATGATCGCCCCCGGCGACACTGGCATTCAGCGCAGCGGCCAGCATTTCCGAAAGCACACCCAACGGCGCGGCGGGCGAATTGACCCACGCGAAAAAGCGCGGGCTGTTGTTCCCCATCGGATAGGGGAGAATATCGGCTGCCACTCGTTCAATAAGTGCCTGCGGGTCCGCCGGTCCCTGCGGCAGCGGTTGCTGCATGATCTGCTGGCGCTGCGCATCGGTCAGCGGGCGGCGCGTGGGACCATCCGTGACAGACGCGAGCTGTTCTGTGAGCATATCCACCACGCGATAGCCCAGCCGGCGAAATTCATCGGATGATAGTTCGAGTGTCATCTCAACCTCGTTTCAAGCTGTGAAATGTGCTTCGGCGCTGCTCATCAAAAAAACGCAGCGCGCGGCTGCGTTCTTGATAAAGGTGGTTCTGTGCGTAATCAGGGCATAAGAGAGACATTGGGGGTGCGTTCACCGTCATGACCGGCGCGCCGCCGTTCATTTTTGGGTTTGACTGGCGGGCATTCCCAGGCTTCTGCCGGGGTCTGGGCGCGAGTTTCGGTGAACTTGGGCAGAATGCCGCAGGCGAAGCAGCGATCCCGGCAGTCCACACGGGTCTCTTCCTTGACGCTCATGCGATAGTCTTCGAGCAGGAATTTCTTGTGAACGGCGGCGTCAATATGATCCCAGGGGAAGACTTCATCGTCGGCGCGCAGGCGGTGTGTATAGAACTGCGGTGTCAGGCCGGATTCCTCGAAGGCTTGCAGCCAGCGCTCATGGTGGTGATGATCCTGCCAGGCGTCAAATTTACAGCCCAGTTCCCAGGCACGTTCGATTACACGACACAGACGGCGGTCTCCTCGGCTGAGAAAACCTTCAAATTCGCTGCCTTCAATATCGTTCCAGCGCAGGTGCATCCCGCTGACCCGCAGTTCCTGTTTGAGAATGCGCTGCTTGGCAAGCACCTGCTCAGGGGTATCCTGGGGAACCCACTGGAACGGTGTATGCGGTTTGGGGATGAAGGTGCTGACGCCGACATTCACTGTCGCTTTGTTGCCCAGGATTTTGCGGCCTTCC
>CAZKIB010000130.1:3242-14842 GCA_964552425.1 uncultured Anaerolineaceae bacterium | reverse complement strand
AATGGCCCACACATCGTCGAGCGTTTCTTCGGGGTGGCCGATCATGAAGTAGAATTTGATGGTGCGCCAGCCCCGCGCATACACCGCGCGCGCAGTTTCCAGCACCTGTTCGGTGGGCACATACTTGTTGATGATATTGCGCATCCGCTCTGTTGCGGCTTCGGGCGCGAAGGTGAACCCGCTGCGGCGGGTATCACCGAGTTTGTCCAGCAGATCGGTGCTGGCAGTCTCGATCCGCAGACTGGGCAGGCTCATGCTCAGGCCAAATTCGGCGTAATTGTCGTGGATGGCGCTGACGAGTTCGTTAACATCCCGGTAGTCTGACGATGATAAACTGAGCAGGCTGATTTCCTCAAAGCCGGTGTTCTCCATGATTTCCGAAATGGCGTCAACCACTTCCTGTACGGAACGTTCGCGCACCGGGCGTGTCACCATGCCGGCGTGGCAGAAACGGCAGCCGCGTGTGCAGCCCCGCATGATTTCGATGGGCGCGCGGTTGTGTACCGTGTCGATGTTGGGCACAAGGAAGCGCGTAAATGGTTTGGGCAGGACCGGGACAATCCGTTTGAGAACCCGCGCCGGGGCTTCGGGTGTGTTGGAGGTTACACTGGCGAGTGTGCCATCAGGATGGTATTCGACATCGTAAAAACGAGGCACATAGACACCCTGAATGCGGGCGAGTGCGCGCAGTTGTGTGTGACGATCCGTGCCGCGTGTCTGCTGAACCGTCCGGGCGATGTCGAGAATGATTTCTTCGCCTTCGCCAATGACAAAGGCATCAATAAAATCCGCCATTGGCTCCGGGTTATAGCAGGCATGACCGCCCGCGATTATCAGTGGATAAGACGCATCCCGGTCCCGGCTGCGCACCGGCATCCCCGCCAGGTCGATCATATTAAGTGCGTTGGTATATAACTGCTCATAGGGCAGGCTGATCCCCAGCAGATCAAAATCGCGGATACGGTGTTTCGTTTCAAGCGAGTACAGGGGGATATGCTGCTCTCGCATGATGGCTTCCATGTCCACCCAGGGGCTGAACACCCGCTCGGCCAGCATGTCCGGCTGGTTGTTGACCTGTTCGTACAGGATCATGATGCCCAGGTTGGACATACCCAGATCATAAATATCGGGAAAAGCCAGCGCGACTTTGACATCCGCCGTGTCCCAGTCCTTGGCGATGCTGTTATACTCACCCCCAACGTAACGTCCGGGTTTTTCGACCTGCAAGAGAATGCGGTCGACATGATGCTCGATTTCGTGGGGCTGCATGAGCTGCTCCATACACTTATTTTGCTGATGGACATAAACAAAATTTGTCTGATTATAGCGTATGGTATGCCTGATGTGTAGCAATACCTTGAGATGGCTCCTGCTGATTCTGCTGATCGGCGGCATTGCGGGGTCAGTATCCGCTGTTCAGCAGGATGAACATCCGGTTATCGCAGCCGATACGATTGGTTCACTTGCCCCGGTTACGATCATTGACTTTGCGATGCTGCCACCTGAAGCCGGTGAAATCGTCAATGGACGTGTGTATATCAGCAGGGATGGCCGCCGTCTGGCGGTGATTAACCGGGACAGTCAGGTGGTGATTCTGGATGATGCTGGTACGTTGGTGGATGTGACTGACGTGATCCTGACCGACGACGATTTCCCGGCCACCTTTATTGATGGCACATTCGACCAGACGGGTGAACGATTTGCGGCCCTTCATTCTGCTTCGGACGCCTACTATGTGACGATCAGGACTGTTCAGGCGTCAACACGCCGGGTGGTGGTACGTTCAGAGGACAAGGCAGTGGGTATCTGGATGGACGGCGAGACCGTCTTGTTGGAAGTTGTGCCGAGTGAGCCTGACCAGGACCCGTATGTCGTTCGGATTGCGACTGCGGACGGAGAACTCGTTCAGAGCGATCTGGATATTCGTCCCTTTGCTCCGGCAGGCGAATCCGATTCGATTGTGCGTATTGGCCGTTTGCCGCTGCCGCTGGCGGTTACAGCGACGGATAATGGGCGGGTCTTTCGCTGGAATCTCGCCACAGGTTTAATGACCGGAGCGGCTCAGGTGGATTCTGTGCCGATTTATGGCGCGACGACACCGGATGGACGTTATCTGGTCTGGCGTGATCCGACTTCGGAAGCGCTGCATCTGGTGGATTTTGAAACGCAGCAGGATCGTGTCATTGTGGAACTTGGCGGCGTTTACATACCCTTTATCCTGCTGTCGCATCAGGCGGACGTAGTTATTGGCGTTCATGTCAATGATGAGCCGGCAGTCAATGCCTGGGATATTGCCAGCGGACAGAGCTATGCTTTAGGACTTTATCGCCAGTGCCAGCGCCCGCCTGATCTGGTAAGCTTGAGTAATAATGGGACGACTCTTGTCATTGGCTGCGACGCCGGGTTGGAAATCTGGCGTGTTTCGCAGGTACAGCGCTCAGTTGGCGGTACAGATGGATGACCATATTGATAATGAATATTTAGATTGGGCTGAACGGCTGGCAAAAAATCCTTATGTTGAAGCCGTCATCGTGGCCGATAATGACGGATACATTCTTTACTCCAGCCGCTCCCTGCGCAGTGATCAGGAATATCTGGCTTCCATGTTCCACGCGCTGGCGGTTCTGGGACAGACAATGGCGCAGGAATTCGAAGCGAACAGCGTACATTACATTCAGCTTACGACGGAATACAATCACATTTTGCTCTACCCGCTGCTGGATTCGACCTATTTTCTGGTCATTGAAGCCAAGCGAACCGCGCCGCTGGTGATGCTGACTATCGAAGTGGAGCGGGTGATGGCGAAAATCAGCCTGGACGATCTGTTGTCCAGACGGCACAAAGCGGTAATGGAACGTCAGGACGTGGATCTGAACGCTGAAGAATTGATTGATGCGGTGCGGGAATGGCTGCGCCGACGCCCAACCAGCGGAGAAATACCCTGAAAGGTATCTTTTTTACTTAATTGAGGTGTTTTTCAGCATTTCTTCAATTTTCTGGCGAAGATCGTGATTATAATTCATAATAGTCATCAAACAGTTATTTGCACAATCAGAGGTTTACAGAAATATCATGGATCAAGCAAGCAGCAAAAGTGAAAAACCTTCTTCGCAGCATAATCCTGTATGCCCTTATTGCAGACGGCATTTTGAAACCCAGGATGAACTGACGCTGCACATTGTCACCCGCCATACCCAGATTGGTATCAAACGCGGCCCTGCCCAGGCTGGTAAATAACTTTAGCTGATCGCATGGTTATATCGGTTGTTACGTTCCTGCTTTTGAACACTGTCAGGTTTCAGAATACCCTGCTGCTCAATACAGAATGAGGCTGCTACCGCGCCCATCACGGCGGCTTCATGAAGTGATTTTCCTCGTGTCATTCCTGCCAGCAGTGCTCCACAATACGTGTTTCCTGCTCCAGTCTGGTCCACTACGGTTCCAACATCAATCGCTGGTATGTGAACGCAATCCTGGCTGTTTTGATCCCTAATGAGTGAACCTTCCGGCCCCATGCGCAGCGCAACTGCTCCTGCCCCGTTTTCCAGCAGCGCCGCGATGAGTGCTTCGGGTTCGTGCAAACCCAGAATTTCCTGAGCCTCTGCCAGATTGGGCGAAATCAGGTCAATGCGCTCATTCTGAAGGATAGCCAGCAGGTTCGCGCAGTTTGCTCGCGTCATAATTTGTTGAAGCGGCTCCCACAGGATAAAAGCTCTGTCGAGTGCGCGCCGCCATACCCGAATACCTTCGAAACCCTGTAGCAGATAACAACCCCGACATTGTCGATAGGCTTCTGGCAGATGCTCCGGTTGTGCGCCGCGCACAAAAGGGTCTGTCTGCTGGACGCGATAGAGTTCACGCCGGGTTCCGTCCGTTTCAAATATCTGCCACGCGCGCATCTGTGGCAGGTCTAGATCGTACAGGCCGCGCATGTCGAAATGCTTGCGAAGGTACTGGCGGACTGATTCTTCCAGGTCGCGTCCGGCCAGCGCTACGATGCCCGGTTTTTCGTCCCACAGGGCCGCGCCCATTAACGCGTGAACCACACCGCCCCCCAACTGCCCCATGTAGGTTCGACCATCCGGCAGGACGATGTCATCAATAAAAATTGCGCCGACGCCGATCAACCGGGGTGTCATAACTGGCTAAGGTCGCAGGCGATTCTGGCAGCCATGCGGGCATTGTTAATCAGCAGCGCGGTGTTCGCGCGTTTGGATTGGCCCTCCGTCAGTTCAGCCACACGGCTGAGTACAAACGGTGTAACCTCTTTACCATGAATGTGGCGTTCAGCCGCTTCTTTTGTAGCCTGGACAATCGCCGCTTCTGCCACATCGGCTGGCAGTTCATCTTCAGCCGGAACGGGAACCGTAATCAGCAGGCCATGTGTGACCTGTAAACGCCGGGCCGCTGCGATGATGCGGGCAGCCTGTGTGGGCGAATCAACCCGCACATCCACCGGCAGGCCGCTGCCGCGGCTGTAAAATGCGGGCAGGGTATCCGTTCCCAGACCGATGACCGGAACCCCCTGGGTTTCAAGCACTTCGAGCGTCAGCGGCAAATCCAGAATCGACTTTGCGCCAGAACAGACTACTGCAACCGGCGTGCGTCCCAGTTCGATCAGATCAGCCGATATATCGAACGGCTGTCCACGATGAACGCCGCCGATACCCCCGGTAGCAAAGATGGGGATACCGGCCTGATGCGCTACGATCATCGTCCCGGCGACAGTAGTGGCCGCATCCTCTGCCAGACCTACGACGATTACAAAGTCCCGACGGCTGCATTTGCGCACACTGCCAGCAGGTCGCAAACCAAGATATTCAATCTGATCGGGCAGGAGGCCCACAGTAATTTGCCCCTGTAAAACAGCGATGGTCGCTGGTACTGCGCCGGTCTCGCGGACGGCAGCTTCCATGGCAAGAGCCGTCTCAACATTTGTCGGGTAGGGCAGCCCATGTGTAATCAGGGTTGATTCCAGGGCAACGACTGGTTTTGCCTGGCTGAGCGCAGCCTCAACTTCTGGCGCAATCTGTAGGTCCATCCCGGAGGTTACTTTCATCTACAAATAGATAGTGAACCCTATTGTAAGGTTCCTGGGGAAAAGAAAAAGGCCCGGACTGTGCATCCGGGCCATGAAGATAGACTACTGTGTGACCTGTAGGCCATCAATGTTGAAGCGTCTTCCGGGTGTTTTGTTCTCGAAGATGATCTCGTGTGTGCCCTCACCCAGGCCGAAGAAGGCGATGGGCTTGAAGAAGCCGCCCCTGCTGTTCTGGCTGAAGGTGTTGCACAGCAGTTCATTCGCCTGTGTGCCGAACACCACCAGACACGCCTGGACCGAACTGCTGTTCTTGGTCCCAAGTTCCTGATACAGAATCAGCGTGTTGCCTTCAACGAACACCTGCAAGACCGAGCCGCTGTTGGTCGCCTGCCGTTCAGTCAGGTTCCAGGGGCCTTTGGGCGGGCCACTCTTGATCTTCGGATTCATGCTCCAGAAGACTTCGGGCGCGAAGCGAATCGCCGGGTTGGTGAGCAGTTCGGCGTCATCATAGACACCGGGTTGCAGCGCTCCGGCAGAGGTGACATCGCCAAAGATGACCAGCGCGTCGACCTGGAACCACTGGCGTTTGAGGTCGGTGGCAGCCTGTGACACGCGCACCCGCGCAACGTAAGTGTTCGGGGTCAGACCATAGAAGTTCAGGCCATACTGCGCGTAGGTCCCCTTGGTGATCTCGGTTGCATTCAGGCGGCAGATTGCCGAGTCAAATCCGTTGATCTGGAACTGGGTTTCGGTTACATAACAGACTTCAAGACCCAGCCGGTAGACACTTTCGACGGTGATGATCGAGAAACCGCTGCCTTCAAAGGTGAACACCAGGTCGGCATTCTGAGTCTGGGTGCGGATCACGTTGCCACCGAAAGCGCCCTTGACTTTGGTCCCCGATGTGGGCGGGAGCTGCCAGTTGCCGCTGCTCAGGTTGATCAGACCATTGTCTGACATGAAGTGGTCGTCGTAGATGCCTTCGGTCAGGGTATCACCCACGATAACCTGGAAGTCATCAATGCGGAAGTAACCGGGGGTCAGCAGTTGGAAGAACACGGTGTAATCCGCCAGAGCGACGCCGGGGTTCTCGATAGTCACGACCTGCTGCACACTGACCGGCATGGTGGTGATGATCTGACAATCACCGACCAGTTCCGCCCCATCCAGAACACAGTACATAAGCTGGTTACTGTGGCCCTTACCCGTGCCAAAGGTATCAATCGCCAGTGTAACGCTGTCATTGGCGGGCACTGCGACCCGTACTGTGGCTGTCTGGCCGGCAGTACGATTGGTCACCCGATTACGTGTATCGACCACACTGACATACGATTCGTTGGACGCAGTACGGGCCGCTTTTCCGGTGATTGTGAACCAGCGGTTGGCGGGCAGCAGTTGCACGAAGGGAACGCCACCGTCTGCCGCATTTTCGTTGAATGTGCCAGACTCATCGAGGAGTGCCGGCGCCGGCTCATTGAAAATCTGAACGTAGTCTATCACCATGCGCGCCGGATAGCTGCTGCTGCGCGGGGTGGGTGTGCTGGAGATGTTGGAGAACCCGTCATTGCGGTGCAGAACACCGACCACATAGGTGTCTTCCGGCAGGCCGGTGATCGTGCGCAGGATATCCAGGTTCGCGCTGCTGGCCTCGTTCTGGAAAGTGATGCACTCTTCGCCTGTGCCGTCAATGAAACTTAGATCGAACAGCGCTTCCGTCTGATAGCAGACTTCCATTTCGCTGCCATTTCTGCCGATGTGCGTGCCGATTCCGAAGCCCGTGCCGAAGAATTCGAACTGGGCAAAGTCCGCATCCGCGATGGTCGCCTGAACAGCGCTGCCGTTGGTATAGCTCTTGCTGAGGATTGTCGCCCAGCCCGCGCCGTTGGCGTCGATCAACGCATCGGCCCCGATGTACAGATTTTCGTAAACACCTGCGTTGAGCGTGCTGCCTTGCAGAAGCTGGAAGCCATCCACGCGGAACAGGCCCGGTGTCAGTGTCTGGAAGAAGATCGTCCGCGTGACTGTGCCGCCAGTCGGGTTGTTGATGCTGACGACCTGGAACGGACTGGTGAGCATGGTATTGAGTACATTGCATTCCAGCAGATCAGCCCCACTCAGGACACAGTATTGCAGTTGATCGCTGTGGCCTTTGCCAGCGCCGAAGATACGCAGGGTAAGCGTGGCCTGGCTGTTGGCTGCAATCTGCATCTGGAAGGCTGCGACTGGGCCAGCATAGGCGCCGCTCGCTTTGCCTCTGGTGTCGATGATCGAAGCGTAGCTGCCATTGGTCGCGCTTGCAGCGGACTTGTCTGTGAAGGTGTTCCAGCGGTTGGCCGGCAGCAGCGTCATGTAAGCGTCATCACCATCCGCCGCGTCCTGATTGTAGTCACCGCCATCCGTCAGGCCGAGGAGGGTGGGGCTTGCATTAAAGATTTCCACATAGTCCACAACCAGCGTCGGCGGGTAAGTGACCGTGTTGCGTGGAGCAGGGGGAACGGTACGCTGTGACAGGCCGTCATCCCGGTTGATGACACCCGCGACATAGGTATCGTTGGGCAGGCCGGCAATCGTGCGGCTGACCAGCGTGCTGCCCTTGCTGATTTCATTCTGGAAGGTGATACATTCCTCATTTGTGCCATCCAGCGTGCCGTCGAACAGCGCTTCGGTCTGGTAGCACACATCCATTTCACTGCCGGTTAGGCCGGTATGTGTGCCAATCGCAAAGCCTGTGCCGGTGAAGGTGAACTGAACGAGATCATTGGCGACATTGGTCTGGCGGACTGTACCGTTGCTGCCCGCTTTATTCACGACACTGGTCCAGCCAGTGCTGGCTCCGGTATCGAAAATGCCGTCTGCGCCAAACAGGAGATCTTCGTACAGACCCACGCTCAGGATGCCATCGGGCACGAACTGGAAGCTGTCGATACGGAAGTAGCCCGGCGCGAGGCTGCGGAAACTCACGGTCTGATTCACCACCGACCCGGAACTGTTCTCAAGGGTGATGAACTGGTAGCGCTGGGTGAGGGCTGTTGTCAGAGTATTGCAGGTGATGCTGGCGTCACTCTGGTCAACCACGCAGTACTGGATCGGATTGCCGTTCTTCGAGTCGGCGCGCAGCAGGTCAATGACCAGTGTGCTGGTGCTGTTCGCCGCCAGTTGGACGCTGAACGTGGCCGATTGACCGGCGTACAGCGCGGTCACTCGTTTGATGGTATCCACCACACTGGCGTAACTGCGATCCGTTGCGCTGGCGGCGGACTTGTCGGTGATGGTGTTCCAGCGATCTGCTGGCATAAGCTGCATGTAGGCTTCATCACTACCATTCACCGCGCCCTGGCCGAAGGTTCCGGCTTGCAGGACGGCAGGCAGCCCTTCATAGATTTCCACGAAGTCAATGACCAGCGTGGGCGGATAGGCCACGATGTCGCGGGCCAGCCCGGTCACTTCGGAGATGCCATTGTTCTGGTTGACGATCCCAACCGTGTAGGTGTTGTCCGGCAGGCCGGTGATCGAGCGGGTAATCAGCGTGCTGGCTTTGGGCGCTTCATTCTGGAAGGTGACACAGTTTTCACCGATACTACCATCCCAGGTTCCGTCAAAGGTTTCTGAAGAGGGCAGGTAGCAAACCAGCATTTCGCTGCCATATCTGTCGGCGAATGTGCCGATACCGAAACCTGTGCCTTCGAACTCAAACTGAGCGAAGCTGTTGACGGTCTGGGTGCGCAGGTAGTTACCGTTGCTGGCAGTCTTGCTGGCAAGGGTGGTCCAGGTTCCAGTGGTTGTCAGGATCGGATGCGTGTTCTCATAGCGACCTGCGATCAGCGGATTCAGACCGTCGATGATATGGACATAGTCGAGTACCAGTTCGAGCGCCAGGGTATTACGCACGCGCGCGGTGTAAACGGCATCGTTATTGAAGAGCGTGCCGCTGTTGAACACCTGCCGAACGGACAGGGACTGGCCGAGGTTGGCGGGGAAGGTCTGGCAGTTGGCGTCAAACACTGCGCTGGACGGGTCGGTCACGATGCCCGCTGCGAAGCACACCTGCGCCTGATTATAACCTTTGGCGAACGCGCCCAGTTCGAGCATGGAGCCGTTCATATGGAACAGCATGGTGCCCTGCTGGGTGAGGGTGCGCTGTGCCCGGCGGTTGGTGTAAGCGCTGGACACTTTGTTATTCCACGTGCCGTCATACTTCAGCAGAGGTTCGGCTTCTTCGTACATACCCGGCTGAAGCGGTGTGGACGAGTCGAACACGTCAATCGCATCCAGTTCGAAACGGCCTGCGCTGGTCATGACGATGGAGACGACATGCGGGTCTGTATCCGGCAGTTGAATCACAGCCGGGTCCCGATCACCGAGGATAGCCGTACAATCTGTCGTGCCATCCACACACACTTCGATATTGGCGTAGCCTTTACGGAGCGTGCGCGCGATACGCAGGGTGTCGATGTTGTCTGTCTGGAAGACGATACCCGCGCCGGTTCCCGCAACAAAATCGTAGTTCTGGCCGGAGTATTTGGCCGCCTTTTTGCCTTCCACCGATCCCCAGTTGCCGTAGTACAGGAAGGTATCCTGCGCGACCCGGTTGATGAAACTGGTTTCGTAGCGCGCCTGGGCCTCTGTCAGGAGATTCGCGGGCATGGTGTCATTGGCAATGAAGACCGCGTCGAACTGCATCTGCGAAGTCAGGGTAGGCGCATTCTGCAAGTTGCGGATGGTGACGGTATGATTGCCAGCCGGCAGCCCGAAGATGCTGTAGCCAACCTGATAAATTGTACTCTTGCTGTTGTAATGGTTGACAAATGTCCGGCAGTTACCACCGGCTTCGACAGTTGCCACTGTGGTGGTCAGCGTGCCCGGCAGCCAGCAGATTTGCACCTGACCGGCAAATCGGTCTCGTGTGAAGTAGGCAGTGAAGCCAGTGCCGGTCATCTGGAACAGGACACCTTCGTTCGCCGTGCTGGTGCGGGCAACCGATGCGCCAGACGCTCTAGTGGTCGTCTTGTCCTGGATGATGGCGAACGAGCCGCCGTTGATGGGGTTGCCGGCGCTGTCATCGAAGAACCCGAAGACGCTGGTATGGGCCGCGAACACGAAGTCCTGATACAGGCCGGCAGCCAGCGGCGCGTCATTGTCGAAGATTTCGACCTTGTCCACATTGAAGACTTCGTTGAGCAGGCTGAAAATCTCGACGGTGTGGGCGGTGTTGTCACCCCAGGCTGTGCCCCAGCCGCCAAAGTCGCTTTCGCGGATCATCAGCGGGTTGGGCGCGGTGCGCAGGTTGTAGGTTCTGCAGTGTTCCGCGATTCCGGCTTCACCCTGACCGCGATCCACACACACCATGATATTCTGGCTGTCACGCGAACCTTTAATGCCATACCAGTGGATGACATCTGCATTGTCTGGGACCTGGAAGCCGACGAACGGCCCGACTGCGTTGATACCTCTGCTGATACTGCTCAGGCTCTTGTTGGACGCTTTGCGATCCAGGGTGGTCTGTGTCCAACTGTTCGCCCGGCCATTGCCAAACACGATGGCGCCGATCTCATCATCCTCGGTCACACGCTGCGTCAGACTGAGCGGCCCGGTGGGTGCTTCAGCAAACACAGTGATCGAGTCGATGACCAGACGCGCACCAGCCGGAATGTCATTGACATGGATGCGGACCTGGTGCGCATCGGGCGCAGCATCCAGCGGATTATAGTTGAAGCCATGGAAGGAACGATACGCACCCCAGATGGGTTTCTTGCCGGCTCCGACCCCATTGTTGAAGTTCTGGCAGACTTCTTCGCCGGACACGCCTTCAACCTGCGGGGTGATGCAGATGTCATAGTCCGCGCCCTGATAGGTGCTGCCACTAAGAACACCTTCCAGGGTTGTGCCGATAGCGATACCCGTGCCGGTGAACTCGAAATTGATGTCGCTCAGGTCGTCAGTCGTGGTCGACAAAGCCCGCCCACTGGATGAACCGCTGTCGGTGATGGCGTTCCACCCCGCGAACAGGGTGAAAATGTCATGTTCCACGACATCATGGACACCAGGCAGCAGCGGGTCGCCGTCATACAGAATAGCAAGGGCATCCACCGAGAGGTATCTCTTGGACTGCCGGTTGATGATCTCAACGCTGTGGGCTTCGTCGGCGCGCAGGCCGTCGCACGAAACGGTGTAGGCATTGGAGCCGTTGTTGGAGATGAGATTGCCGGAGATAGGGGCACGGGTCACACAGTTGTAACCGTCCCTTTCGGCGCGCCAGCTACCGTCCAACTGTTGGACCCACGACAGCGGGGGATTCAACCCTTCGCGATCATCAATCCGCAGTTCCCACAACGCGCCGCTTTTCTGCGCCTGCATGTAGACGACAAATGCCTCGCCGACAAAGCCAAACGTGGCGACATCGTTCAGTTTGCTCGTCTGATGCAGGGTGTTATTGATCGTGGTCGTGTTGGATACCGCTGTCCAGGCATCTGCCGCGCCGAGGTCAAGGGTGTTGTAGCGGAAGCTGAAACTGCTGTCGTCGTGCAGACCGCTGTTGGGCAGCACGCCAGCTACCTCAAGC
>CAZKIB010000130.1:0-3167 GCA_964552425.1 uncultured Anaerolineaceae bacterium | reverse complement strand
GTTCGCCGTTGCGGCTTTGCAGTGTGATGGTTCCATCCGGGTTGGGATTGGCGATACGATTCTCGATGTAGCCTTCCAGCCCCAGACCGCCATCCTCAAAAATGGCAGGGTTGTCGAATTCGGTGACGGTGATGTTGGTATTGTAGCTGTAGGGATAATCGGCCTGAAGGTCGCGCACCGTGCCAGCTTCTGAGTAGCGGAAGTTATCGAAGCGCACCGATGGACGCAGGCGGAAGCGGAAGGCTGTGCCGGCCTCGGCGATGAACTGATAGTTGATGTTGGAAGTCAGCCGCTGGTCCGTGACGGGTGTGATCTCGATTGTAACCGTGCTGAACTCGGCATTTTCCAGGTCGTTCTGGTCGGAGACCCGGTCAAAGGCGTAGTATTCGAACTGAATGTTGTCCGGCACACTCGCCAGCGAGTCACTGGTGTAGAAATGCTCCGGCGGGCAGTAGAAGGCGTAGTTGCCCTGGATACGCACGCCAGCGCCCAGACAGAAATCTGAAGGATCGGTGCTGAAGTTGGTGGGCAGGGTGCGGGTCCTGAAGGTGTAGGGCGCAAAACCGCCGTCCACACCCTGGCGCAGATCAATGGCGAAGGCTGTAGGACGGTCATTGGCCTGATCGAAGATGTCTTCCAGACGCACGACATCAATCGGGCCAGCCGTGAGCGGAACCAGCTCGAACGCGCCCATGTCGGGTTCGTCAATGGTATCGCCATCGCCGTCGAAATTGCGTGTGTTTTCGGAAAAGTCGATCAGCGGAGCGATCAGGACGCTGGCATCCGCCATGTCGATGCCGTCGGCATCTCCGCGCATCTGGTAATAGAGCGGGTCTGTGAGGGCATCCAGCAGGAACAGCGGGTCTTCGCCGATGAAAATGGAAGCCGCTGCGATGATGTTATCAGACAGCATGTTGTTGTTTTGCACGACACCCGCGTTTTCAAATGAGCGATCACAGGTGCCGGTGCTGAAGTTGTCCTGCGTATTAATCACCCAGTTATTGCGTGCGCCGGTCTCATTGGTAGCGTTATCGAGCGCCTGACACAGTGAGAACAGCCCGACATGCTGCGCGATTCGATAGGTGGGTGAGTCGTTCCCGTTGTCGTAGAACAGATTGTTGTGGACAGCCCAGGGGTAGTCTGTGCCGCCAGTACGCCGCAGCAGATGATTGTCTATGGTTGGCTCGACAGGGTCCTGACCGACGACGGTGTTGTTGATGAAGCGCAAGCGCGGCGCAGGGTTGAGGTACCCCAGCAGACCATCGTTATTGACGAACAGGTTGCTGAAGATATTAATCATATGCGTGTCAGCATTCACCGTGTTGTCGATGGTGAACGTGGCGTCTGCGCGGGTGTTGAGGAAGAAGTTGCTGGTGAAGTCAACAGCGCTGTTCGTAATGTAGATAATCGCTTCGCGTGTGCCTGTCGTACTCTGGACTGTACCCGTGATGTTGCGGAAGGTGTTGCCGCGCACAATGATCGGCTCGGTAGACGAGGCCGAGTTGGTGATTTGCAGGGCAGCGCGGTTGACCTGACCGACGGAACTGTTCAGATTCTCGAAGATGTTATTCAGAATGCTGACGCCGAGTGTCTGCCAGATGGCGATAGGTTCGCTGCCGATGAAACCGCTGAAGGTGCTGTTGCGCACCGAACTGCCATCGGAGCTGGTGGCGGTGGGATCATTAAAGAACTGGATCGCCAGCGGACGTCTGAAGGAGAAGGCCACACCATCAAACAGAATGGGGTTGGCGGCGCGGAACTGCAAGGCTTCGATGGTGATGCCGGTGCTGTTCTGGATATGGAAGCCGGCCCTGCCGTTGTAGCTGTCGTTGACCCAGATGGTCGCCTGTCCGTTGTAACCTTCAATGGACAGATCAGCCCGGTCAATGATGCCGACGCCGGAAGGATATTCACCTGGCAGCAGCACGATACGATCCGGGCGGTCTGGCTGTGAAGCGGCCTCGATAGCCTGGGCGAGATGCAGGTAGGGAGCGTTCGGTTCTCCGTTCAGTTCGGAGCCGGGATTGCCCTGGCCGACATAAACGGCGTTACCGCCTGTTTCCAGATTGGTGATGATGCTCAGATTAAAGGTCGGGCTGCCCAGGGTGGTCAGGCCCGCGCCGTACACATTATCAAACCCGAAGGCTGCGTCGAATCCATCGCTGGCTTCAGCGAACAGGTCAATTGTATGGGTTTGCAGGTAATTTTGCAGCGCGGTGGCGGGGTTGCTGGCGCTGGAAATCTGGCTCGCCATCTGGCTGTTGGAAAGCAGCAGGGCGGCCATGCCCGCGACATGAGCTGCTGACGCCGATGTGCCGTTGAAGCCGCCGGTGGGAACCTGATCCAGGGTGCAGTCCCAGGTCGGTGTGCCGTATACCGAGCCGTTGACGTGCGATGGTGCAGCCAGGTCGGGTTTGAAGTCGGTGCGGGTGATGGTCCCGCCAGCCGAAGCCGGCCCCGCGCCGCCGCTGGACATAATGGGGCCATGCGAACTGTCGTACATTGGCGGGTAATATTCCGCGCCGAAGGTCTGGGCCGAACACACCGCGCCCACCGCCAGCGCATAGGGTGAATCCGCCGGGCGGCCAATGTTGCCCGCGCCAGTGTTCATGGTGGAGCCGGTTGTCCCTGTGATGCTGCCGGGTGAATTCAACTGCACCTGGACGAAACGCCCCCCGCTGTTGCCGGGGATAGTCAGTGTCAGTGTACAGGCGCTGGCGCAGTTGCCCGAAAACTGGTGGCTGGGCGGGCCAGTGGGGATACGATTCGGCTTAGTGAAATTGCCGCCCGTGCTGACTGCGAGAGCTACTGGCGATGGCAGATCACTGTTATCTGACCAGCCGTTCCAACTGAGATTGACGACATAAGGGCCGGCCGGTGCAGACATGGTGATCGTGGTCGCAGTCGTGTGGGTAAAACTCCGCTGCCGGGTGGTGTTGTTGCCGGCGCTGACGACGACCAGACGGCCTTCCTCACGCGCCTGCTGGATGCGCAGGTACACCAGGTCAGAACCGCTCAGAATGCTGCCGGTCCCATCGCCGGGGGCCGTGTTGACGCCCATGTCCATCGTGATCAGAATGATGCGGTTATTGCCGCTGCGTGCGCTCTGGATATGCGCGGCCAGTTCGCTGACACTGACTGACGAATCGCCAAAGGTGGTGATCACC
>CAZKIB010000129.1:18587-19337 GCA_964552425.1 uncultured Anaerolineaceae bacterium | reverse complement strand
GCCGTCGAGGTAGCGACGCAGGGTGCGCACGTAGCGCTCGAACTGGCGCACGGTGTTGTGCGTGAGGCCCGTCGCGCGCAAAAAACGATACTGAACGGCCCGCAGCGACAGGTCGGGTTCGTGGCCGCGCAGCACGGTGTCCACCACCGGGTCATGCGCCAGCAAACCTTCATGCGCCAGCCGGTTGATGAAAATATCCGCATTGTCAAAATCAGGAATCTGCCAGGCCGCGCCCTGCATCCAGACCGAGCGGCGGCTGGCTTCCGGCAGGGTGACATCGCGCCGGTCCAGCAGATTTTTCGCCAGCAGATGCGGCATGAAGGTTCCGAGTTTGAAGATAATCCCGAAAAACTCGGCATCCGGCGGGTATTCCGCCAGCGACGCTTTTGTTTCTGGCCCGCGCACAGTGACACTGGTCTGGCCCTGCCAGGTTGTCACGACGAGTTCGGAACGGGTGTCGGCTGTGGAAGTAAACGCGCCAGCATGGTCACTGCGGGTGCGCCAGATGGCTTCCACCAGGGTCGAATCGATGGGGCGCTGCTCAAATACCAGGTCCATCGCGGCGCGCTCAGCGGGCGAAGCGCTGCACAGACCGGATGCGCGCTTTGGCGGCCACTTCCTCACGGTCCTTCGGCGGCGCGCTGGTTTCCAGCGAGTCCAGCAGTTTGCGCGTGACCGCCGCGATTTCATCCACCGCCGTGTTGAAGGCTTCCTCGTTGGCTCTGGAAGGTTTGCTGAACCCGCTCACCT
>CAZKIB010000129.1:16055-18518 GCA_964552425.1 uncultured Anaerolineaceae bacterium | reverse complement strand
GCCTGATGTTCCGGCACATGCGCTAACCTCGTCTGTTATTTGGTCCGCAGAATGTGTTTCGAGCATAATGGTTTATGCGCGGTCCGTCAAGAACAAATTTTCTAAGCCGTCGTCATCGCCACCCGCTATATCCCCGGCGGAATTTCCTGCAACATCCACAGGTTGCCGTCGGGGTCATGGAGAGCGGCGAACTTGATCTCTCTGGGATAGACGATAATTTCGCCCACCGTCACCCCCCGGCTGATGAGCAGGTCGCGCGTCTCGGCGATGTCCTTCACCACCAGATGCAGCCCCTTCAGCGAACCCGGTTTCATCTCGGAAATTTCGCCCAGGCCGGTCCCGACAACAATCGAACAGGCTGACCCTGGCGGAGTCAACTGCGCCGCCCGCACCGTGTCGCTGACGATGGTGTCATGATCCAGGTTGAAGCCCAGTTTCTCCGTATAAAAGGCGATGGCGGCGTCCACATCCACCACCGGAACGGGCACGAGTTCAAGTTTCATAGCGGGCATGGTGTTTTCCTCTTTATGAAGTCAGCCATACGGATGTGCATTTGACGAACCTGCCGAAAGAAATTCAGTGAATCACGGTTTTCCGCGCCGCAGGTTAAAACCGTGCGGCTACTATGCAACAAGTCCGTTAAAACGGACTCGCGAACCCCGGATGCTCCTTGAGTCCACTTGAGTGGACTTGAACTTTGGCAGCCGGATGTTTTAACATCTGGCGCGCTAATGGATAAATTTCGTAATTTCGCGATTCACTGAGATTGCTCTTGCAGGGGCAATTCGTGAACCGCCCCTCGTTCGTGAACCACTGATGGCAGCGATCCGGGTCACTTCTAATTGGATACCCCGGCGCATCAGCCCAGGCTGGCGGCCATTTTGTCGAGGCACTGTTCCATGCCCATGCGCGACAGGTGGGCCGCTTCTTCAGACGCATAGCCGAATTCCGTCACGGTCATTTCTGTGCGATCCGCATCCAGCGCCTTAAAAGCAATGATGTGGCGCACCTCGTCCGGCACACCTGGCGGAATCCCGGCCTCGGCCGGCGTGATGGCCCTGCCCGTTTGTTCCGCGAAATGCTGGATAAATTCGATCCGCTCCATCGGCGTGATAGTCTGGTAGGTCCAGGTGTTGTAGAAGTCCTGCCCGCCATATTCCGCCGGCGCACGCATACACACCAGCGAGGTTCCGCCTTCGCGAAAGTCCATTTTTACCAGCGGAGCTGTAAAGCCGGTGGGTCCCCACCACTGCATGACGCGCTCGGAATCGCTCCACGCCTGCCAGACCTGTTCGACAGGCGCATCAAACACACGGGTCAGAACCATGTTATGGGTCATGGGTTCAGCATTCATACGTTTCGCTCCTTCGGATTATCATCTGCTGCCTTACTTCACGCGAGTCATATTCGACTCGTAACCGCCGCCGCCGGGATAAACCCACCCGCCTTCCATGCGGCGGCCATCGGCGCTGAACGTACCCCGGAAGTAGGCCGGCGAGCCTTTTTCGCCGCCCCAGATGGTCAGGGTATCGCCTTCCAGTTCGTAGACATAATCGAGGGTGTTGCCCTCGCTGTCGTAGAAGCGCGATTTCAGGTCCTCACCCGGCTCCGTCGCCCCAAAGACCCGCTCGTTCCCGATAATCTCAAGCCCCTTAATGCGGTGGCCGCCGTGATCGAGATCAACCTGCTGCATCAGGAAAAAGCCGCCTTCCATCCACTCGTAGGTGACGGTTCCCACCGCACCGCCAGTGACCTGCCATGTGCCCACCAGCCGGTCCAGCTTTTTGAGTTCGGCGCTCGGCTCAAAGGTGGGCAGTGTGTACTCGCTCATGCGTATGCTCCTTCTGCCCGTATCGGACGCAAGAGGACTATATGGAAGGGGTGGATTGCGCCCCACCCCGCCATAAGCATTCCCGATCACAATTGGACTATCAACTATGGACTAAAGACTGCGGACTGCTGGCTTAGTCCCCGAACTGCACTTCCGGCTGCGGCTCCGGGGTCAGGCTGCCGATGACGGGCACAGGTTCGGGCTGGTCTTCGCCCTCGGTGTGCGGTTGCACATTGCGCAGCAGAGTCGCTGTCAGCACGACCAGGCCCAGGAAGCCCACCGCCCCGATCAGCGCATTGATCTGCAAACCCTGCACGAACGCCTGCTGCGCCGCGCTGAGAAGTGCCCCGCCGAGCGCGTCCGGCAGCTCACCCGCCGCGACCACCGCGCCGGCCAGAGTCTCGCGCACCGTCTCGGCCACTTCCGGCGAGATACCCGCCGGCAGGTTGGCGGCCACCTGGCTGCGATACACTGCGATCCCCAGGCTGCCCAGCACCGCCAGCCCCAGCGCCCCGCCCAGTTCCGCGCCGGTTTCCGCCAGCGCCGAAGCTGCCCCCGCCCGTTCCGGCGGAGCCGCGCCCACGACCAGATCAACGGTCAGTGTGAACGTGAACCCGAAGCCAATCGACATG
>CAZKIB010000129.1:8321-15977 GCA_964552425.1 uncultured Anaerolineaceae bacterium | reverse complement strand
CAAACGCCGCGACAGTCAGGCCGCCAGCGACGACATAGGCCGGGCGGAGGCGCTGCACCACCTTCGGCGCGAGGTTCGACCCGACGATGAAGGCCAGCGCGCCAGGCACAGAATACAACCCCGCCTGCAAGGGTGACAGGCCGAGGACCAGTTGCAGGTACTGGGCGATGAACAGAAACGTGCCGAAGCCGAAAAAGATGCCGAAGGTGTAAGTCGCCAGCGACGCGCTGAATTCCGGCACACGGAACAGGCGCAGGTCGATCAGCGGGTCCGCCAGGGTGCGCTGCCGCTGCACAAAGAGGATGCCAATCACCAGACCGGCCAGCACCGTCCCCACAGCCAGCGCGCTCAGGCCGTATTCCGCCACCTGCTTAAGACCATAAATCACCAGCAGCACGGCGGCCAGTGACATGCCGGCGCTCAACAGGTCGAAGCGGCCCGGATTGGGGTCCTTATATTCCGGCAGCAGCAGCGGTCCGGCAATGAGCAGCACCACCATCACCGGCACACCCATCAGGAAAACCGACCCCCATGAGAAATATTCCAGCAGCAGGCCGCCCACCAGCGGGCCTATGGCGCTACCGACTGAAAAGCCCGACACCCACACGCCAATGGCGGCGGTGCGCTGGCGCGGGTCCAGAAACATGTTGCGAATCAGCGACATGGTGGAAGGCATTAAGGTCGCCCCGGCGATGCCCAGTAAGGCGCGCGCGGCGATCAGCATACCCGCGCTGGTCGAAAAGGCCGCCAGCGCAGACGCCACCCCAAACGCGGCGGCCCCGCTCAACAGCAGTTTGCGGCGGCCAATGCGATCCCCCAGCGTGCCCATCGTAATCAGCGACCCGGCGATCATGAACCCGTAAATATCCGTGATCCACAAAAGCTGCGACCCGGTAGGCTGCAAATCGGCGCTGAGAGACGGCACAGCCAGGTGCAGCACCGTCAGGTCCATCGCAATCAGCAGCGTGGGCAGCATCAGAACTGCCAGCCCGATCCATTCCCGCCTTCCGGCGCGCGGCGAAGTCTTTCCGGTCAATGGAGTACCCTTCTTCTCGGTTGTGGACATAAAACCTCGATGCACAAGTCCAATCGAACACCAGTTTCATTCTGCGGCGGAACACGGCCCCTGTCCCCGTGCCGGCGGCCAGACTGGCCCCTGTACAAAATGCCAGTTGGCCCGGCCGCATTTCGCCACACTGTCAGCCGCCTGTGAAACGACGCAAACCTGCCCATTATAACACAATATGGTCTTTCCTGAACCCTTCCAGAACGGACTCAGTTCTCTCGTTAAGTGCGATAGGGTTGATACCTGAGGATCGCCACGCCGGTGGGGGTGATGGTGCTGCCCGCCAGTTTCAGGCGCTTCAGGTCGCTGCCTTCGCGGAACAACCGCCGGCCCTTCCCCGCAATCACCGGGTAGACCGTCAGGATCAGTTCATCCAGCAGGTCCTGTTCCAGCAGCGAACGCACCAGCGTGGGGCTGCCCGCCGTGCCAATGTTTTTTCCGGGCATCTGCTTCAGCCGCCTGATCTCCGCCGCCAGATCGCCTTTCAGCACTTCGGTCCCGGCCCAGGTGGGGTTTTCCAGCGTGGAGGAAACGACATATTTCGGCACGCGGTTGATATAGCTGGCGAAGGGTTCGTCCGTCGCTGTCGGCCAGTAACCAGCCCACTCCTCATAGGTCACGCGGCCCATCAGCGCGGCATCCTGCCCCTGAATCGAGGCTTGCAGTTCGGCCAGCATCCCCTCATCAAAGTGGTCAAAGGACCAGATGTCCGGCGCTTCGATCACATTGTCCAGCGTGATAAACAGATAACTCACCAGTTTTCGCATGTCCACTGCTCCGATTTTTTGATTGTCTGACAGGGTAGCGCGGGTGTCCGGCTGATTTTTGTCATGCCAGACAGCGCGCAGCCTATCCGGCGCTGCTGCCCCATTCCCGACGGGACTTGTCTTACCTTGCCGTTGATTTATGCAGTTCAACTATTTAATCGTACAACAACCCGCAGTTTGACCCCTTCCCCCAACCCCCTACCCCGAATTCAGGGCAGGGGGCTAATTCAGTGCCTTGCGGGGTTGGGTGACGCTTTCAGGCTTGTCCGTTCAATCTTTTAAGCTGCATCAATCGGCGGCACAAGGGAAAGTCTTCAGTCTATGGTGGATAGTTCACGAGCGCCGGATGACCAAAGACCATCGATTATCACCGGCTCAGGCAGACAGCGCCGCCGCCAGCTTGTCGAACGATTGGTTCCAGCCTGCCCCGGCCATCTCACCCATCTCGCCGGCGGGCATTCCAGCGTGGCGCAGGATCAGGCGGGTTTTGCCATCCACCGCTTCGAACGTCACCGTCACCAGCATTTCAAGCGGGAAATCGTCACCCATGCCATAGTGGGAACCCGGAACAATATTGCCGTGTTCATCAGCAAACGAGTCGGTAAAGACCAGACGTTCCAGAGGCACAATCTCGCGGTAAACCCCGGTACTCCAGAAGTCCTGACCTTCCGGCGAACGCATACAGGACAGATATTTGCCGCCCACCCGCAGGTCGATCCTGCAAGACGGCGCGGTGAAATCCTTCGGCCCCCACCAGCGCATATAATGTTCCGGTTCGGTCCACATCTTCCAGACCAGCTCACGCGGGGCGTCGAACATGCGCGTGATAACCAGATCACGCGCCGCAGACGCTGTATCAGGACTGTTCGTTGGGGTCATGCTTCTCCTCATTTCGTTGCAGTTCTTGCAGATACTCGTCCAGACGATCAAATCTTGCGTTCCACAGGTGACGGTAGGTTTCCAGCCACGAATGCGCTTCCGCCAATGGTTCCGGGCGCAGTTCATACCAGCGCCGCTGGGCATCCTGCCGCACGGTCACCAGCCCGGCCTCACGCAGAATCCGCAGGTGTTTGGAAACTCCGGGCTGGCTGATTTTCAGATCATCGACCAGCTCACCGACCAGGCGGGGCCGTTCCCGAAGCAGGTCCAGAATGCGCCTGCGCGACGGATCGGCCAGCACCTCAAAGATTGTCGCCATAGAACAAGTGTACCATATTTGTATATAACTGTCAAGTTATATAAGCGGGCAAACATGAAACGTCCAGCATATCAGCCTGCCCGCCTTTCAGCAAACGATGGGTTCGGGGAAGGTGTAAAGGCGCTGTTATTCCGCGAACGACAGCCCCTTTTCGGCCAGCGCCGCGCGCAGGATGCCAAGCGCCTTTGGCCCCATGCCGTGCAGCTTGAGGAGTTCCGTCTCAGTGACCTGTGTCAACTGCTCCAGATGGGTATAACCGGCCTGTTCCAGCGCCCGCTGCGCCGGTCCGCTGGTTTTCGGAAAATCACTTTGGGGGTTAACGGGTTGATTTTTGGTCATGCGGGATTCTCCAGATGGGGACTCCACCAGATAAGGTCAACTGCAGGGCGATTGGCGAATCGCCCCTGCGCCGTCCATGAATTCGAGGACTACGGCGTGCCTGTCGCTTCTTTCAGGAGGGCTGCCAGCAGGGCATAATCCACGTCCTGCCCTTCCAGAATCCTGATCGTCTTACGTTCAGGCGCGCCCCCGGCCTCGAAAAATCCGTCCGGTGCTGTGAGCGTGGCGGCGTTAAAAATCGTGAAGCTCACCCAGCCTTTGGCTGTGCCCAGAACCGCTGCGTACTTCCCATTTTTGAGAAAGTGCGGTTTGCCATATTGTAAGCGTTCGTCCACATCTGGCACAGTGTCATGAACCATCTGGCGAAGCTGCCGGCAGCTTTCGGCCTGCCAGTCCAGCCCGATGTTGTCCATGTAGTCCGTCACCTGGGGGTTCATGAAAAGAACGCCTTCAAGGCCGGCGCGACCACCTCTGCTGCGGCATCATGGGTCTGACCTTCCAGCACGCGGCGCTGCGCGTTGGGGATGGCCTGTTCAAGGGCCTGGGCAGTTTCGTGCATAAACGGAAAACTCGCGCCGCCGGCCATCACCAGGGTAGGCACAGTCACGGATGCCGCCCGACGGACCGGCACAGAACCATCACCCAGAACAGCACTGTCATAAGCCAGTGTGGGGGCAACCGCTTCAAAGACCGGCCAGAACGGGGCCTGCCGCATCCCGGTGATGGCGTCTTCCGGTGTGCCTACAAACGTCATGAACCGGACCACCGCGTCCCCGCGCCGTCCGGCAGACAGCAGTGCCTTCACGTCCGCGTGATACTGCGCCAGCCGGCGCATCGCTTCAGGATCGGCATTGAGAGGCGGTTCGTACAGCGCCAGTTTGTTGATGCTGAGTCCGCTGGCCGCCGCTTCGAGCGCAAGCGCCGCGCCGGAGGATGTGCCGTAGACAAAGGCCGAACCTCCCGCCGCCTGGATCAGCGCATCAATATCCTCGACTTCGCGTTCTACGGCGTAAGGCAGGGTGTCGCCGCTTTCGCCCCGACCCCGGCGGTCATACATGAACACCGTGAAATGCGGGGACAGAAGCGCGGTCAGCGGACCCATCGGCCCGAAGGTCCGGTGACACAGCGCCCCATCCACCAGAATGAGCGCCGGCCCCTGCCCCACCTGATCGTAAGCAATGGAAGTTCCGTCTTTTGAGATGACTGTAGCCATGTGATTTTCTCCTCATTAAATCTACAGGAATCGTAACTCATTCCTGGCAGGCGGTCTTGAACAAAAACGACACCCGTATCATTCTCCCCGGTGCGTGATTGGCCCCCCTCTCTACTGAATTCTGCGAAGCGACCCTGTGACTGTAAAGAATCAAGACAGTCACCCTGGCGAACAGGGAAACAAGAATCTCAGTAGGGTATAGTCTGGTATAAAAAGGAGAGCGGTTGAGGCCGGCTTTCACAGATGATCTGTGCAGGGGTCTGGCCGATATAATGTTTCAGCGAACGGGTCAGGTGCGGCTGGTCGGCATAACCGGCCTGATAGACCACATCGAGAATCGGAACACCCTGCTTGAGCAGTGTGGTGGCATAACGGGCGCGTTCGATCTGGCGGACGGTGCTGCAGGTCAGGCCCGTCACCTTCAGAAAACGCCGCTGTAAAGACCGCAGTGACATGTCCCTCGGCGGTTGGTCCAGCAGGACTGCTTCGACCACCGGGTCACAGACAATCAGACCCTCATGGGCCAGCCGGTCCACAAATGTGTCGGCATTTTCAAAGTCGGGGAACTGCCAGGCGGCCCCCTTCAGCCAGAAGGTCTTATCCGCCGCGCCAGGCAGGTTGACATCGGCGCGATCCATCAGCTTTCCGGCGGGCAGGTCAGGCATAAAGGTTCCGGCCCTGAACATAATCCCCACATACTCTGCCCCGGCAGGCCCACAGGCGGGTGTCGCCCGCGTTTCCGGCCCGCGCACCGTACAGATGAATGTGCCCCGGTACTTCGTGACGACCATGCTCCAGTGCGTTTCGGCCATCGAGATAAAGGGCTTCTCCTGATACGGGTCGCTCTGGCTGCGCCAGATTCGCTGTACAAACGGCGAATCCGATAATCTTTCGTCACAGGTAAAATCCATACAGATTGCCCCTTGTGTATGGTTATGAGAGCCTCAAACCGCCACCCCTCTTCCGGCTGACTCTCCGATTATACCATACATCACGCACATCTGTTCTGTGAAGACCTTATGGATAAACGGAAAAGAAAAAGCCTGATAGACAATGCGGCTTTAACCCATTGGCAACGGGCTGAAGCCCGCTGTCTAATCCAGAATTAGGCGTAGTCTAATTGGTTTATCCATTAAATTTACGGGCAAATCCGTTTATCCGGTCCTCGTCGATCAGGTCCGGTTTCATGCGGTGGTTTTCGTTTTTATACAAGACCGTGCCCTGTTGCTGCGTTACACTACACCCGTTGATGAATGAACAGCAGGAGGAGAATATCATGAGAAAGCTCGTAGTCACCGAGTTTCTGTCGCTGGATGGGGTCATGGAAGCGCCCGCATGGACGGTTCCCTACTGGAATGATGAAATCGCGAACTTTAAGGGTGAAGAAACCGCCGCCAGCGATGCCCTGCTCCTGGGCCGCGTGACCTATCAGGGGTTTGCCGCCGCCTGGCCGGAGAGCAGGGATGAAGGGGCCGATTACTTTAACGGCGTGCGCAAATATGTGGTGTCGACCACCCTGGACAAGGCAGAGTGGAACAACTCGGTGCTGATTAAAGACAATATTATCGCCGAAATCCACAAACTCAAGCAGCAGGACGGTCACGACATTACCGTGCATGGCAGCGCCACGCTGGCGCAAACGCTCATGCAGCATGATCTGGTGGATTGCTACCGGTTCCTGGTCTATCCGGTGGTAGTGGGTGAAGGCAAGCGCCTGTTCAAAGAGGGCATCAGCGCGACTTTGAAGCTTGTGAAAGCACAGTCGTTCAGTTCTGGCGTAACCGCGCTCGTCTACGAACCGGATCACAAGTAATTACCCGCACACAGACAAGACCTGGCCCATAAAAATCGCGGAAGGGGTGTTCAATCGAATGCCCCTGCAAAAGCATCTTCCCATATTCAGGTGACAGCGTATTCCTCTGCCGGGAACTATGCCGGTTCGCTCACCCGCGCGATCTGCGCCGGGGTCTGCCCGAAAAACCGCCGGAGCGAACGGGTCAGATGCGGCTGGTCGGCATACCCCAGTTCATAGGCCGCGTCGAGGATCGACACCCCCTGCCCCAGCAGCGCCGCCGCCTGCTGCGCCCGTTCGATCTGCTGGATGGTCGTGGGGGTCAGCCCGGTGGATTGCAGGAAACGCCGCCGCACCGTGCGCGGGGAGACATCCAGCGGGCGCTGCTGCAACACAGCGCTGACGACAGGCTCGCGCACCAGCACGCCTTCGCGCGCCAGACGCTCCACAAACGTTTCGACATTCTCAAAGTCAGGCATCTCCCAGGCGGAGCCGTTGAGCCAGAAGGACTGGCTGGCCGCTCCCGGCAGGACCGCGTCTGCATTCAGCAGGCCGCCCGCCGGCAGGTCAGGCATAAACACACCGAGTTTGAACTTAATCACCAGAAATTCGGCCCCCTCGAACTGATTCTTGGGGACAAACTGAGAGGTCGCGCCTTCGGCAGACACACGCATCGCACCGTTGTGTTTCGTAAAGAGCAGGTTCCAGCGCACATCCGCCGGGCAGACGGGCGAATAATCCTGCTCCACATGACCGCGCCAGATAATTTCGATAAAGGGAGAATCGGACGGACGGCTCTCAAAAAATGCGCTCATGCGGCGGTCCTCATGTTCCATGGAAAAACGGGCTGAACACCCTCAATTTAAGCACGGTTGTTCTATTCCTTCAAGAGACCATTGGCGGGTGATGAATCCAGCGCAAACAAACAGAGGCGACCTGTTCAGCCGCCTCTGCTGTCAATATCCGTGCCCGGAACCGCGCTTCCAGCTATTCAGCCGGTTCTGGAGTCGCGGCAGCTTCGGCTGCACCCGTCGTGCCCATCACCGGCAGGGTATCCACCACGCCGCTGGTGAAGAACAGAATCGGCGCGTAAATCCAGCCGTTCTGATCGTCCACCGTGACCATCACCCAATCGCTGTCGTCCGTGCGGCCCTGCGGCAGCAGTTCCGTATCGAAGGGGATGATTTCCAGCACGTCCGCAGTGGTTGAGAATGAACTGCGCAGGTTGGTGTTAAAGCGGGTCGTTACCACTACGTCGGCGGATTCATCGGCGCTCCCTGC
>CAZKIB010000129.1:4128-8301 GCA_964552425.1 uncultured Anaerolineaceae bacterium | reverse complement strand
GATCAGGACGGCTGAAGCGCCTGGTTCGACCACCGGCGCGCTTTCCAGTGCGCCCGTGACATCCACCACACTGGCGGAAATCCAGCCTTCCTGGCCGTTAAAATTCACACGCAGCCAGTCGCCGGCTTCGGTCTGGCCGGTAATATCCAGGCTTTCACCAAATGACATCGTTCCGAGAATGGTGTAGGTCGTCGCCGGGCCGCTGCGCACATTCACGCGAAACTGCGAAGACACAAACAGATCGGTGGCGGCGGTCAGCGGCGCGGCGGTGGGCACTGGCTCCACCGTGTCACCGGCAGCCGGGTCCGGCATGGTCGAATTCTCCTGGGCCAGCGCCGGCATCACCAGCGCGAGCGCCATCCCAAACAGCACGAACAATTTGAAGATCATCTTTCCAGACATGGTCGTTACTCCTTTCGGTAAACTCAGACCACGCCTGCATTATAGGACCGGCGCGCGGCCAGCGGCGCGGCACGATAGTACCGGGGGGACGATGGTACTCACATTAACGTCAATCTAACGAAAACGTGCTAGCCCGGCGGGTTCGCACAACCGGCCTGTGCAGCGCTGCGTATACATGTGAGACGTTTTCTACAGGAGGAAGATGCAGTGGTCGAACAGCAAAAGTGGCAGTACATGACGACCTTTGTGCGAGCCGAAGCCGAGCCAGTCATGGATTTTCTCAAGGAGGGCTGGGACTGGAAAAGCGGTGTGCCCCGCAACACCCCCGAAGCGATGATCCCCCGGCTGGACGCGCTGGGCGAACAGGGCTGGGAACTGGTGCATATGCAGCCAGTGGTGGTCGGCAGCAACGCCGATGTGCTGACCGTCGACAGTGGGCGCGGCATGGCAAGCTGGACGAGCCATTATTTCTGTGTGTTCAAACGCCCCGCATAAGCTGAAACTGAAGCCGTTTAACCATCAGCATTTCAGCTAAAGACCGTTAAAAGATCAGACCTGGGGTGTTCAACCACCCCCACCCGGATGGTGTTATTTGCCGCCGCCGCCGAGGGGGGGTCCGGCGGCAACTGTTTGATTGGCGCTGTTGGCGAACTCATCTGTATGCAAGCCCGCTGCTTCACTGGACCCCCTCCGTCTGCCTGGGGCAGCCACCTCCCCCGAATTCGGGGGAGGCAGGGAGGGGGTCACGGACACAATGCGAACTGAAAAATGAGTTCGCTAACATCATCTTGATTCTGAGTGATCCGCTGCCGGTTTTCAGTGACCAGAGAGAAAAGTGTCTGCGCCATGCCCTCATTATCGTGGATTCTGCGCACAAAGGGTGAACGTGTGTTCTGAGTTTTGTTTCGCAGACACTGAAGTCACGGAGCAACTCCCAAAGGCCGGTTATAAGCCAGCAGAAAACCCCTCGTGCCGGGTTGGCAGAGGGGTCTGATTCGTCGCGGGGAGCGGGGGAACTACCAGGCGACGGTGACGGATATGCTGTCTTCGGTGATCTGAACGCCAGTGATGTGCCCAACGGCGGCGTTACGCTTCCAGTAATTCACCCATGAAGTGGTGATCTGGGCATTGATCTGCGCCAGCAGTTCGTCGGACACGGGCGCGCCGTTGGCCGACACGGTGGTGACGGTCCAGTAAAGGCGGCCATTTTCGAGGCTGGGAACGACGGTGCTGGACACCGCGATGGCCTCAGTCCGGCGGCGGGTGTAGGTCGCGCTGATAACCGCCTGTCCGTCCTGCAAGTCCACATGGACATCCGACAGGGTGCGCCGCCAGGGGTTGGTCACAGCATAGGACTGGTTGATCTGCGCCTCGGTTTTGGTGTAGGTGCGGGTGTGTTCCTGAGCGAAGGCGGGCACAACAGCGGCGGCCAGCACGGTCAGAAGGATCAGGGTGATGCTCACTTTGCGGATCATGGTTGGTACTCCTTGTGTGTGGTTCGATAATTCCATGATGCGGCGGATATGTTGTCAAAGTATTGAGGGTTGTAAAGTGTGTGTAAACTGTGCGTAAATTCTGAAAGCGTCCTCAGCAAAGGTATTTCGGCAGGCCGGCTTTCTGCTCACCCAATTCAGGCGCTGGTTGCCGCTGGGAAAAATTTACGAATCTTATGGCAACGGTCACAATCCGCGTTATACTTCCCGGATATATGACTGTCCGTATGAATACCATGCTCCGATTCAGCATTCTGAAAGGGTGAGACCACAACCCAAATCACACGCGCGATCACGGACTGAAGACGGATACTCAAGACCAGAGACAGCGCTAAAGTTTTATTTGAGGAGTTTCGATGAGTTTAAGCTATATTCTTCGGCGAATCGGCCTGCTGCTGATCGTGATCTGGGCAGCCGCGACGCTCAACTTTTTTATCCCCCGGCTGTCCCCCAACCGCGACCCGATCCGCGAACGACTGGGCCAGCTTGCCGCAACCGGCGGTCTGAATTCCGAAGGCATCGAAGAAATGGTACGGGCGTATCAGGCCAAATTCGGCCTCGATAAGCCGATCCTCGAACAGTACATCAATTACATGAGCGATGTAATCCGGCTGGATTTCGGTTTCTCGCTGGCGAATTACCCGCAGCGCGTGACCGATCTGATCGCGCTGGCCCTGCCCTGGACGCTTGGCCTGCTGATCGTAGCGACGCTGCTGTCCTTCAGCGTCGGCACGCTGCTCGGCGCACTGACGGCCTGGCCGGGGTCGCCAGGGTTCATGAAAGGGCTGGTCGTGCCCTTCATGACCTTCTCGGCCATCCCCTACTACCTGCTCGGTCTGATTTTGCTGTATATCCTGGGTGTCCAACTGCGCCTGTTTCCGATCTACGGCGGCTATTCGCTGGGCACAACCCCCGGTTTTAATCTCGAATTTATCAGCACGCTGGTCCACCATGCCATCCTGCCGGCCATGTCGATTGTACTGTCGGGCATCGGCTTCTGGGGGTTGAGCATGTGGGGCATGATGATTACCACGCTGGGCCAGGATTATGTCACGCTGGCGGAAGCGAACGGTCTGAAGGGACGCGATATTTTCCTGCGCTACGGGATGCGCAACGCCATCCTGCCACAGTCCACCGCGCTGGCGCTCTCGCTGGGCTTCATCGTGTCCGGCTCGGTGCTGGTGGAAGTGGTGTTCGCCTACCCCGGCATCGGGACGCTGCTGTTTCAGGGCATTCAGGGGTCCGACTTTTTCCTGATTTACGGCGTGGTGTTCATGATTATTCTGGCGATTGGCGTCGCCACCACCACGATTGATCTGATCTACCCGCTGCTCGACCCGCGCATCCGCACCGGGAAAAAGGAGTAGGCGCAGATGGGACGTTTTTTCAGTAATTTTTACTACCAACTGCGCACCAACCGGCGTCTGGCGGCGGGACTGGTGATGCTCACGCTGATTTTTCTGTTTATGATCTTTGGCCCGCTGCTGGTCGATGTGCGGCTGGCGCGACCCCTGTCTGCCCTGCCCAGCCAGCCCCCCGGCGCGGAATATCCCCTCGGAACCGACGATCAGGGGCGTGATCTGTTCGCGGCGGCAGTGGTGGGCGTGCCCATGACCCTGCGCGTGGGGCTGATCGCCGGGGCGGTAGGCGTGGGAGTCGGCACAATGCTCGGCTTCGTGAGCGGCTATCTGGGAGGCCGGGTGGACACGCTTATTCGCGGCACGGTGGACACACTGCTGACTGTGCCGGGGCTGGTGGTGCTGATCTCCATCGCCTCGATCATCCGCGAAGCCATCAGTGTGGAGATTATGGCGCTGGTGGTCGCCTCGCTGGCGTGGATGTGGCCGACACGCACCATCCGCAGCCAGGTGCTGACCATGCGCGAACAATCCTACGTGCAGATGGCAAAGCTCAACGGGGTCAGTACGTGGGAGATCATCTGGCGCGAACTGATGCCCAACCTGCTGCCGTACCTGGCGGTGAGTTTTGTCGGCTCGGTGTCGTCGGCCATCCTGGCGTCAATTGGGCTGGAAGCTATCGGTCTCGGCCCGCAGAATGAACCCACCATCGGGATGACGATTTACTGGTCCATCCAGTTCAACTCGCTTATTCGCGGGTTGTGGTGGTGGTGGGGCTTCCCCATCTTCTTTATCGTCTTCCTGTTCGTCAGCCTGTTCCTGATCTCCGCCGGACTCGACCAGATCGCCAACCCCAGACTCAGGAGGGTGGTATGAGCAAACCTGTGCTCGAACTTCAGGATTTGCGCGTGTACTTCAAC
>CAZKIB010000129.1:0-4104 GCA_964552425.1 uncultured Anaerolineaceae bacterium | reverse complement strand
GGGGCGTGGTCAAGGCGGCGGACGGCATCAACATGCAGTTATTCCCCGGCGAACGCTTCGGGCTGGTGGGGGAAAGCGGCAGCGGCAAAACGACTACCGCGCTGGCGATCCTGCGGATGATTAAACCACCCGGCAGGATTGTCGGCGGACGCATTCTGCTCAACGGCGAGACTGACCTGCTCAGTCTGAGCGATGAGGATATGCGCAAAACCCGCCTGAAGGACATCGCCATGATCCCGCAGGGCGCGATGAACTCGCTCAACCCGGTGATCCGCATCAAGGACCAGATGATTCTGGCGATGCGCACACACGGCGCGAATATCACGCAGATGCAGCTTATCCGGCGCGTGGAAGAACTGCTGGATTCGGTGGGCTTGCAGCCGAACGTGGCGGACCTGTACCCGCACGAACTGAGCGGTGGCATGAAACAGCGGGTGTGCATCGCCATCGCCATTTCCATGCACCCGCAGGTCATTCTGGCGGACGAACCGACCAGCGCGCTGGACGTGGTGGTGCAGCGGCGCATCATGCAGACCCTGCGCACCTTGCAGGAACGGCTGGGCGCGGCGGTCATTCTGGTGGGTCATGACATGGGCCTGATGGCGCAGTTTGTGGACCGGCTGGGCGTCATGTACGGCGGCAAGCTGGTCGAAGTGGGCACGGTGGAGGAAATCTTCACGGACCCGAAGCACCCCTATACGCAGCTTCTTATTTCAAGCATCCCCTCGCTGGATCGCAAACGCAACTTCCAGACCATACCGGGGATGCCGCTGTCGCTGCATGAACCGCCGACGGGATGTCTGTTTCACCCGCGCTGCCCGCACGCCATGCCGCACTGCTCGCAGGTCGAACCCCGTGAGGTCGAAGTTACACCGGGCCGGCAGGTGCTGTGCCTGCTGTATGATGAAGCCAGGACGCCGAATATTCAGATGAAGGAGCGTGTCGATGGCGCCGCTTCTTGAGGCACGTAATCTACGCAAAGTCTATACCAAAAGCAGCGGGTTCTTCGGCAGGGCGCATGAAAACGTCGCGCTGGATGACTTCTCCTTCACTGTCGGCGGCGATGACCCGGTCTTTATCGCTATCGCCGGTGAGAGCGGCAGCGGCAAGACCACGCTGGCGCAGATGCTGCTCGGTTTCACCCGGCCAAGCGGGGGCAGTGTGTTGTACCGGGGGCGGGACATTCACAGACTCAACGGTGACGAACAGAAAATGTTCCGGCAGGATGTGCAGGCGGTCTTTCAGGACCCCTTCGCGGTCTATAACCCGTTCTACAAAGTCGACCATATCCTGCACACACCGATTCGCAAGTTCAATCTCGCCAGCAGCCGCGACGAAGCCCATGCCATGATTCTGGAGGCTCTGGCGGCGGTGGGGCTGCGTCCGGAAGACACACTCGGACGCTACCCGCACCAGCTTTCCGGCGGCCAGCGCCAGCGCATCACCGTCGCGCGGACACTGCTGCTGCGGCCCAGGCTGGTGATCGCGGACGAGCCGGTCTCGATGGTTGATGCGTCCCTGCGGGCGACCATTCTCGAAAGCATGTACAACGTTCACCAGCAGTATGGCATCTCGTTTCTGTACATCACGCATGATCTGACGACGGCCTATCAGGTGAGCGACAGCATCGTCATCCTGTACCGGGGCATCGTGGCCGAAGCCGGTGATGTGGATATGGTCATCAAGGACCCGCAGCATCCCTACACGCAGGAACTGGTGCGCTCGATCCCGCTGCCCAATTTGCAGCAGCAGTGGATCGCCGGGGATGACAGCATGGGCACAGGCGTGGGCGCCGGCATTGACGCCGTCGATAATCTGATCCATGATGTCCGGGTGGGCTGCAAGTATGCCACGCGCTGCCCGCATGTGATGGATCGCTGCCGCAAAGGCCAGCCGCCGCTCTATCAGGTCAAGGCGGACCAGGTGGCTTCGTGTTACCTGTACGATTCGACCCCGCTGCTGGCCGGCGACAGTCTGACGGATACGCTGCATACGCGGCCCGAACTGCGGCGGACGTAGCTTATCAGTCGTCCATAGGAAACTGCCCTGAAAGACGTTTTTATAATGCGGCGCAGCGCTTACAACCATGTACCTGTGTGCTTTGCACAAAACAGGCAAAAAGCCGCACACGCGGCGCAAAATCAGGTTAGAATAGGACAAACCGAAAGGGGGTGATGCGCAGCGCTTATTCTGAAAACCACCTGACGGGAACAAATAGATCGTGGTGTTCACTGTTGAAAAAGGAGTTGCTCGTGATTAAATCTCGTCTTTCTTTGTTGCTCTCCCTGCTGCTGGTGACACTGGTGCTGACCGCGCCGGTCCTCAGCCAGGGCGAACTGCGGGATGTCCCCCGCAACCGCACACTGATTCTCGACTGTGCCGAAAGCGGAACCTGCGCCGGCCAGCTCAAGGACTGGAACGCCTTCAACCCGTACATTCCGGGCGGTGGTTCGGCGGCCCGCACTGGCTACAACTTTATGCTGGAACCGCTGTATTTCTACAATGCCTATGCGGCCAACCCCGACGAATCCATCATCCCCTGGATCGCCACCGGCCACGAATTCAATGATGACTTCACGCAGGTCACGATCAACATTCGTGAAGGCGTGAAGTGGAGTGATGGCGTCCCCTGGACCGCCAACGATCTGGTCTTCACCATCAACATGCTCAAGGACAATGCCCCCAACCTGCAATGGTCGGTCAACATGCAGCGCGAAGTGGCCGAAGCGACAGCGCTGGATGACCTGACCGCGCAGATCACGCTGACGGCCCCCAACCCGCGTTTCGTCTTTGAATATTTCACCCACAACTTCGACAACGGCGTCCCCATTATCCCGGCGCACATCTGGGAAGGCCAGGACCCCACCGCCTTCACGTTCTACGATGAAGAACAGGGCTGGCCGGTCTACACCGGGCCTTACACCATGAGCCTTTCCACCCCTGAACAGCGTATCTGGGACCTGCGCGAAGACTGGTGGGCGGCGGAAATCGGCTTCCACGAACTGCCAAAGGTCGAGCGGGTGATCTACCTGCCTTACTTTGACGAAAACAAGCGCGTCCAGAGTCTCGTGACGAACGAAATCGACTCCTCGCTGGACCTGCGTCCGACCAACATCAAAGCGGTGCTGGACCAGAACCCGAACGTGTCGACCTTCGCCGGACGCGACCTGCCCTATGGCTACCGCGACTGGTGGCCGATTTCGCTGGGTTTCAACAATCTGGAAGAACCCTTCAACGATCCTGAAATCCGCTGGGCCGTCAACCATTCGATTGACCGTGACCAACTGGTCGCCATCGGCTATCAGGGCGCGGGCGAGAAAACCCTGGTTCCCTTCCCGGCCTTCACCCCGCTGCAAAAATATCAGGACGCCATCGCGGACCTGCTGGAGCAGTATCCAGTAGGCGAGTACAACCCGGCCAAAACCGAAGAAATCATGACCCGCAAGGGCTATGCCAAAGACGGCGAAGGCTTCTGGGCGAAGGACGGCCAGCGCGTGACCTTCACCATCGAAATCTTCAGCATCTTCCAGGACATCGCGCCGGTGCTGGTGCAGCAGCTTCGCAACAACGGCTTCGATGTCAGCTTCCGTATGCAGTCGGACTCGTTCTCGCGCATGAGCACGGGCGAAGCGCCTTCGTTCATGTTCGGCAACGGCGGCAGCGTGCTGGACCCCTGGAAAACCCTGAACAACTACACCAGCAAGTTCGTCACCCCCACTGGCACGGCTTCGTCGGGCGCGTTCTGGCGCTGGGCGAATGAAGATTTCGACGCGATTGTCGATCAGATGGCGACCCTGTCACCGGATGACCCGGCGCTGGTCGATCTGTATCATGACGCCATGGAAATCTTCCTGGCGGAACTGCCGGCCATCCCGGTGGTGCAGTGGTTCCACCGCATCGCCCACAACGAAACCTACTGGACGAACTGGCCGACGGTGGATAATTCCTACATCAACAGCGCCTACTGGCATCGCACCTGGCTGCTGGTGCTGCTGAACCTGGAGCCGGTGGAATAAGGAGCGTGCTGAGTTCTCAGTGCTGAGTGGTCTCTTCCGGTGGTATAGATGTTCAGAAAACGTTTCGGAACTCGCGTAGGGGCGATTC
>CAZKIB010000128.1:18403-19493 GCA_964552425.1 uncultured Anaerolineaceae bacterium | reverse complement strand
GTGGATGTCACCATCGGGGAGTTTCTGGATCGGATCGTCCCGCTGGAAGATGAGGAAATCTCCGCCGAACTGCACAAGCAGTATGAACGCATGGGCGTCAAGCTGATGGTCAGCACCAAAGTGGAAAAAATTGAGGACGGTGACAAGAGCGTCAAAGTCACTGTCACCGGGGCGGACGGCAAACAGCAGGTGTTGGAAGGCGATATGGTGCTGCAAGCCATCGGCTGGACCCCGCGCACCGAAGGCTACGGGCTGGATACTACCGGAGTCAAACTGACCGAACGCGGCGCGATTGACATCAACGACAAAATGCAGACCAGTGTCCCGCACATCTACGCTATTGGCGATGTGACGATGAAAAAGGCGCTGGCGCATGTGGCCGAGAATATGGGTATCATCGCGGCGGAGAATATCGGCGGGGCGGAAACTATCACGCTGGATTACCGCTTCCTGCCAGCCGCGACCTACTGCCAGCCGCAGATCGGCAGCTTCGGTTACACCGAAATTCAGGCGCGGGAAGCCGGCTATGACATCAACGTGGCGAAATTCCCCTTCCAGCCGAACGGCAAGGCGCTCGGCATGAACAATACCGTCGGGTTCGTCAAGCTCATCAGCGACAAAAAGTACGGCGAAATTCTCGGCGGGCACATGATCGGGCACGGTGTCACTGAACTGCTGCCGGAACTGACTCTGGCCCGCTTTGCGGAACTGACGCCTAACGAAATTGCGCGCAATGTTCACCCGCACCCGTCCCTCAGCGAAGCGGTCAAAGAGGCGGCGCACGGTCTCGAAGGCCACATGATTAATCTGTAGCGGGTCAGCCATTAGCCATCAGCTTTTAGTCAGAAGGGGCACGGTCTACCCTGTGTCTCTTCTGCGATAACCTATCATGCGTTTCGCAAAGATCGCCGCGTTTTTTACACTTATCATCCTGCTGCTGTTTACTACTGCGCTGCAAGAAACCCCGCCTCCGCTGGAAACCTGCACCACCGAACAGGTGCAGCAGGCGGTCCTGCCGCCGTATATTCCCACCGGCAGCGGCCCATTTGTGCGGCTGGAAGGCGGGAACCTCACCCTCGATGGTGAACCT
>CAZKIB010000128.1:13424-18393 GCA_964552425.1 uncultured Anaerolineaceae bacterium | reverse complement strand
AGCGTGCGCGGGGGAAATTACTTCCCGGCCCGTTATCCCTGGCGGCGTTTTCTCACATCAGTGAACCGTGACACCTTGCGGGCAGAATTGAGTTTGCTGCGCGACGCGGGTTTCAATACGCTGCGTATCTTCCTGTGGTACGATGCCCTGTTCGACTGCCCCGGAAGTGGAGCCGTGCCCAATGTGGACAACTTTGCGCGGCTCGATACGGTCATGCTCGAAGCCGCTGCGCACGATCTGCGGCTGATTGTCACCCTGAATGATGGCCCTGACCTGACCGATTATCCACTGTACAGCGGGCCGCATTTTGCAGCGCTTCAAACTGCCCTGATCGTGGCGCGCTACCGTGATGAACCGGCCATTCTGGCGTGGGATTTGCGCAATGAGGGCGATATTGACTACGGTTCGCGTGACGGTTTCCTGAGCCAGAGGTTCCCGCGAGAGCAGGTCCTTCAGTGGCTGGGGGCGGAATCCGGGCGGGTGCGCAGTCTCGACGGTAATCACCTGATTACCGCCGGCTGGCTGCACGATGCGGCGGCTACCGCGCCGTTTGTCGATTTTGTCAGCTTTCATCACTGGTGGGATGCCGCTGACATGCAGCGCCGGGTCGCGGAAATTCGGGTCGGGACGGATAAACCCATTCTGATGGAGGAATTTGGCTACAGCACCTACAGTGTGACACCCGAACGGCAGGCTGAAAACATCATGACGGTGATTGGCGCAGCGGAGACGGATGGCTTGCTTGGCTGGCTGGTGTGGACCGCCTTCGATTTTCCGCTGGAGGCGACCTGCTGGCCGCAGCCGTGTGTGGATGCCGAAAATCACGAACATCATTTTGGGCTGTGGCACAGCGATTACGTGCCGAAGCCCGCCGCTGAGGTGCTGATCGGGCGCTATTGGACAGGCTGATCGTGTTCCACCGGCCCGCTTTGCAGGTATAATCAGGGTTGTTGCAGTCGTTTTCATCCACCATCAGGGACTGACCCATGCCCCTTTACGAACCGGATCATGTCGAATATGAAGTCACCAGCGGCCATATCCAGATCGCGATGGAAGATGGCACGACCCTGCCGGCGTACTGGGCGCACCCGGCGATGGGCGCGAAGTTCCCCGGCATCGCGCTGGTGCATGACTGGTGGGGCGTCACCCCGCTGATCCGGCGCATGACGATTCTGTTCGCGCAGATGGGCCATTATGTCATCGTCCCCGACCTGTTTGATGGCAGGGTCGCGGCGACTCATGCCGAAGCGCTCAACCTGCTGGACAGCCTGGGCAATACGGGTTATCCGGCGGTCAACAACGCCCTGCGGGTGCTGGAAACGCACCGGCATTGCAATGGCGATGTGGCGGCGGTGGGCCTCGGCATGGGCGGCAGCCTGGCGTTTGAGGCGGCTATCGTGCGCAGTGATCTCGAAGCGGCGGTGGCGTTTGGCGGGTTCCCGCAGCGTTACCTGGGGCATTTCAAACGGGCCAACACCCCCATTCTGGCGTTTTACGGTTCTGAAGACCGCTTCATTCCGCCGGAGATGGTGAATCAATTACAAACTGAACTGGCCGCCTGCAAGATTGAACCACCGCATCAGGTCGTGATTTTGCAGGGCGCGGGGCATGACCTGTTTGTGGATGAGGGGCCGCAGACACAGCAGGTCTTCGGGCGGGAAGCCTGGGGCCGCGCGCTGGATTTTCTGGATGAACTGCTCACCGGCCCGACTCTGCCGCCGGAAAGGAAGCGCTACTGATGCCCACCTGTGAAGTGTGGCGTCTCGGACAGATTCCCTACACGCAAGCCTGGGATTTGCAGGCGGAACTGGTGCGGGCGCGCAGCCAGGATGAAGCGCCGGATCGCCTGCTGCTGCTGGAACACCCGCACACCTTTACGCTCGGCTCCGCCGGGCACGCCGAATATGTGTTGTGGGATGCAACGGAACGTGAGCGGCGCGGCGTCGAACTGTTTCGCATTGACCGGGGCGGCGACGTGACCTATCACGGGCCGGGCCAGCTGGTCGGTTATCCCATCCTCAAGCTGCCGCGCACCGAAGGCCAGCGCCTCCGGCTGGATGTGCGTGGGTATCTGCGCAGTATCGAAACAGTCATCATCCTCACACTGGCGGATTTCGGCATTACAGGCAGGCCGGTGGAAGGGCTGACCGGGGTATGGGTGGATACGTCGCGCGGTGAGGAAAAAATCTGCGCGATTGGTGTGAAGATCAATGTCAAGGGTGTCACCAAACACGGCTTCGCGCTGAACATCAATACCGACCTGAGCTACTTCGACGGCATTATCCCCTGCGGTATCCCTGACAAAGGCGTAACGAGCATGGCGCGGCTGCTGGGCAGCCCGGTGGATGAAGCCCAGGTCATGGAACGGCTAGTCGTCCACTTCGGCGCTGCCTTCGGGTTTGAGATGATCCCAGAATCCAGCGCGCTGCCAGCCAACCGGCGCTGAATTGTCCGCCGGGGCCTTCTGATGTATCCTCAGAAACAGGTTATATTTCCACAAAAGGACAGACGTCCATGTCGCACATCTTTATCAGCTACAGCCGCAGTGATGCCGACATCATGCAGCAGATGCGCGCGGCGCTGCAAGACGAGGGCTGCGCGGCATGGACCGACGAGGAACTGAGTCGCGGGTCGGATAACTGGCAGCAGGCTATCGAAGCGGCCATTGAGTCGGCGCGCTGTCTGGTGGTGCTGCTCTCGGCTCCTGCCAAAAATTCGGCCTGGGTGCGGCGCGAACTCAGCTATGCCGAAGCGCAGGATGTGCCGATCCGCCCGATTCTGGTACGGGATGATGTTAAAACGGCGGTTCCGGCCATCGTGATTAACCACCAGCGCTGGGATATTCGCAGCGAGGACCCCGAAAAGCTGGCGGCCAATATCAAAAAGCAGGCCCGCAAAATCTGCGAGTCCTGCGGCAAACCTTAACCGAGCGTCTGCGCGATTTGCTCACCCCAGGGCGGCAGCAGCGCGACCAGCACGACCACATCCACCACCGCAGCGCCGATTCTGGACCCCGGCGTGACGGTGTTCCACCAGGGCAGGATGACGAACAGCGAAATCAATGCGGCGGCGATCAGCAGCGGACGCCACCAGACCTGATGCCCGATCAGGCCATAAACGCCCACCAGAAACGCGCCCATCGCTACCAGCCAGAGCAGTCCAAACACGCGGCCCACCGTGCTGTGAACGGTGATAGCATCCGACAGCAGCCAGGGGCGGTCTGTAAAGCCCATCGGCACCGTGGTCCACGACGCCACGAAACCCATGACATGCCCGACGCCATGCGCCAGCAGCACAATCGCCAGCACCCAGCGTAACAGATTGTTGTCCATGATTGACTCCTGAACCTGACTTCTACAAGACAGTATCGGCGATAACGAAACTATCCTGTAGTGCTGATCGTCATGGTCAGGAAACGAATGTTTTCACCATCGCTTCCCAATGGGCAGCGCATCGCGGGCGCGGTCAATATGCACGGTGAACCACGAAAAATCCTTCGAGCGCACCCCGCCCAGCAGCCATTGCAGTTCCATCGTCCCGGCCATAAAGCGCGCCCGGTTCAGCGCCGGCTGCACGCCGGGGTCGTACTTCGCCATGCGCCGCAAGACAGTTTCACCGTAAATGTTGAGGATATTGCTGTAATCCACCGCCGGGTCGCCCAGGCCGCCGACGCCGAAGTCGATTATGCCGTTAATCTTCCGCGCCGCCGGGTCATACAGAATATGATACTGCGCCAGATCGCCATGTATCAGGGCAGGGTGGTAAGCCAGGTTGTCGCGCTCCACCGCCTCAAAATGCCGCCGCACCCATTCGCGGGTGTGCTTCATCATCAGCGGATACAGTTCGCGCTGCACGTCGTCGTACAGGCGCATCCAGTCGTCATAGCCGCGCTGCGATTCGGCGGGCTGAATGTCGCGCTGCTGGAGTTCATCCAGCGGGATGGCATGAAGCTGGCGCAGGAAGGTCGCCAATTGATCAGCGATAGCGTCCTTCGCGGTTTCGTCGAGACTGAGAATGTCATTGCGGTGAAGTGGTTCGCCCGGCAGCAGGCGATACATCACGGTGTCATCCCGGTAGTCGAAGTGCGGGGCGGGCATGTCGACATAGCGGCGCACTACATCAAGGATGGCGGTTTCTTGCTTCAGCGCGGCTTTCGCCCAATCCGCTTTGGGGAACCGAAACACCCATTCGTGGTTGACGATGACCACATCATTGACCAAACCCTCGTTATTGACAGTCACCTGGTCAAGGTCGAGGCCCGGCGCTAGAGCACGGATTCGCTGAAGATAAGGCGTTTCAGTGTGCGCAGGTTCGCCCATTACTGCACCGCGACATCCCCGTACATGTGTTCCTGTTGGTCTGCGCGGCGGCGGTACAGCCAGGTCAGGTGCGCCAGCCGGTCTTTGGCCGGGTGATCGAAGGCATCTGCGGTGAAGCGCCAGGTCCAGTTGCCGCCTTCCACACCGGGGGTGTTCATGCGGGCTTCCTTGCCCAGGCCGAGAATGTCCTGCATGGGGGCGATGAAGGTATGCGCGGCTGACATCATGCCCAGGCGCATCATATCCCAGGTGACTTCGGTAATATCATGCCCGGCATAGCTCTCGATAAACTCACGGGTGTGCGCGCTGACTTCCTCCTGCCACCAGCCGGTTGTCGTGTTGTTGTCATGCGTGCCGGTGTAGACGATGCTGTTCGTGCCGTGATTATGCGGCAGAAACGGGTTCTTGGGGTCGCTCCAGGCGAATTGCAGCACCTTCATGCCAGGCAGATTGTAGGTATCGCGCAGGGCTTCCACCTCCGGCGTGATGACTCCCAGGTCTTCGGCCACAATCGGCAGATCACCGAGCGCTTCCTTAATCACATTAAAAAAGTCGAACATGGGGCCGGGTTTCCAGACACCATTCACCGCCGTCGGTTCGCTGGCAGGAATTTCCCAGTAGGCTTCAAAGCCCCGGAAGTGGTCAATGCG
>CAZKIB010000128.1:12079-13414 GCA_964552425.1 uncultured Anaerolineaceae bacterium | reverse complement strand
AGATCAACCATGTTCAGCACGGCGCGGATGCGGCTGATCCACCACGTATAGCCGCTGGCCTTCATCACATCCCAGCGGTAAAGCGGGTTGCCCCAGCGCTGGCCGGTGGCGCTGAAATAATCTGGCGGCACGCCCGCGATGACGGTGGGGCTGCCTTTCGCGTCGAGATAAAACGGGTCGCGGTTGGCCCACACGTCGCTGCTGTCATGCGCCACAAAGATGGGAATATCCCCAAACAGGCGGATACCTTTGGAGTGGGCATAATCGCGCACGGCGTACCACTGTTTGTGAAATACCCACTGGTAAAAACGGCGTTCAGCAATGCGCAGCGCGTGGGTCTTGCGGGCCTGTTGCAGGGTGGCCGGGTCGCGCAGGGCTTCGCCTTCCGGCCATTCCACCCAGGGCTGCCCACCGTGCGAATCCTTTAAGGCCGCGAACAGCACAAAGTCGTCCAGCCAGTGAGCGTTCTCTGCTGACCAGCGCTCAAACGCCTGGCGCTGTTCCACCGTGCCTCGCGCCGCGAAGCGTTCATGCGCCAGCCGCAGCATCTCATCATGCCAGGGGATAATCCAGCCGTAATCCACCCTGTCCGTCGGGAAAGCCGGTACATCCGCCAGGTCAGCCTGGGTCAGCCAGCCCTCGCCGGTCAGCGCATCCAGGCTGATGAGGTTGGGGTTTCCGGCAAACGCCGAGAGCGTCTGGTAGGGCGAGTCGCCATAGCCGGTGGGGCCAAGCGGGAGAATCTGCCAGACCGTTTGCCCGGCGGCGGCCAGCCAGTCAACGAAGCGATAGGCATATTCACCCAGGTCGCCGATGCCATAGCGGCCCGGCAGGGAGGTGGGATGCAGCAGCACCCCGGCAGAGCGGGGGAAAAGAGATGTTGTAGTTGTGGTCATAAAGTTACCTTTTATGGGTGTTGTCCGGGCGATCTGTCAGCTACCTCTGTGGACATAACTGATGGGAGTTATTGTATCAAATCCCGGTCTTTCGCATGAACAAAGTGTCACGGATTCAAAAATATAATTTATAATTCCTGTAGTGAAGATAAAAAGGATTATTCGGATGGATCATTTTCTTGAGTCTGAACGTGAAGTGCCTATCGTGAAGGACTGTGATGTGATCGTATGCGGTGGTGGGCCGGCTGGGATCGCGGCGGCGATCACCGCAGCGCGGGCCGGGGCGCGCACCCAGTTGATCGAACTGAATGGTTGTCTCGGCGGTGTGTGGACGGCCGGCCTGCTGTGCTGGATCATTGACGCCAAGGATAAACCTGGCATCATGCAGGAGATAACCGATGAACTGCGCCGGCGCGGGGCCTGCACGGTTGACGAACAG
>CAZKIB010000128.1:0-12056 GCA_964552425.1 uncultured Anaerolineaceae bacterium | reverse complement strand
GCCGAACCGCTCTATCGCGGCAAGGACCTGGAGCGCGATTTCAGCTATGACCCGGAAGCGATGAAGCTGCTGCTGGAAGAACTATGTGCTGGCGCGGGTGTCGACGTGCGACTGCATACGCGGGTGGTCACGGCGGCGAAAGATGCACATAACCGGGCGGCGTTTGTCATTACCGAGTCGAAATCCGGGCGGGAAGCCTGGACCGCGAAAGTGTTTATCGACTGTACGGGCGATGGCGATCTGGCCGCGCAGCTTGGCTGTGGTTTTGAGATGGGCCGGCCTGATACCGGGCAGATTCAGCCGATGACGCTTATGATGCTGGTGACGGGTATCGAAGCCACTGCGGTAGAACCCTATGTTACGGAATGGCACGCCGGGTTGAACCCACCCAAACAGCGCCTGCTGGCAGAGATTCGGCGCGGCGGAGTCGAAATTTCCTACACCAAACCCTGCCTGATGCGTATCTATGATAATCTGTTCGTGATGGCGCTTAATCACGAATACGGGGTGCGCTGTGATGATGCCAGAGCGATTTCGCAGGCGACCCTTCGCGCGCGGGGGGAACTGCACCGGGCGGTGAATGCGCTGCGCGGGTTAGGGGGCATCTGGGGTGGTCTGCGCATTGTGGCGACTGGAGAACAGATTGGGGTGCGCGAAGGGCGGCGGGTGCATGGGCGCTATACCGTGACACGCGATGATCTGATTGAAGGCGCGCAGCATACGGATTCCGTCGCGCGGGTGACTTTCCCGGTGGATGTGCATTCGACGGATAAGAGCAAAGACAAAAGTTACAGCCGTGAGGGTGGCACTGCACAGCCCTACGATATTCCGCTGCGTGCCCTGATTGCTCGTGACGTGGACGGCCTGATGATGGCGGGGCGCTGCATCAGCGGGGATTTTATTGCCCATGCCAGCTACCGTGTGACCGGCAATGCGGTGGCAATGGGTCAATCCGCCGGGGCGTGTGGCGCATTGGCTGCCCTGAGTGGGCGCCTGCCGCAGGATGTGAATTATGCTGAAGTGGCGGAGGTGCTGGCGCGTGTGACGGGAAGCGCAGCACAGGTGCAGGGTTGACAGTCCCCTGCACCTGGCAATCGAATGAATTACTCTGTGGGTTGCGTATCACTGGCGACAAGCGCCGGAGACGCAGGGTTGTGCCCGTTATGCGCGGCGGGCTGCTGCTGCATCTTCAACTGCTGCTGGAGCAGAACGCCGAGCAGCGCTTCGGCGATGCTGCCTTTGCCCTCGCTACCGACCAGAATTTCCGGGATGATGCGGATGCTGTTCTGACCGACGACCTGCATCAACTGCACAGCAGTGTAGCCTTCTGCGCCCATCGCTTCCGCGCCGGCGCGGTAGGCTTCGGCCTGGGCTTCACCCTTCGCACGGATCGACTCGGCTTCACCCTGCGCCATCAGACGCACCGCTTCGGCCTCGCCGGTAGCCCGCTGAATTTCGGCCTGGGCGTGCATCTCTGCGATGCTGACACTGCGTTCCGCCTTGACCATCTCCTGCTGAATATCGGCCTGAGCCGTTTCACGCACCAGCAGTTGGCGCTGTTCCTGCGCGGCCTGCTGCACCTGATAGGTCTTGCGCTGCTCCTCGGCGATCTTGCGATCTGTCAGTGTCACCATCAGTTTCTCTGGCGGGTTGATGTCGCCGATGAGGGTATCAATGGCTTCCACATCGTAGGCGCGCAGCGCTTTGGCGATGTGCGAGGCGGCTTCTGCCTGCCGTTCGCTGCGGGCGATCAGGAAATCCAGAACGGTATAGGTTTGCGCCGCGTTGCGGAAGTAGTTGCCGACAATTGGCTGTAAGACATGATCAACCAGATTCTGCACCGAACCGACCCGCGAAATCACCTTGGGCGCTTCCAGCATCCCGATGTGGATGATCTGCGAGACATCCAGCGAAAACCCGAACCCATCACTGGAACGCACGGTGATGGACGACAGCTTGTTATCGTAATTGTGCGCTTCGGTGCGGCTCGCCCAGTTGAGGACAATGTTGGTGGTCGGAACGAGTTCAACACGCATCACCCGCGTGTTGATAGGGTGTTTGCCGGGGTGCAGCGGGATGGCCCACACACCCTTGTGCCCGGTATTCACCAGATCGCCATGCTTGAACTCCACACCGCTGATGTCCTCATGCGCCTTGCCGATGTACGAGATGACCACACCGACATAACCAATCGGGATAGCCGTCATGGGAACCTGCTCGACGTTCACAAACCAGGGGTTCAGGTTCCATGAACCGGACAGCAGCACCTGCTCCTGAAGACCGCGTTTGCCGCCGCCGTCGATGAATGCCTGCGCGTTCTGGAAGTTCTCATGGTTGTCCATGTACAGACCGGCGATCTCACCTTCGGCAATCGGTTCACCGTCCAGCGTGGTGACGATGCCGACCATATCCGGCGCGACCTGATAGACCTTCAGTTGATCCGGCGACATATCATGATCTTCGGCGTCTGCTGCGGTGATAATGGAAAACAGCGCCGTATTGATGCGGTAGGTACCGGCGGTGAGGATGCCAAGCTGGCGGCCTTTCTGACCACCGTTGAGCAGGAACTGGCGCGCATTCTGGAAATTGTCGGATTCGACAATCTCGCCCAGAATACGGTTGGACGGGATGGCCGCGCCGTCATTGGCGACTACCAGGCCGATTTCACCCTGGGGAATGACCGTGACCGGCGCTTTGATGATCGTATACATCCAGGGCCAGTAACCGAGATGCCAGCCAGGAGCCAGCGTATCGGCCTGATAACCCGGTTCCTTATTGAGGGCAATCAGCTTGCCCGGTTCCAGCGAACGGCGGTTCAGGTCGAACTTCTTGACGACCACGCCCACCTGCCGCTCACTGATGATAACCAATCCCAATGTGACACTGGGCAAAATCACCAGCATGACCAGCAGGCCCACTGCAAGAACACCCAGTACCATAAGATCGAACACGAAATTTACCGCCTTTCACGAGGGACTTAATACCCCCACTACTGAACGATAAATCTCATCTTACGCCCGAAAGCCTGCCCCCGAATCCCCCAATCATTGGGGGGCACAGGCGGATTATCCGGCTCGTGCGATGCGGATCATTGCGTCCAGGCTGCAATCCACATCGGCTTCGGTCGTGGCCCAGCTGGAGACACTGATGCGCATGGCTATGTGCCCATGCCAGACGGTACTCCCGCACCAGCAGGTCCCCTCCTGCTGGACTGCGGCGATCACCCGCCGGGTGGTATCGGCATTGCCAAAGGAAACCAGCACCTGATTGGCAACCACTTCGTTCAGGATGTCATAACCGGCGGCCCGTAGCCCGTTCGCAAACCGCTCCGCCAGTTGGCAGGTGCGTTCAAGCAGGTCGGCCAGCCCGGAACGGCCCAGTGAGAGGAGCGCCGCCCAGATTTCAACAGCGCGTGCCCGTCTTGATAATTCCGGCGTAAACTGGAAGGGGTCACGTTGTTCGCTTTCCAGCAGGTAACTGGCACTGGTGGACATGGCGGCCCGCAAATCCTGGGGACTGCGGCAGATCGCCAGGCCGCTGTCATAAGGCACATTCAGCCACTTGTGTGCGTCAAGCGCCCAGGAGTCGGCTTTGGCAGTGCCCGCCGTGAGATGAGTACGCTGCGAGTTGGCCGCCAGCCACAGGCCAAACGCGCCATCCACATGGACCCATGCCCCGGCCTCGTGCGCGCGATCACAAAGAATGTCTGTGGGGTCGAACGCCCCGGTATTGACATTTCCAGCCTGGATGCAAAGGAGGGTTGAGTTATCAAGCGGTGGAAGCTTGTCCGGCATCATGCGACCCTGGTCATCGGTAGGCACGCGCACCACCCGGTTCCGGCCAAACCCCAGCAGGCTGAGGGCTTTCAACAGGCTGGCGTGAACCTCATCACCGACCACCACGGTGACAGGCGGCGCATCAAACAGACCATCTGCTTCGACATCCCATCCTGCACGCTTCAACAAAGCATGTCGGGCTGCTGCCAACCCGGTGAAATTTGCCATTGTTGCACCGGTCACAAAGCCGATTTCGGCATCCGGCGGCAGCGTCAGCGCGTCCAGCAGCCAGCGTCGGGCAGTTTCTTCAAGCTCCGCGCTGACAGGCGAAGAAACGTACAGCCCGGCCATCTGATCCCATGCCCCGGCCAGCCAGTTCGCAGCCAGCGACGCCGGTAAAGCGCCGCCAATGACAAACCCGAAATAGCGACTGCCTGCGGTAGCAACGGTAGCTGGTGATCCCACCTCGTTAAGCAGCGTGATGACCTGCATCGGGTCGGTGGGCATATCCGGGAACGGCCCGCCCAACTCGGTCAGCCGTGCCAGTGCCGCATCGGTTGGCGCAACGCCGCGTTCATTCAGCCCGTCGAGGTAGCGAATGGCGAGTTCTGTGGTTGTCCGAAGAAGGTTGAAGTCCATGATGTGATCCTTCAGTGCGATTCATCTTTATACCGCCTGATTATAGGCCAGTTATCGGACCTGTGTGCCAAGCAGTTCGCGCACCTTCGCAGCCAGGTCACTGCGCGGCACAGCAAATTCTTCGCCATCTGACAGGCGCTTGAGTTTGACGATTTTCTGTGCCACTTCTTCCGGCCCCAGCACGGCCACGAGCGGGATTCCCCGGCGGTCTGCGTGCTGGAACTGGCGGCCCAGTTTGCGATCTTCCAGTTGCAGTTCGGTGCGGATGCCCTGTGCGCGCAGTTCCGCCGCCAGCCGGGTCGATTCGGCGCGGGTGCTTTCATCAAACACGCTGACAAACACCTGAATGACCGTGCCGACGATATGCTCCGGGTACAGCCTGAAGAATTCCATCAGGTCGATGATGCGTTCAATGCCAAGCGATGTGCCGGTGGTAGGCAGGCTTTCCTTGCGGAACATGCCGATCAGGTCGTCATAGCGCCCGCCGCCGCTGATGCTGCCGAGGTTCGGCTCCTCGATGACCGTCTCGAAGATCGGGCCAGTGTAATAACCCAGGCCGCGCACCATCGTAAAATCCGTGCTGTAATCCTCCGGCGAGATGGACATGGTTTCCAGCCAGGCCGCCAGCTCGCGCAGTTCGCGGATACCTTCCTGCGCCGCCGGGATGCTGCCCATCGCCTGTTCCAGCACATCCAAGTTGCCCAGGCCCGGCTCGTGCGCGAGGATCAGGTCCATCATGCGGGCGACGACTTCACCGGAAATGCCGCGTTCGACCAGTTCCCTGCGCACCCCGTCCGCGCCGATTTTGTCGAACTTGTCGACGCTGCGGTACAGATCGCCCAACTGCGCGTCGGGCACGCCGGAATACTGGCCGATGGCCGTCAGCAGCTTGCGGTTGTTGATTTTGACCGTGAACTGCGGGAAGCCGAGTTTTTTCAGCGCCGTCACCACAACGCCGATGATTTCCGCGTCGGCGCTCATGCCGGCGATGCCCACGATGTCCACATCACACTGGTAAAATTCGCGGTAACGGCCTCGCTGCGGGCGTTCCGCGCGCCACACCGGTGAAAGCTGGTAGCGCTTGAACGGCAGGTTGATCTCATTCTGGTACTGGCCGACCACACGCGCCAGCGGCACGGTCAGATCGTAGCGCAGGGCGAGTTCTTCCTTACCGCCGGGGTGCTGGGCGTGATAGATCAGCTTTTCGGCGTCTTCGCCATACTTGCCCATGAGGATTTCGTTCAGTTCCAGCACCGGGGTTTGCAGCGGCTCGAAGCCGTACAGGTGGAACACGTCGCGCACGATGTTAAACACGTACTCGCGCTTGAGCATCTCCTGCGGGAGATAGTCACGCATTCCTTTGGGCAAGCGGGGTTGAATCTTCACGTCAGCCATTTTTTATTCCTTGTGTAATCAAGCGCCGGGCGGTTCGCAAACCACCCCTGCGCGAACGGCACAGGTTTCATGCAAATAAAAAGCGCGAACCAACGTCCGCGCTCTGTGATCTCGAATCGGGTCGCCGGTTAGCTGTACTTTTCCTGTGAATGATGATGATGGAAAAACATAGCCTGACCCACAATCTCAGAACCAGCAATAGGCTGAGTATAGAAGACGTGCCGGAAGATTGCAATAGGTCTGGGGAAATTGGCGGAATCAAAAAGGTGTACCGCACACTGATACGATACACCTGATTGAGTCCTGGCTGAGGACATCAGGCCGTCAACCGGCGGCAGCAGCGGTCTGCGCGGGCGCGGTTTGCTTCACCTCATGAATCTGGCGGGCGACCTCGCGGAACTGGTCATAATGGCCGACTTCATGCTTGAGACCAAACAGGAAACAGGCCGGTGCGTTCATTTCACCATGTCGTTCGACAAACCGGGGCGAAAGCTCGCGCTTGAGTTCGAGGTTGGGGTAATCCGGCCAGGCGGCCAGATAGGCCAGGCGGATGCGGCGGCTTTCTTCAAGGCGCTGGACGGCTTTCGATTTGGTATCGACTGCGCGCCAGGGGGTTTCATAACGCAGGCGGGGTTCCGCAGGGTAGGCGACACCCCGCGCCAGAATCGAACTGTAGCTGGCCCATTCCTCCGCGCTGGCGGTGACATGGGCGATCAGATGTCCCATGCCCCAGCCGATGTGTTCTTCACCGGGCGCGGCGTGGGGGTCGTTGGCGTCCGGGTCGTAGGGGGCGAACACCATGTCGGCGTCGTCCATATCCTTAATCAGGTCCAGAAAAAAGTCGATGCTGTCGTTGGTGGCTTTCCGCAGGTCGTTGACGCTAAAACGTCCCGAATACTCCAACAACTGCATCTTACCTTCGCTGACAGGCTTGAAATCAATTGCCATCCGATATACTCCAGTCGGGGTGATCGTGTCTTTTTGCACAAGCGTTAACATCAAGAAGCTTTGAAACGGGAATTTCTTACCTGATACAAACGTGACTTTGCTTTGCTCATTTTCAGGCGTGGGTGGTAAACTCCGCTTCATTGAAGTGAGAATACCACGTATTGGGAATAATCTTTATGCTGACTCCGGTTGAACAAATGTTGTTTGTGCTGCTGGCGGCGCTGGCGGGGGCGGCGGCGCTGGCTGGATTTGCCGACATGTACCGCATTATCAACCGGGGCGAGGGCCAGCTCTACCTGGATAACCTGCCCCGGCGGGCTTGGGACGCGCTGGTGATTTACCTGACGCAGCGCACGACGCTCAAAACACGCCGTCTCACCAGCCTGTTTCATCTCGGCGTGGTGTGGGGCTTCACATTCTATTTTCTGGTCAACTTTGGCGACGTGCTGGAAGGCTTCTTCCCCGGTTATGTGTTTCTGGAAGACAGCGGCATCCTGTTTGAACTTTATCGCCTGACCGCCGATGTGTTGAGCGTGGTCGTGCTGGTAGGCGTGACTTATTTCATCCTGCGGCGCTGGTTCTTGCCCAACCGCAAACAGCTTCAGTTTCATGAGAAGGTGCTGCTGCACCCGAAGGTCAAAGCCGGCGCAGTCGGTCAGGATTCGCTGATCGTCGCCGGGTTCATTCTGGTGCATGTGGGGGCGCGTTTTCTGGGCCAGTCCGCGCGGGTGGCCGGGACCGGGCCGGATTTGTTGCAGCCGTTCGCCACGCTGCTCTCGCCGCTGTTCGCCGGGCTGAATGCCGACGGCCTGACCCTGCTGATTCATGTGTTCTGGTGGGTGGCGCTGGGCGGCATCCTGATCTTTTTGCCGTACTTTGCTGTGAGCAAACACGCCCATCTGTTTATGGCCCCGCTCAATTACCTGACGCGCCCACCGCGCACTTCGCTTGGTGAACTGGAACCGCTGGATTTTGAAGACGACAGCCGGGAGCAGTTTGGCGCGGCGCGGATAGAACATCTCAGCAGGACGCAGATTTTTGACGCCTTTGCCTGCATCCAGTGCAACCGCTGTCAGGATGTCTGCCCGGCCTATGTCACCGGCAAGGAACTGTCGCCCTCGGCGCTGGAAATCAACAAGCGTTATCTGCTCCGCGACCAGATGACCGGGCTGGCGAACGGTGAGGAATCGCTGCATGTGCTGATGAATTTCGCCATCAGTGAGTCGGCGGTGTGGGCCTGCACCTCCTGTGGGGCCTGCATCGATATTTGCCCGGTAGGCAACGAGCCGATGTTTGATATTCTCGACATCCGGCGCGATCAGGTGCTGGTGGAGGGCGCTTTCCCGGCGGCACTGCAAGGCGCGTTCAACGGTATGGAGCGTCAGGGCAACCCCTGGCAGCAGGAAGCCGGGGCGCGCTTCCGCTGGGCCAGCGGGCTGGATATGCCGGTGCCAACGGTGGATGAAAATCCCGATTTTGATATTCTCTACTGGGTGGGTTGTGCCGCCAGTTATGACCCGCGCGCCCAACTCACGGCCCGCGCACTGGTCAAAGTGCTGCACGCCGCCGGGGTGAATTTTGCGGTGCTGGGCGAACAGGAAACCTGCACCGGGGATGCTGCCCGCCGGGCCGGGAACGAATTTCTGTACTCCGAAATGGCGGCGGCCAATGTTGAAACCCTTAACTCGGTCAATCCGCCGCGCATCGTCGTGACCTGCCCGCATTGTTTCCACAACCTGGGCAAGGAGTATCACCAGTTTGGCGGCCAGTACGCGGTAGTGCATCACACCGAACTGATCGAGGAACTGATTCAGGCCGGACGCTTGCCCCTCAGCGCGCACCCCGGTAAACAATCCAACGTGACGTTTCATGACCCGTGCTACCTGGGGCGGCATAACGATGTGGTGGACGCGCCGCGCACAGTCCTGAACCGGCTGGAAGACTCCCTGATTGAGATGCCCCGGCACGGGCGCAATTCGTTCTGCTGCGGGGCGGGTGGCGCGCAGTTCTGGAAAGAAGAAGAACCCGGCGAACAGGCCGTCAACCTCAACCGTTATGAGGAAGCGAAGGCCACCGGCGCGGATGTGCTGGCTGTGGGCTGTCCGTTCTGTATGCAGATGTTTGAAACCGCCCAGGCCCACAGCAGCGGCGGCCCTGTCGTCAAGGATGTGGCCGAACTGATCGCCGAACGGCTGGCCGCGCCGGTCCATCAACGCGATGTCTGACCTTTGCGACACGCCGAAATCCTGCCATAATGCGCGACTGCGGTTTCGCTGTGGTCTGGACACATGTCAAACACTCGGAATAAACACTGGTTCTGGCTGATCCCCATCCTGCTGGTGCTGATGGCGTTCGGCGCGTACGGCCTGAACATGGACATGCTCTGGCTGGACGAAGTCTTTTCCATCGGCAATGTGGGCGGCTATCAGGGGCCAGCCTATAACCCTGTGCAGGTGTGGCAGTCCCTCAGCAGCAACAGCCCGCAGCATGTGCCCGGTTATTTTGTGATCCTCGCGGGATGGGCGGCCCTGACCGGATGGACTCCTTTTGGCCTGCGCGCGCTGGCGCTGCTGATCGGTCTGCTGGCGGTGGCCTGGACTTACCGCCTCGGCGCGGACTGGCTGGGCTGGCGGGGAGGGGTATACGCGGCGGCGGCGCTGGCGTTGGGCGCGTTTTTCATCTACTTCACCCACGAAGTCCGCATGTACACGATGATCGCCTTTCTGACGGTCTTTGTGCTGTGGATTTACGGGCGCATCGCCAGTCGCCGGCGCGAACCACGCCGGATTGAATGGGCCGCGCTGTTTACTGGCGCACTGTTCCTGCTGTATACCCATCTGTTCGGCGCGCTGGTGCTGGCGGCTGTCGGCCTGTATCACCTGCTGTTCGTGCCCAAAAATCGCCGCTGGTGGATAGTGGCAATTGTGTTGGCGGTAGTCGGTGTGTCGCTTGTGCCCTGGATGCAGGTGCTGCTTCAGGGCGTGCGCAATGTGGGGTTGGGGGAAGAACCGCTCCCGCCGCTGGCGATTTTCACCGAAATGCTGCATCTGTTCAGCAGCGGCAACCCAATCGAACTGGCGCTGCTGGCCGGTCTGGGCGCGCTGGCTGTGCTTCGCAGAGAGCGCGGCGCGCTTCAGGTCTGGTTCTTTCTCGTCGTGATCTTCGTGCTGACCCTGGCGGCTAATCAGGTGCGCCCGATGATTAGCGAGGGCCGCACACGCTACCTGATTCACCTGTGGCCGCTGCTGGCGCTGCTGGTGGCCCTGGGGCTGACCATGCTGGAAAAACTGCGTTGGGGCCGGTTGGCTGTGGCGCTGCTGGCGGTGTGGCTCGGTTTCGGGATCGCCAACACCCTGAACGCGGATTTTCTGGCCGAGATGGACGGCCCGCGCTACCTGAAGGATTATCCGCCGCTGCGCGAAATTGTGGCCGCAGCGAACGCTCATGCTCAGCCGGACGACCTGCTCATCAGTTTTTCACGGCAGGGGCATGTCTTCGAGATTTTCCGCTTTTTTACTGTCGGCCAGTTTCATACGCAGAATCTGGTCCCGCAGGGCTATTTCGCCACGCTGCCGGAAGCGCGCACCACCGGAGAAATGCGGCTTGATCTGCTGCGCACTCTTAATTCACGGCTGACCGTGTGGCTGGCATACGAGCCGCAGACCGCGCCGGAACAGCTCGCGCCCTATCGCGCTGTGCTGATGGAAGATTATACGCTGTGCGCTGCGCCGGTTGAGCGGCCTGACTTTGTGATGGAGCGTTATCACCTGACGGTCATTGGCTGCCTGGAAGTGGATGAACCGCAGACGCGGCTGGTGCATTACCCGGCAGGGATTGATCTGCGCGGCATCGTAACCGGCGTGGACACGGAACAGGGCCGCCTGCTGGTCGCGGCCGGCTGGTCAGTTGGGGAAGAGATACCCGCCAGCACCTACTCGGTATCGCTCAAATTGTGGGATGCCAGCGGCGAATTTGTCACCCAGGCGGATGTCGGCCTGCGTCCGGCCGGCTTTGGCTGGCAGTTGATCCCTGTGCCGCTGGTGGATGTTCCGGCGGGGGACTACACGCTCACGGCGGCGGTCTATAACTGGAGTACGGGGGAGCGCTTAACCGGCGAACATGACACGGGCGGCAGCGGAGACGAGCTGCCCGTTGGAACTGTACAAATCACCGGTGCTTAAAGTATCCTCAGTATCTTTGCCAGACAGGATGAATGCCACTGTGCCGCCGATTCCAACAACCCCAGATCGCAGCCGTTTATGGTGGTGGCTGATTCCGGTACTGCTGCTGCTGGCGGCAGTGAGCATTCTCCAACTGGCGGACGCACCCCTGTGGATTGACGAATTGTATTCGGTGGGCAATATCGGCGCGGTTTATCGTGTGCCGTTCAACCCGGCGCAGGTCTGGGAATCGGTGCAGGTCAACAGCCCGCAGCACACACCGGGTTACTTTTTTGTTCTCAGCGGATGGGCCGCGCTGGTGGGCTGGTCGCCGCTGGCGCTGCGGGCGCTGTCACTGGGGTTTGGAATGCTGGCCGCCGCCTGGACTTACCGGGCCGGGCGGGACTGGTTCTCCCCACGCGCCGGTTTATACGCGGGCACAGTCCTGGGTGTGAGCCCGTTTTTTATCCACTTCACGCACGAAATCCGCATGTATACGCTGGTGGCCCTGCTGACCATCTTTACGGTGTGGGTCTACCGGCGGGTGTTGATTCGCCCGGCGCTGTGGTTGTGGCCGGCGCTGTTTCTGGGAGCGTTGAGTCTGATCTACACCCATGTGATCGGGTTTGTGCCGTTGGGTGCGCTTGGCCTGTATCACCTGCTGTTCGCGCCAAAGAACCGCCGCTGGCTGGCGATCAGCGCGACACTGGGGGCCGCGGGCCTGTTGTTTCTGCCCTGGCTGAGTGTGATTCTTGGCGGCGCGCGTTACGGCAGCCGGGAAGACATCGCGCTGGATGCAGCCGGTGTTGTGCAGGCGCTGGCGTACTGGTTCAGCAGCGGGCAGGTCGGTCTGCTGGTGGGCCTGCTGGCGCTAACGGCTGCTTTATTGTGGATGCACAGGCTGCGACAGGCCGGTATGGTGATCTTCCTGCTGTTCATCATGCTGGTTCTGACGATCATCCTGAATGAGATTACCGCCATTATCACGCCCAACCGCACGCGCTATCTGATGCCGCTGTGGCCGCTGCTGGCCTTACTGCTCGGTTTGGGACTGGCGACCCTGGCCGAACGCCGCCGCATCCTCGCCCTGGCGCTGCTGGCGGTATGGACGTTGTTCGGCCTGTATCACACCGTAACG
>CAZKIB010000127.1:12841-19498 GCA_964552425.1 uncultured Anaerolineaceae bacterium | reverse complement strand
CCGATCTTCGGCAAATGACTCATCGAAATTTACGGTGGTGGTGGTACGAGCCGCGCTCAAATTCATGGAGATGGAATTATTCAGCGGGATATTCAGAGTCGAATCGCGCTTTCCCCAGTATTTCACAAACGCCAGATTCGCATGGGCCAACGCGGTTGCTTTTTTCATCGAACCAGCCTGTCCTGTGAACGGAAACGCCACTACAATACCACAGGATACAGCGCCTGTTAAGCACTTCGGAGGCAAGCCGCATGACCGCCGTTACCGCCTCAGCACCCGGCAAGCTCGTTCTCATGGGCGACCACGCCGCCGTCTATGGTTATCCCTGTCTGGTTACAACGGTGGACCTGCGTTTCAGTGTCACCATACAAACCCACAACACCCCGATAGTCGAGATCGACACACCCGATTTACGCGCACAAGACAAAGTCTATCAGGTAGCACTTGATGCTCTTGACGCCCAGAACCAGCGAGAAACCGCCTTTGTAGAAGCAGCGCTCAAGCAGTTCATCCAGCATTTTCCAACACAAAACGGCTTCAAAATCGTGACGGACGGCCCGCGCATCACCTACGGTCTCGGCAGTTCATCGGCCATCACCGCTGCTGCTCTGGCCGCTGCTGCTTACCTTCAGAATATCAGCCTGACACCGCGCGAATTATTCGACCTGGCCTATGCCGCCATTCTCGATGTGCAGCGCACTGGCTCTGGCGTGGATTTAGCCGCAGCGGTGTACGGCGGCACGCTGTATTACGTGAATAAGGGCGAAGTGATCGAACCGTTATCTACCGGTGAATTACCGCTTGTTATTGGATACAGTGGTTCAAAAGTCAGCACCACCAACCTGATCGGACAGGTGGCTGAACTGCGTGCCCGCCAGCCGCAGTTGATGGATCCCCTGCTGACAATGCTCGGCGAACTTGCCAGCGAAGGACGCCAGGCAGTTTTGCAGGCAGACTGGCACACTTTCGGGGATTTGATGAACATCCATCAGGGCATCCTGGATTCGTTCGGTGTGAACACTCTGCCGCTGGCGCAGCTTATCTTCGCCGCGCGTGAAGCGGGCGCATACGGTGCGAAACTATCTGGCGCGGGGGGCGGCGACTGCATGTTTGCGATTGCGCCAGAAACCCGACGACCCGCAGTGGAGTCGGCCATTGAACAGGCCGGGGGTCTGCCGGTGCGTTTCCGCAGTGGCGTCGAAGGGGTTCGCATCCACTAAGGCACAGGTCGCCGGATTTTCGACAATCGCATATACTCAGGGCAAAGATTTGCAGAAGATGCGCTTCCACATTTTGGGGAAACTGCCGGATGAATGACGAACTGCGTGTGCGTGATGCCGCCTTCGCGATTACCGCTCGTTTTGAAGGCGGCGGCTACCAAACTTATCAGAATTATGACAGCGGAATCATCAGCTACGGACGTTTTCAGTTCACACTGGCATCGGGCACGCTGGGCCGCATCGTTGAAAAATATCTCTCCCAATCCACCACGCCAACAGCCCTCACCCTGCGCGCTTTTCAGGGGCGCATTCTGGCGCGCGATGCGAGTTTACGAACCAACCAGCAGCTTCGTGACCTGTTGATTGCAGCGGCCGGCGAGACCGTCATGCAGCAGATACAGGATGACGAAGCGGCGAACCAGTATTGGGAACCGGTTAAGCGCATCGCCATCACGCCACGCGGACTTCAGACCCCGCTGGCCTGGGCGCTGCTCTTTGACATCGGCATCAACTTTGGGGTTGGAGATGGTTTCCTGCGCATGGCCGAACGCGAATTGGGCGTGCGCGAACGGTCTTTGATCGGTCAGAATAGTTTATCCGAAGCGCAGCTTATCACCCGCGTGGCGGAACTTCGTAAAATCTCGCATGACCGCCAGGCGCTGCGCGATAATCTGCCCGGTTTGCGCGTCCGGGGGGATTTCTGGGTCAATCTGGTGCGGCAGGGGGACTGGCAGCTTCAGGGTGATGCCAATGGCAACATCTACGTGAAAGGCCAGCCTGTCCAGGTGCGCGGCGCAATCACACCACCTGCACCACCGCCAGCGCCACCCCCGCTAGACCCTGCCAGATTTTATTTGTCTGCCACCGAAGATCGTATCCGTGTCCGCGCGCGGGCAGTGGATGGTCAGATTGTGGGCAGCCTGTCGCGCGGCGATATTGTGGAAGTGATCGAACCTTACACCCAGGCCCAAAGTGGGTACGCCCGGTGAATGGCTGAATGTTCAAATTCAGGGCAATATTCAGGGGTATGTGGCAGCCTGGTTTTTCACGGTCCATCAGACTCCACTGCCACAGCCAGAACCCGAAACATCCCTCTATGTAACCCCAACCAGTGACCACATCCGTGTGCGGGCGCGTCCAGTGGATGGCGAATCGCTGGGATTGGTTTCGCAGGGTCATATTCTCGAAGTCATTGAAAAAGCCGCAGCAGCGCTCCCCAAAATCGGTGTGCAGAATGAATGGCTGCAAGTCCGCACACCAGATGGAACCGAGGGTTTTGTCGCGGCGTGGTTCTTTACAAAGTACGAACCGGCGGATTCGGAACCTGAACCAGCCCCCGCTCCTGCGCCCACACCTGCGCCGCCGCCCGCGCCCACACCCGAAGACCCGGTGCGCATTACACCCATAGAAGACCGCATTCGCGTGCGTGCCCACCCGATAGATGGAGAAGCCGTCGGTCAGGTGTCGCGCAGCGACGTGTTACAGGTCATCGAACCGCGTGCCGCCGCCCTGCAAAAAATTGGCGTCCAGAACCAGTGGCTTTACGTCCGCACATCCGGTGGAACGGAAGGTTATGTCGCCGCGTGGTTCTTTACCATCTACCGGCCCACCGCCCCGCTGCCGGGACCTGTACCGGAACCGGCTCCCGAACCTGCTCCCACCCCCACGCCCGTAGACACGCTGCTCATCACGCCGGCCGAGGATCGCGTTCGCGTTCGCGCCCGTCCGGTGGATGGCGAACCTGTTGGACAGGTTTCACGCGGCGATGTCTTGCACGTACTGGAACCACGAGCCACAGCGCTCCCAAAAGTCGGTGTGAAGGATCAATGGCTGCAAGTTCACGCCCCGAATGGAATCGAAGGGTATGTCGCCGCGTGGTTTTTCACAGTCCTCAAAGGGACACTGCCTAAAAAGACTATTCAGGCCAATCTCACCGGGGTGAACCTCGACCTGCTGCATCCGCTGGGGCGGCCCGACCCGGCACGTCTCGGCCAGCTAGGATGGGTAAGGCTGCCCTACAACGTATCCCTGAACCCGGATAAGCCCATCAGCGATCCATCCCGCTACGGCAATACCGACCTTGATGCAACCTACCGGCGTTATCGCCCGCTCATCGAACGCTATGCCCGCGCCGGGATCAAGGTGCTGCTGGTTTTCACCCATCAGACCTTTGGCGAAGGCGCGGGTTACAACTGGCTGGATATGAGCAGTGTCCGCTGGCGCGATCTTGGCGACAAGTTCGCCATCATGAGCGGACGCATCGCCGCGCAGTATAAGGGCCAGAACCTCGTTCATGCCTATCAGATATGGAATGAAATGGATGCCTCGGAAGGCGCGCGGGCGTCCGTGCCCATTCCCCCGGCAGATTACGCTTACATGCTGGCGAAATCCATCAGCGCCATCCGTGCGGCTGACCCAAACGCGCTGGTCATTACCGGCGGTCACGCCACCGGACCAGTCGCCGGAGTCGACTATGCGCGTAAGACTCTCGCGGCCATGCCCGAAAATATCCGGCCCGATGGCATCGCCTGCCATTCCTATGGCCGGGGAGATGCGCAAACCGAAGCGCGCTTCCGCCAGTATGGGCACATCGACGATGAAGTCAACGCCTACGCCGCGCTCATGCCGGGCTGGCCGCTGTGGATTACGGAATGGGGTGTACTCAACTCACCCAAAGAAACGCCCGAAGCCATTGCGCGTTATGCCGGCGAGTTCATTGGCCGCCTGAAATCCACGCACGCGCACAAAGTCGCAGCGGCCATGTGGTTCGCCTGGGGTCAGGGCATGGACGACGGCTACGGGATTGTCGACCAGCAGGACAAGCCGCGCCCGAAGCTGACAGACGAGTTTATCAAACTCTAACGGGGCATCCGGCGTCCAACCGCCAGCTCATGCAGCAGATTGGCAACCAGCGCGGTCCAGCCGGTCTGGTGACTCGCGCCCAGGCCCAGGCCGCTGTCACCGTGAAAATACTCGTAAAACAGCACGTGGTCCCGCCAGTGGTCGTCGTCCCGTAGCAATCGGTTGTTGCCATATACCGGACGCTGGCCGGAATGATCTTTCAGAAAAATAGCCGTCAACCGTCGCGCCAGTTCATCGGCTGCGCCTGACAGATTCGAGTAATGACCGCTTCCGGTGGGGACTTCAACAGTGACTTCGTCCCCGCAATAATGATAAAACTCCCGCAGGGCCTCGATCACCAGATAGTTTATCGGAAACCAGATCGGTCCGCGCCAGTTGGAGTTTCCACCAAACAGCCAGGTCTGCGATTCCGCCGGTTCGTAGCCTACCCGATAGGTGGCCTGCCCGTCATAAAACGTGTACGGATTTTCGGCATGAAAGCGCGAAAGTGACCGCAAGCCATAGTCAGACAGAAATTCATTGGTGTTCAGCACCCGCGACAAAATCCGTGCCAGCTTGTCCTGGTTCACAATGGACAGCAGATAATCCCCTTCTGCGCCGGCCTGAGTCAGCCATGTCAGGTTTTCGACCAGATGCGGACGGTATTTGACAAACCACTCGGTACGCCGCCGAAAACGTGGCAGTCTGCCAAGCTGATCCGGGGTGATATGCGTTACGGCCAGCAGCGGAATTAACCCTACAAATGAGCGTGTTTTTAACCGGACATGCGTCCCATTGGGTACATGGAGAATATCGTAAAAAAAGCCATCCTCCTCATCCCAGAGACTCAGATGATGCCCCTTCGGGTGATAAAACGCATTGGAGATATAGACAAAATGCTCAAAAAACTTCGTCGCTACATCTTCATAAGCCGATTTCACCTGAGCCAGTTCCAGCGCAATCGTCAGCATGTTCAGACAGTACATCGCCATCCAGGCTGTGCCGTCCGCCTGTTCAAGATGGCCTCCGTGCGGCAGTTCCGCGCTGCGGTCAAACACACCGATATTGTCCAACCCCAGAAAACCGCCCGCGAACACGTTGTTGCCATCCCGATCCTTGCGGTTGACCCACCACGTAAAGTTAAGCAGCAGTTTATGAAAGACCCGTTCCAGAAAATCCGTATCTGCTTTGCCAGTTGTATCCCGGCTGATCGCATACACTTTCCAGGCAGCCCAGGCATGGACTGGCGGATTGACATCGCTGAATGTCCATTCATAGGCCGGCAGTTGGCCGTTGGGGTGCATATACCATTCGCGCAGCAGCAGGATCAATTGGCGTTTGGCCCATTCCGGGTCGATCAATGCCAGAGAAACCGCATGGAATGCCAGGTCCCAGGCCGCGAACCAGGGATATTCCCATTTGTCCGGCATCGAAAGCACATCCAGAGTATACACATGAGGCCAGTCCGCGTTGCGAATCCGATGCCGTTCAGCAGGCGGCGGCGGAAAAGCCGGGTCGCCCTCCAGCCACAACCCCACGCTGAAATGATAAAATTGTTTGTTCCATATCAACCCGGCATAAGCCTGCCTTTGCACCCGCCGTTCATCATCGGTCATGGATGCCGGCTGAATGGCCGCGTAAAACTCATCGGCTTCCTGCACACGCTGGTCAAAAATCACATCAAAATCCGCAAATGGCGTGGATTGAGCGGAATCGGCAAATCGGACCCGCACTGTCAGAGAGGTTCCCGGTTCCAGCACCGCGCGAAAGTGTGCCGCTGCCTTCGTGCCCACCCGCTCAGGGTTTATACGATCCGGCAATCGGTCTATCACATACTGGTGGATGCCATCCTTTACATAAAGCACCTGGTTGGGCTGGCGATATAACCGCTCGAAATTCGTGTCATTTTCGGTGAACAGCAGTTCGCCATCCGCCCCGTCCGCAGTCACATACCACCAGCGATCCCCGATATGGCGTTCGAAGGCATGAATGGTATCGCCTGCAAGTGCCCGCAGTACCGGGCGCTGCTTATCATATCCCCAGGACCAGGTGTTGCGAAACCACAGGTGCGGCAGCACGTGAACAGGCGCCGGGTCTGGCCCGCGATTCACGATATGAAGCCGGCACAAAATATCGTCCTCGTCCATTTTGGCGTATTCGATGAACACATCGAAATAGCGACCTGTGCGAAACACATTTTCAAGCGCGTCGTGAAGTTCATATTCGGGCTGGTGATAGCCGCGCCGCTCGTTCTCCCGGATCAAGTCCTCATAGGGGTAAGCAGTCTGCGGATATTTGTACAGCATCCGCATGTAAGCGTGCGATGGCAAACCATCCAGGTAATAATAAAATTCCTTGACATCCTCGCCGTGATTGCCTTCCGTGTTGGTCAGTCCGAACAGGCGCTCCTTGAGGATCGGGTCATGTTCGTTCCACAGGGCCACCGCAAGGCAGATATTCTGATAACGGTTGCAGAACCCGCCCAGGCCATCTTCATTCCAGCGATAGGCCCGACTGCGAGCATGATCGTGCGGAAAGTAATTCCAGGCGTCCCCGTTCACGCTGTAATCTTCACGCACGGTCCCCCAGGCGCGTT
>CAZKIB010000127.1:12529-12808 GCA_964552425.1 uncultured Anaerolineaceae bacterium | reverse complement strand
AGATACGGCCCCCAGTTTTTCCAGTCCGCCGTGCGATCTTCCGAATCTTGCAGCCGCCGATGCTCCGCCGTGTTCATATCCCTCCTGCCCAGGTAATCTCACCTTCGTTGGTCACATCTGCCAGCCTGTAGAATCGCCCCTCATGGATCACAAAAACGCCTTCAGCCGCCAGCACCGCCAGATGCTCACCACTCGGCGACCACGTCGTCCAGGGGCCATCTAAAGTGGCGGGCGTCAGTCTTTCCAGTGTGCCATCCGCCAACGATATGCGCCAGATCT
>CAZKIB010000127.1:11351-12519 GCA_964552425.1 uncultured Anaerolineaceae bacterium | reverse complement strand
ATTCCAGGGCAAACCATGTGCGCGCACAATGCCAGTGCGGGCAGAGGCTGACTGCATCTCGCCGGACGCGCTGAACACGATGCTCTGGCCGTCAGACGCAAATCGTGGGCTGGTGACAGCCTGGAAAGACCCACTGGCAACGAGTTCACGTACAGCCTGCAAATTTTCCATATTCACCAGCGCCATACCCTGTGCATAGCTGCCCGGATCAAAGCTGATATAAGCGATTTGCGCGCTGTCTGGTGACAGTACAGGCTGTTCTGCGCCAGACAGCACAATTTCCGAGTTTGTGAGATCGTTCAGTGTGACCCGTTCAACGGTCAGGTCAATGCCGGCCGGCGCTCCATTCGCGTTCAACCGGGGCTTCAGATGCGTGAAATACAGCCGCTGACCGTCCGGCGACCAGGCCGGGTTGCGATAGGATTCGTTGCGGATTTCCCGGATAAAGACAGGTTCGAGATCGGGCTGGTCACGACCGGACAGATAGAGATCAGTTGTGCCAACCTGAAAGCCTTCTTCAGCCGGCGGCGCATAGGCAATCGCCAGCCGTGTGCCATCCGGCGATGCAGCGATGCCTGTAACCAGTCCTCCGTCAGGCGGCTGCCACCACTGGCTGACCGCCCCGTTGGACATATCTATCTGCCAGATGCCGTCAAAACCCTGCGTATAGTACAGCGCCCCTTGCAGTTCCACACCTGTCGGCAAACCATTCACCGCGTCCAGAGTGGGGGTGGTCAACTGGTCAATCAACTGCTGCCCGACAGCCAGCCAGAAGATCAGAAGAATGGCAAACAGCAGCGGCAGGCGATATTTTTTCACAGCGCTCTCACTCCCTACAGCAAAGGTGTTATCCTACCGAAATCATATGAGAGCGCCGTGAACAATGTCGTTATAAACCGAGTCCACGCAGGTATTCGCGGTTGCGCTGTGCGCTGCGTTTGGGGGCCTGCAAATCGTCGGTCAGCACATCCTGTTCGACAATTGCCCAGCCGTCATAGCCGAGTTTTTCCATCTCCGAAATCACAGTTGGAAAATCGACCTCGCCATCCCCCAGTTCGCAGAACACCCCTGCCGCTGTCGCCTGAAAATAATCCAGCTTTTCGCGTCGGGCGCGCTCTGCGATCTCCCGGCTGCAATCCTTGAGGTGCAGATAGCGCACCCGTTCGCC
>CAZKIB010000127.1:8918-11283 GCA_964552425.1 uncultured Anaerolineaceae bacterium | reverse complement strand
CAGACACAGACCCACCAGGTCCTGATCGGCCCGCGCGAGTAACTGGCGCGACTCTTCTGGCGTTTCGACATACCCGCCGCAGTGATGGTGAAACACGATCTTAAGGCCCAGATCGTCGTTGATTTTACGAGCAATGCGGTTCACACCATCGGCAAACACATCCCACTCATCCGCCGTAAGCTTCGACCCGCTGCGCTGACCGGCCTGTTTCACCAGTTCAGGCACGCTGCCGTTGTCGTCCGCCAGCACGATATAAGGCGCGCCGAGCGCCGCCAGCAGCCGGCCCACCTGCATGGCGTGCTGTTCACCGGCTTCATGCGCGGCGCGATCTACCAGCCTAACTGGCACGAACGAAGACAGCAGTTTGAGACTGCGTTGGTCGAGTTCTTCGCGTAGTTGACCGGCATCCGTCGGCAGAAACCCCCAGGGGCCAAGTTCAATGCCGGTGTAACCCGCCTCGACAATTTCATCCAGCACCTGGGTGTAAGTAAATTTCTGAGCCGCTCCTTCAAATTCATAGATACCCCATGATACCGGGGCGTTGGCAATTCTGATGGTCATTCCTTTTCCTCGATTCCTTAGAGATGCTGCTCCAGATCATCCATCGTTTTGATAAACGCCTGCTCCAGATCAATGCCGTAAGCCTGTGCCAGAACCATCACGGACCACAGACAGTCAGCCAGTTCATGTTCCAGATTGGCGTCCACATTGGCAGCGCCGCGAATACCGTTTTTCGCCTGCACCAGCTTGACCAGGTCACCAACATCGCCGACAAACCCCAGGGCGATTTCTTCATCCGTCCAGGCACGAAAATAGAGTGACGTTTCATACGACTCGTAGTTCTGACGAATAACTCTGTACATGCCGCAAGTTCGGCAAATTCCATGTTACACTCTACAGATAATACTGTTCGCGTGCTTTTGCTGCTTCATAGTCTTCACGAGCCTGATGCACTGCCGGGTTTTCAGCCACCTCCGCCACTGCCACATCCCACCAGCTTTCGTACCCGCCCACGCGCTGTCTGCGATCTACCTCAATCACGATGCACACCGGGCCACCCTGATGCTGCTGCGCTTCACGCACTGCATCCGCCAGATCATCGCGATTACTGGCCCTGATAACATGCGCACCCAGACTGGCACAATTGGCCGCGAAATCAATCGGCAGGGTGTCACCATCCAGATGACTTGACCCGGTGCGGTAGCGATATTTGGTTCCAAAGCCATCGCTGCCCACCGACTTGGACAAACCGCCGATGCTCGCAAATCCGTGATTATCCAGCACAACGATGATGACCTTGGCCTTCTCCTGCACCATCGTCACGATTTCGGTATTCATCATCAGGAAGGAACCATCCCCGATCATGACATACACATCGCGTTCGGGTGCGGCCATCTTCACACCCAGGCCACCGGCAATTTCATAACCCATTGTGGAGTAGCCATATTCCAGGTGATAGCCTTTCAGGTCGCGGGTGCGCCACAGCTTGTGCAGATCCCCCGGCAGACTGCCCGCCGCACACAGAACCACGTCCTGCGCTCTGGACAGCGTGTTGACCACGCCGATCACCTCACCCTGGCTGATGAGCGGGCCATGTTCCAGATTGTAGATGCGCTCGACTTCAGCATCCCAACTGATGTTGAACTGCTGCGCCCGCGCGCGATAATCCGAATCCACCTGATAACCGCCGAGGACTTCGCTCAGCTCTTCCAGTGTCACCCGCGCATCCCCGACCAGCGGCAGCGCGTTGTGCTTGTAGGCATCAAACTCCGCCACATTGATATTGATAAAGCGCACATCCGGGTTCTGGAAAGCCGTCTTGGAGGCTGACGTAAAATCGCTGTAGCGTGTGCCAATGCCGATAATCAGATCAGCTTCCCGCGCCATGACGTTCGCGCCTTCGGTTCCCGTCGTGCCAATCGCGCCCAGGTTAAGTGGGTGATTGTAGAGCAGCGCGCCTTTCCCGGCCTGAGACTCGCCCACCGGAATGCCAGCCCTGTCCACAAAGGCTTGGAGCGCGGCATTCGCTTCGCTGTAATGCACGCCGCCGCCCGCCACGATCAGCGGCTTTTTGCTGGCGCGAATCCATTCCGCAGCCTGTCTGATCCAGTTGGCATCGGGCCGGTTGCGCGGGATGCGCCAGACCCGCTTTTCAAACATGGTCGCTGGATAGTCAAACGCTTCCGTCTGCGTGTCCTGCGGCAGCGCCAGCGTCACCGCGCCGGTTTCCGCCGGAGAAGTCAGCACGCGCATGGCTTCCGGCAGCGTGGTAATCAACTGTTCTGGCCGGGAGATGCGATCCCAGTAGCGCGACACGGGTTTGAAGCAGTCGTTCACGGATACATCCTGCGAATGTTCCGATTCC
>CAZKIB010000127.1:6368-8789 GCA_964552425.1 uncultured Anaerolineaceae bacterium | reverse complement strand
ATTGGTCGCGCCGGGGCCAATCGACGAGGTGCAGGCGAAGGTTTGCAGGCGATTTTTCATCTTGGCGAAGGCCACCGCCGTATGTACCTGGGCCTGTTCGTTGCGCGACTGGTAGTAGCGGAATCGATCTGCATACTGTTGCAGCGCCTGCCCCACCCCGGCGACATTGCCATGCCCGAAGATGCCCCATGCCCCAGCAAAAAACGGGTTCTCCTTCCCATCCCGCTCCACATACTGGTTAGCGAGGTACAGGATCAGTGCCTGCGCCATTGTTAAACGTTTAGGATTCATCAGAAAATCCCTTTCTCAGATATATTTTAGCCGGTTAGCTCTTTGATAAAGGACCCATCATCTATAGATTTCAATTACGCCACTTTACTTCCTCGGCTCCATGCCCATATCGACTATCGGCAGGCGCGGGTCCTTGAAGGTCCAGGTATCCTTCACCCAGGCGTAATCCGGGTCATCGCTGTTCGCCAGTGACTGCGCCGAACCCGCCAGAAAGTTGAGATAATAGGTCGTATAGCCATGCGCGCTGACCACTGGATGATAACCTTCCGGCACAAGCACCGCGTCATGCTGCTGTGCCATCATCACCGCGTCAATGCTGCGGCTGTCGTTGTATACCCGCTGGTAGGCATAACCGCCGGGCCGGTCAAACTTGTAGAAGTAAATTTCCTCCAGGTCCGCTTCCAGCACGTTCCCCTGGGCGTCTTCCCGATGCACATCATGCTTGTGACCCGGATAACTTGACCAGTTGCCGCTTGGCGTATACACCTCCACCGCCACGATGCGATGGCAGTTGAACCCTGGCGGAATAATGCCGTTGATCTGCCGCGAGGCGTTGCCCCCACCGCGCAGCTCAATCGGGCAGTCTTTCGGTGTCACCAACTGCGCCGGATAATCCCGGTCAGTGGCAACCCAGCAGGAGGCCACTTCAAAGCCATCCGTCAGCGCCTCAATTTCAAAATCGGTGCGGCGCGGCAGATAAACCGCGTAGGGCATTCCGCTGAAGACGTTTGGACGGCGGCCCACCTGCTCGAAATTACCCTTGCTGCTGCGCACACTGCACACACCGCTCAGGATCACCAGCGCGTTTTCATACTCACCCGTATGATCGGCAAAGGTTTCACCCCGATTCAGCCGCAGCGCCGCCATATTGAGATGTTCCCAACCGGCATCCTCGGCCCGCACCCGCGCGAACACTCCGGTTCCACCCATATCCTGAGACCGTACCAGCATGTTTGCTGCTGTATATTGCATCATCTAAGTCCTTTCGGAAGTGCCCAGTACAAAGTGCTTAGTGCCCAGAACTTTCGCTTGATGGATAACCGCAGACCATTGAGTACTCGCCCGGTTTCATTTGCCAAAGCCATGAGTTCATCAAATTGCTGTGACTCCAGATACCCAACATCAAGGGCAACATATAGTTGGCTGCGAACTTCCGCGCAGGATGCCTTTGCAATCATCAGAAATCGATGGAATTCCACTGGTCCTTCCCGGTCAAATCCTTCAGCAATGTTTGACATGACCGAAATCGCGGCGCGTCTGATCTGATCGACTAAAGCAAAATCTCTCGCAAATGGAGTGAGCGTCGTTGTTTGATATATTGCCCTGGTAAGCTCCCGCGCTTTCTGCCACGCAATCAAATCCTTGAATTTGCTAACAGCCACCAGCATCCACTCCCCACTAATCACTATGCACCAGGCACTTATGGATAAAACAAAAAGGATGCTCACAATAGACAAGGTGGCTTTAGCCCCTTGCACAACGGGCTGAAGCCCGCTGTCGGCATCATCAGTAGTAGTCTAATTGGTTTGTCCATTAGCACTCAATCCAATCCCCCATATGGCTGAACAAACACCTCAATCTCCGGCATGGTCGGCATGAAATTCGCGCAGCCATGTTTGGTCACCACAATCGCGCCACAGGCATTCCCCAGCCGCGCCGAGCGATACCAGTCCCAGCCGTGAACCATGCCGTAGACAAACCCCGCCCCAAAAGCGTCACCCGCGCCCAGCACGTTATAAATCTCTACCGGGAAGCCCGGCGCATCAATGACCTCACCGCTCTTGAGATGTACACGCGCGCCCTTCGAGCCGACCTTCTCGACCACCGCTTCCGGCCCCAGCGCCAGCATCCCGGCAATCGCGCCTTCGGTGTCGCCCATCACTTTTGTGTCGGAAATCTGCGAATGCGTGAGTTTCATCTGCGCAAGGTCGCGAATCGTCGAGGCATTTACTTCGTCTTCTGTACCGATCACCACATCTACCAGCGGCAGTACCGAACGCACCACCACACCAAACGCGCGCACGTCGTGCCACTGGTTGGGCCGGAAGTCGAGATCAAACACCACTTTCGCGCCGTTCTGCCGGGCCTGCTGCGCGGCGAACATGGTCGCGCTGCGGCTCGGCTCTTTAC
>CAZKIB010000127.1:0-6335 GCA_964552425.1 uncultured Anaerolineaceae bacterium | reverse complement strand
AGTCATCAATCGGCGCGGCCAGTACATCGTCAATCGTCAGGTTGATGTCCGCGCAGTTATCGCGGTAGTACACCAGCGGGAACTTATCGGGTGGCTCAATGCCCAATACCACCGCGCTGCTGACATGCTGCGCTTTGCGTGGGATAAACTGCGTCACCACGCCCTCATTGTTGAGAAAATGGAGAATAAAATCGCCCACCGGGTCCGTGCCCACAGCGGTGAGCAGCGCCGCGTTCAGACCAAGCCGGCGTGCGCCCACACTGATATTGGTTGGCGACCCACCCACGTAGGCCGCGAAGCTGGTAATATCCACAAAGGGAGAACCCACGTCATTGGAGTACAGATCAATCGAACTGCGCCCCATGTGCAGTGAATCATATGTTTTGCTCAAGGTAGCCATCCTGAAATTATGAACCAGTAATTTCTGTGATTATAGCCCGCCTAACCGATCTCATCCAACCGCACGGGCCGGTTTTCCGCATAGGATTTACGTGCCGCCAGCCCCATCACTACCGGGATACGACCTTCACGCCCTGCCACCGGGCTGGGCTTATCGTGTTCAATCGCATCGATAAACGCCCGCATCTCCGCCACGTAACTTTCGGTATACCGATCCATAAAAAAGTTCAGCGGCAGGTCACGCCGGACATTCTGCGCATCGCTGATAGTCACCGCGTTGGGATACCAGTTGCCGGTGCTGGCAGAACCTTTGCTGCCGAACACTTCAACACGCTGGTCATAGCCATAGACGGCCTTCCGGCTGTTATCGATTACACCGATCACGCCGTTGGCAAACTTCAGCGTAATCATCGCGGTGTCCACATCACCGGCTTCGCCAATCGCCGGGTCCACCATCACACCAGCCGCCGCGTAAATCTCCTCGACTTCAGAGCCGATCAGAAAGCGCGCCATGTCAAAGTCATGAATGGTCATGTCCAGAAACATGCCGCCCGATACCTTGACATAGGACAGAGGCGGCGGAGCCGGGTCACGGCTGATGATGTGCAGCAAATGCGGCGTCCCGATGTCCCCATTAGTTACCGCCTGTTTCACCCGCGCATGATTAGGGTCAAAGCGGCGGTTGAAGCCAATCTGCAATTTCACCCCGGCCTGGTCTGCGGCAGCCAGCGCAGCATCAATCCGCCCCAGATCAAAATCAATCGGCTTTTCACAGAAAATATGTTTGCTGGCCTGCGCCGCTTCGGTAATGAACTGCGAGTGTGTATCAGTCGATGAACAGATCACCACCGCCTGAACAGCCGCGTTGTTCAGCACATCGCGATAATTGTCACTGGCCTGCGGGATACCATATTCGGCCCCTGCGGCCTGTGCAGCCTGCGCGTTCACATCGGCAATCGCCAGCACCTTGACACCCGCGATGCGGCGTGTCAGCGCATCGGCGTGAACCTTCCCGATGCGTCCGGCCCCGATTATTCCGATATTGACAGTCATAAGACATCTCCATCAAGGAAATAAATTGCGTCCTATTATAACGCTCATGCAGGAAGTGCATTAGAGATATTGCGGGCAGGTGCCGGTCCTGTTAAGATGCGTGTTAGTTTTTGAAAAATTCTGCTTTTGTAAGGAGTTTACTGCATGTCCGCTCTTCTCCGTGTTGGCCTGATTGGCTGTGGCAATGTCGTCAGCTATGGTCACCGGCCCGCACTAACGTCTTTACCCGATGTACAGCTTATGGCTCTGGCCGATATTACCCCTGCCCGCCGCTCCATCGGTCAGGCATGGTTCAACCTGGAAGACCGCCACATTTACGAAAATTATCAGGACATTCTGGCGCGCAGTGATGTCGATGCAGTGGTCATCACAGTCCCACAGCAGTTCCGCCGCCAGATCGTGCTGGATGCCATCGCCGCAGGCAAACATGTCCTCAGTGAAAAGCCCCTTGCCACTGTTCCCGCTGTCGCCGCCGAATTGATCGCTGCGGCACGAAATGCCGGTCTCACCTTTGGCATTGTGCATAACTATCATTTCTTCCCCGAATATCGTCAGATCAAACAGCTTATCGCCAGCGGCGCAATCGGCGACCTGCGTGTCCTGACCATGCACTATCTGGGTGTGATCGATAACCCCGGCGCAGCCGAGTACCAGAGTGACTGGCGGCATACGTTAGCGGCTGGCGGCGGCGTGCTGATGGATATGATTCACGCAGTCTATCTGACGGAGTGGCTGTTTGGCGCGCCTGCCGAACAGGTGATGGCTTTTGTGGACGCACCCACCTATCAGACACGCAGACCGCAGGTCGAAGATTTAGCCCTTGTTCAGATCGCTTTTCCGACAGGCTACGCCGTGATCCATATGGGCTGGGGTCAGGGCGTGGGCGGGGTTGACGCCAGCGGCAGCGAAGGCCACCTGCGGATGCGTTATAATCAATATCAGACCAGCGGCTTCAACCAGCCTGCCGAACTGTACAGTGTGCGCGGCTGGGAACGCACGGATCACAGGCTCGATAATCTGCCGACCCACATGGACAATATCGGGCGTTCATTTACTGACCTGTGGCATGATTTCAGTACCGCTATCCGCGAAAAGCGTGCCCCGCTCGCCTCGGCGGATGCCGGCCAGCGCGCCCTGGAACTGGCGCTGGGCGCATATTTATCGGGCGTCACCGGCCAGATTGTCACCTTGCCCCTGTCTTCAGACCATCCTGTCTTTCAGCAGGGTCTGGAGGGTTTGAAGCAGGTTCCGGCTTTCACGCACAGCCGTACCAGAAGCGCCGGCATTTTCGGGCTGGAAAGGTAAGAATTACCGTATGTATCAGGCTTACAAACTTTCCCATTACGACGCCAGTCGCATTGTGACGTTCGTTCAGCAGAAACTGGAAGCGGATGCGAAAGGGGCGGCAGTAGCTGTCGTCGATGAACACGGCGAACTGATAGCGTTCCTGCGAACAGATGGCTGTCCGCTGGCATCCATCAATAATGCGATCCACAAGGCGTTCACGGCGGCCCGTGAACGCGGCGAGTCTGGCCTGCTTGGAGAACGATCCCGGCAGGAAAACTTTCCCATGACAAACTTTGGCGATTTGCGTTACACAGGTTGGGGCGGTGGCGTTCCGATCATCTATCAGGGCACCGTCATTGGCGGCATCGGCATCAGTGGACTGCCAGAGTCGGATGATGTTCTGCTGGCCCGGCAGGCAGTTGAAATTCTCGAATAATGTCCCAATAGTTCATAAAAAGTAAAGTTATGGAACCCATTTTAAGGGTCGCCAATCTTTCAAAGAGTTTTGGCACGCTGCAAGCGATTCGCGACGTGAGTTTTGAGGTCTATCCTAATGAGGTCATCGGTCTGACCGGTCTGAGTGGTTCGGGCAAATCGGTGATTGCGATGTTAATCGGCGGGCTGCACCCCCCCAGTTCCGGCCAGGTGTTCCTTAATGAAAAACGCCTGCAATGGCCCTTTAGGCCCCAGAGTGTGGGCATCGAAGTCATTCATCAGGAACCACTGCTGGTAGACCGTCTCGATATTACCAGTAATATTTTTCTGGGAAATGAAATCCGTACCCCGCTCATCAGAAAGTGGATCTCATTACCCGTTCCAAACGAATCACGCATGGATCAGGAAGCGACCCGCATTCTGGAAGAAATCGGTGTCCACTTTCGCACCCTGCGCGAGAAAGTCATGAATCTTTCGAGTGAACAGCGCCAGCTCGTGGCGATTGCCAGAGCCATTACCCGCAAAGCGCAGCTCATATTTGTGGATGAACCAACCACGCAGTTGAGCTATTCCTACCAGCAAAAGCTGCTTTCGATCATTCAGGAATGGCAGCGGCAAAAGTCTGCGGTCATTTTCAGCAGCACCAATCTCGACCATCTTTTCGCGGTGACAGATCGCATTGTGGTTCTGCGCAAGGGTCAGGTGGTGGCGACTTACCGCACCGATGAAACCAATCGAGAAGAAATCGTTGCGGCGCTGGTCGGCATCAATGACCAGCAGCAGCACACCCCGGCGATCTGGGCATTGGAGAATTACTACAGCGCGCGCGAAAAAGCCGACAAGCTGTATCATCAACAGAAACTGCTCGAACGCGACCTCGTCCAGCAGGATAACCTTAACCAGCAGTTACTCGCGCAGCTATCCAAACAGGTTAAAGCGCTCAATCAGGCCAATACCGCGCTTCAGGCTGCGCAACGCCGTCTGCTGACCGAGCGTGAACAGGAACGCAAACACCTCGCCCGTGAACTGCATGATCAGATTATTCAGGATTTGCTGAGTACCAATTACTGGCTTGAAGAAATCGCAGCGCATGAAACAGCGACAGAGGCATTAGGGGCTGAACTGGCCGAAATCCGCCAGAGCATCCGTCAGTTGGTAGAGGATGTGCGCCGCATCTGTGGCAATCTGCGTCCGCCAACCATTGACAGCCTCGGCCTGGGCGCGGCGCTGCAATCGCACACGCAGGAATGGTCACGACGCACGGGCATTCCAGTCAGGCTGACACTGGATTCACAACCGGGCAGACTGCCGGAGACGATTGAACTTTCCATCTTTCGGATTGTGCAGGAAGGCTTAAGTAATATTTACCGCCACGCCCGTGCCACCGCTGTCGAAATTAACCTGAAACACACCTCGCCGCGCACCCTGCTCATATCCATCGCGGATAACGGTCAGGGTCTCAGAGAGCATTTTGATCTGTCGCTGCTGTCCGGCGAAGGGCATTATGGACTGCTCGGAATCAGCGAACGTGTCGCGCTCCTGGGAGGTCATCTGCGCATCCAGAATCAGGTATCTGGCGGCCTGCTGCTTCAGGTCGAAGTGCCCCATCCTCGTGTCGATGTCACACCCAGTCGAGACTCTGCCGAAGTGGGAAGCCTGACGGATGCCTAACGCATAACGTCTTCGATGACCTGCCGCAGCGTGGGGGTGTCGAGGATTTTCTTGTCAAGAAACGCCACAGCACCGGCTTCCAACCCCAGCCGGTGAAATTCACTGTCCGGGTAAGCGCTGATTAGTACGATCCGAGCCGCCGGGGACAGCGCCATCAACTGGCGTGTGCATTGAATGCCGCTTTCATCGCCCAGCACCACATCCACAAACACCAGGCGCGGGGCAGCCTGTTGAACCATTTGCAGGGCTTCCTGCGTATTTTCGGCCTCATAAATAAGCATCTGGGAATTAATCGCGCTGATCATGCGCCGCAGTTGATAACGAAACCGCCCATTGTCATCTACCAGCAGAATTGCCGATCTTTCTCGCATGGGGTCTTTGACAATATCTGACATTACGGTAGTCTCGCGGGCATCCGCCAGCAGTTGAGGATGCTGGGTCAGATAATTGACCGCTTCCAGGCGGCTTTGCACGTTGATCTGACGGTAAAGGCGTGTCAGGTGATTCTCAACCGTCTTCACACTCAGCCCAAGTTGCAGGGCGATATTGCGGTTATCGAGTCCCGCCTCCAGCAGGCGCAGCATATCGCGCTGCCGGGTAGTCAACTGGGGTGTATTGGATGTATTCTGCCTGCGTACAAGCTTGTCCACCAGCCGGCTGGATACCCAGCGTTCCCCGGCAATCACACGCTGCACCGCCAGGCGCAGATCACTGAGAGGTTGGTCTTTAAGGTGATAACCGTTTACCCCCAGCCCTAGCAGCCCCTGCACATAAATATCATCATCATAAGCGCTGACCACCAGAATCTTCATTGCCGGGTAAAGAATACGAATCTTGCGAATAGCCGAGATAGGCTCAAAATTGGGCATTGTGAGGTCAATCAGCAAACAATCGGGGCGAGTTTGCTCAAGCACAGCAAACACACCAGGGCCATCACTGGCTTCGCCCACAATTTCCAGGTCGGAAATTTCCTTGAGGGCGTTCAATATACCGGCGCGGGCGACAGCGTGATCGTCAACGAGTACAACCGTAATCTTGCTCATGATTGCATTATAACGCATCGGCGATGAACCCGATTCATGAATGTTCATCACCGATCACGATTAGGGGTAATCCCCCCATGCCATTAGGGGTAATCCAATATCTCAAAGCAGGGGAAACCGCGATGAGATTACTGCGCATCGTGCTATATTCTTACCAGCATCCACGTACCCTCCGCTAATTCTGCTTCTCTAGTACGTGTATCATCATGAATGAACAATCTGTGAGGAGGTGTTTCCAGCTATTGACACCCTGCAATAAAAGTAGCCATTCGTCCCGGAACAAAATTTTGGAGGAAATAATGCGTCAGTTTCTCAATCGTTTTCTGATTGTCGTCATGTTGTTCATTAGCGCGTTGGGTCTGTCGACCAGCGTGATTGCCCAGGAAGGCAGCATCGCCGTGCTGCTGCCGGACAGTGCGTCATCGGCTCGCTGGGAAGGCGATGACC
>CAZKIB010000126.1:15140-19681 GCA_964552425.1 uncultured Anaerolineaceae bacterium | reverse complement strand
GCTGCTGCCGCATGGTCTGGGTACAACCGTGCGTGTGCTGGTGTTCGCCGAAGGGGAAGACGCTCGTATCGCCGAAGCTGCCGGGGCTGACGTGATTGCCGACGACAGCATCATCCAGAAGATTCAGCAGGAAAACTGGCTGGAATTCGACGCCGCGCTGGCAGTGCCCAGCATGATGTCGAAAGTAGGCCGTGTGGCCCGTATCCTCGGCCCGCGTGGTCTGATGCCAAACCCCAAAGCCGGAACGGTCGTGCCGCCCAATGAACTGGCAAACGCCATTCAGGAACGCAAGGCCGGGCGTGTTGAATTCCGCAATGATAAAACCGGCAACCTGCACGTGCCGGTGGGCAAAGCCAGTTTCGATGCGCCGCTGCTGGTCGAAAACACTCAGGCCGTGATCGACGCGGTCAACCGGGTGAAACCGTCGGCAGTCAAGGGTATTTACGTGCGCCGCATCGTCGTGACTTCCACGATGGGACCCGGGGTGCGCATCACCTCCTCATCCAAAGTCGCTGCTGAGTAAACATGCTATCAAGGGCGGGCCGCAAACCCGCCTTTTTGATACCGATGCCCATCACGTACCTTAACGGCGACCCGCTGCTCACCCGTGCTGATCTTCTCGCCTTCGGCCATAACGCCCTGGGTCGGGCCGAGATGGGCGCGCTGGAAACCGAGTTGTATACACGCTACCCCGCCGCCTTTGCCACCTACTACAAACGCTGCCGCAGCGGGCGCATTCAGGCCGGACAGATGTGGTTGTGGCATGAAAGCCAGCCCAGACTGGCCTTTCTGGTGATCCGCGCCTCGGCGGTAGGGGCCGCCCGCGTGCGTTATATCGAGCATATCGCCCTCACCCTGGCGCGTGATTTTCAGCGCGAAGGCATCCCCAGCATCGCCATCGCCCCCCTCGGCAGCCGCGAAGAATGGCCGAATCTCAAACCCGTTCTGGATTACTGGCTGGGACGCTCCTCGCTCCCCGCTTTCGTGTATGAGCAGTATCTCCCCGGCGTCCCGGCAGAGTAAATTTCGCCAGTTTTCCCCAGCATGTCACAAACCGACACCCCTGTTCGTCTACTTTGTAGACCAATCCACAGGATGAACAGGAGAATACCACATGAACAAAACACGGATCGTCATTATCGGGGCCGGATATGCGGGTGTCATGACCGCGCTGCGACTGGCCGGCAAGGACAAGGGACACAGGGCTGACATCACGCTGATTAATGCTTCGGGTCAGTTTGTCGAGCGCATCCGGCTGCATCAGGTCGCCACCAACCAGACTCTCCGCCAGCACCCCATTCAAAAACTGCTCGGCAGGCGTCCAGTCCATTTTGTACAGGGCTGGATCACCGGCATCGACCTGAACCGCCGCGTCGTGCAGGTCCGCGACCAGGGCGAGATTGGCTACGACAAACTGGTCTATGCGCTCGGCAGCGTCTCCGCCAAAAGCAGTGTACCGGGTGTGGATGAACACGCCTACGCGATTGGCAACCGCGCCGAAGCGCAGGCCCTGCGCGAGAAATTAGCGAACCTGACTCCCGGAAGTCACGTGGCAGTGGTCGGCGGCGGATTGACCGGCATCGAAACCGCCACCGAAATTGCCGAAGCCTACCCGCAGTTTCAGGTCAGCCTGGTGACCGCCGGCACACCGGCAGCCGGCCTGTCCAACATGGGGCGCGCCTACCTCACCCGTGTGTTGGAGCAGCTTCACATCGAGATTCATGCGCGCACCCGCATCCAGCGCATAGAAGCAGCCGCACTGGTCATGGACACAAGCGAACGCCTGCCGTTCGAGGTCTGTGTGTGGGCGGGTTCCTTCGTCGCCGCGCCGCTGGCACGCGAGGCCGGGCTGGCCGTCAACGCCAAAGGCCAGATGCTGATTGACCCGTTCATGCGCTCGATTTCACACCCCGAAGTCTACGGCGCGGGGGATGGAGCCGCCCCTGTGGACGACCCCGGCGCGCCCCTGCGCATGGCCTGTGCGGTTGCCCTGCCGATGGGTGCGCACACCGCCGATAATCTGCTGGCCCTGCTGGACAATCAGCCGCAGCAGCCCTTCAATTTCGGCTATTTTGTCCAGTGTGTCAGCCTGGGTCGCCAGCGCGGCCTGCTACAATTTGTAAACCCGGATGATTCGCCACAGGAAAAAATCTACACCGGGCGGCGCGGGGCTTTCGTCAAAGAGATGATCTGCCAGTTCGCCTTTCGTTCGCTGCAATTTGAGCGGATGCTACCCGGCGCGCACTGGTGGCTCGGCAAAGGTAAAGCGCCCGTACCTGCCACCGGGCAGGCACAGCACGCCTGAAAATGAGTAAAGTGAGGCACAGCTATGAGTGAGCAGTTCGAACAGTATCGTCATCTGCTGTTCGCCATCGCCTACCGGATGCTTGGCAGCGCGATGGAAGCCGAGGATATGGTGCAGGAAGCCTACCTGCGTTTTCAGGCGGTCCCGCCGGATTCAATCCAGTCGCACAAGGCTTTGCTGACCACGATCATCACCCGGCTGTGCCTCGACCATCTCAAATCCGCCCGTGTCCAGCGCGAAGCGTACATCGGCCCCTGGCTGCCAGAACCGATTCTCACGGCTGGCGATGGCGCTTCTCTCACGACACCCGCCGCGCGCTTCAGCGAGTACGAGTCAATCTCAATGGCCTTTCTCGTCCTGCTGGAACAACTCTCGCCGCTGGAACGGGCTGTGTTTCTGCTGCGCGAAGTGTTCGATTACGAATATTCTGAAATCGCCGCCATTGTTAAGCGCGAGGAAGCCGCCTGCCGCCAGCTTTACAGCCGCGCCAAAAAACACATTGCCGAACATCGCCCACGTTTCGAGCCATCGCCCGAAACCCACCAGCGGATTCTTTCGGAATTCATGCACGCCGTCGAAGCCGGCGAAGTGGACAGGTTCATGAGCCTGCTGGCGGAGGATGTCACCTGGACAGCGGACGGCGGCGGCAAGATCGCAGCGGCAGCTCATCCTCTGCAAGGCCGCGCCATTGTGATGCGCCTGTTATCCGGCCTGATTCGGATGCGTCCCGCGTCCACAAGCTATGCCATTGCCCAGGTCAACGGGGAGGCAGCGCTCATCATCCGTGTGGATGGCCGCGTCTTCAGCGTGTTCACTATCGAAACTGACGGCCAGCGCATCATCGCCGTTCGCGCCATTGTCAACCCGGACAAACTGGCGCATCTTTAGAGCCGGGCATACTGCCGGGCACGGGCGAACAGAGCGTCCACCGCGCCTTCCGGGGCCAGCGTGGAACCAAGCATGGCCTTGTCCGGCATATCCAGACCATGAAAATCCGAGCCGCCGGTCATCACCAGCCCGTACTGCTGCGCAAGCTGGCGGGCGTGCGCTTCGATTTCCGGGGTATGCTGCGGATAGGCCACTTCAAGGCCGTCCAGCCCGGCTGGAACCAGGTGTTCGATCACGACAGGGAAATTGCGCACATATACCGGGTGTGCGAGAACGGCTGCCCCCCCGGCGCTGTGAATCATGCGAATGGCTTCTTCAGGGGTTAAGGTGACACGCGGGACATAGGCTGGCTGGCTGCTGCCGATGTAGCGCTCAAACGCTTCTGTCGTGGTGCGGACATGTCCGGCTTCCACCAGCGCCCGCGCAATATGGGGGCGGCCCACGTTCTCACCACCGGCCAGCGCCACCACGTGCGACCATTCCAGCGCCACGCTCAGTTGGTTCAGGCGCTCCACAATCTGCTGCCCGCGCTGCTGGCGGTTCAGGCGAAATGCTTCCAGCCGCTGCTGTAAACCAGAATGCTGCGGGTCGATACAGTACCCCAGAATATCGACCTTCATATCAGCGCTGCGCGCGCCAATTTCAATACCAGGGATTATCCTGACCCGACCATCCGCTGCCTGCTGCGCCGCCAGGATACCCGCTGTCGTGTCGTGGTCGGTGATAGCGATGCAGTCCAGTTGCAGGTGCAGCGCCAGATCAACCACTTCTGAAGGGGTAAGCTGACCGTCCGATGCAGTGGAGTGAATGTGCAGGTCAGTCCGGGTCATGGCCTCGGTTCAACGCGGAAACGAACCGCAGTGCGCTCCTGTCCATCAATATCCACCTCCGTGAAGAAGGGGGTGAAGATGATGTCGATTTCGTCACGGCTCAGGTAGCCGCGCGCAATCGCCAGCGCCTTGACTGCCTGGTTGACCGCGCCGGCACCAATCGCCTGAACTTCGGCGTAATGATGTTCGCGCATCACGGCAGCGATGGCCCCTGCAACAGCGGTCGAGCGGGATTTGGCGGATACTTTGATGACGTCGACTTTAGACGAGTCGTGTTCCATGATAGGCGCATCCGTAAACTCATCTGTGTCGGAAGGAAAGGGGTATGAATTGGGGCTGTAGTGGTCTGACATAGTTATTCGCCTAATCTCCAAACAAGTCTAGTTGCAAATCTTAATATAATCTACGAATTACAATCATATTCTACACGAAAACAAAGACTGAGTCTACCACTCATTCGCGTGACACAGAACACCTGTTCATTATGCAAGCACCTTTTTTGCCCGAAATACCGCGTT
>CAZKIB010000126.1:14865-15116 GCA_964552425.1 uncultured Anaerolineaceae bacterium | reverse complement strand
CAATGTTAAAAGTTAGACACCATTCCATGAAAAACATTCAAAAGGCCGCCCCAAAGCCCCAAAATCCTAAATGTAGGGGGTGAAAACCGGCTGTGCCCCTAAATATGGGTCTTATGACAGGAATGACTCCCCCGCTGCGCTATCCCAAATTCTGGGCCAGATGAGTCGATTTTTCCCAACCTTAAAATGTCGCGGAATCCCCGGTTTTTACGGCGGAATCGGTTGAGGTTTGGGGTTGATTCGGCTATACT
>CAZKIB010000126.1:14173-14840 GCA_964552425.1 uncultured Anaerolineaceae bacterium | reverse complement strand
GGTGATAGCCAGCGCACGCAGCAAAAACATCTACCCCAGGTGTTTTGCGCCGGGGCAACAACACCGCCCCAGCCGTAACAACCGACCAAAATTCAAACCTATATTGCATGGATTGGGGGCTGAAAACAGCCCTTCGCTGCCCTCTTGCCCGCCGCTGCCGGCCGGCATAGAGGAATTTTGTATCTCTGGGAACCGGAAGCATGAGACCGCAGGAAGCGTGGAACGCCGCACTCAACCAGTTAGAAATCCAACTGGATCGCGCCAATTTCGATACCTGGCTGCGTGATACGGTTTTCCTGTCATGCGAAGTGCCCACTGGCCCGGAGGCCGCTGCCAACTTCGTCATTGGAGTGCGGAACAGTTTCGCGCGGGATAACTTGCAGCACCGGCTGTATCGCAGTGTGCGCCGCGTCCTGCGCGATGTCTATGGCAGCCCGGTTGAGCTGAGTTTTGAAATTCACCGCTGCGAAGACGAAACCGCGCAGAGTTCGCTCGGCGATATGCCGCTGTTCCAGTACGGAGCCAGCCAGACCCCGGCAGTGCAAGCGCCTGCCCTGCATGAGCGCCTCATGCCGCTGGCCCCGCCGGATCTGCCGGAAAGCCACCTTAACCCGCGCTATACCTTTGACCGTTTTGTGGTCGGCAATGTGAACAATATGCTGTTTTC
>CAZKIB010000126.1:12954-14163 GCA_964552425.1 uncultured Anaerolineaceae bacterium | reverse complement strand
AGGCTGTCGCGGATTACCCGGCCACCGTCTATAACCCTTTCGTCGTCTATGGCGGCGTCGGCCTGGGCAAGACGCACCTGCTGCAAGCCATCGGTCACGCCTGCCAGTCACGCGGACTGCGCGTCATCTATATTCCATCGGAAGCGTTTATCAACGATCTGGTCGGGTCGATCCGCAACCGTACCACCGCCATGTTCCGCGAGAAATACCGCTCTGTCGATGTGCTGCTGGTCGATGATATTCAGTTCATCGCCGGCAAGGAAAGCACCCAGGAAGAGTTCTTCCACACCTTCAACGCGCTGTACACCTTTAACAAGCAGATTGTCATTGCTTCAGACCGGCATCCGCGCCAGTTGGAACAGTTGGAAGACCGGCTGCGTTCGCGTTTTGAAGGCGGGCTGGTGATGGATATTCAACTGCCAGAGTTTGAAACCCGCGTGGCGATCCTCGAAACCTGGGCACAGGAACGCGGCATCCGCATCGCCCATTCCGTGTGCGAAACCATCGCCGAACGCGCGCGCACCAGCATCCGCGAACTGGAAGGTCTGTTCACACAGATCGTGGCGAAAACCCAGCTCAGCCAGCAGCCGCTTACCCTGGCCGCTGCCGAACGGATCGTCGAACAGTATGAACGGCCCCGCCTGCACGGGCGCGCGTCCATCAGCCTGGAAAAGGTGCTGGAAGTCACCGCGCAGCATCATGAACTGAACCCCAAAGAACTGCTGGGCAAAAAGCGCACCGGGCGCATCAACCACGCCCGCCAGATCGCCATGTATCTGGCGCGTGAAATTACTGACTCGTCGCTGCCACAGATCGGCGAGGCATTCGGCGGACGCAGCCACACCACAGTGCTGCATGGCTATAACAAGGTGGCCGAGATGATGGAAGAAGACGATAACTTCCGCTACGAACTTATGGCCCTGCGCGAGCGTATTCTGCGCGGCGAAGATTAGCCACTCGCCAGTTTCTGCAAAACCGGCACGATCAGGCGCGCGGCCTGCCCCCGGTGGCTGATACGGTTTTTTTCCTCCATCGGGATACGGCTCCAACTGAGGTCATAGCCCTGCGGGATAAAAATCGAATCATAGCCGAAGCCCTGTTCGCCATCTTCTTCCTGCCAGCCGATGCGCCCTTCGCACGTGCCGCGCACCATCTCCACCTGCTCACCGTGCCCTAACGCGATCACGCAGGCAAAGCGGGCGCTGCGCA
>CAZKIB010000126.1:0-12919 GCA_964552425.1 uncultured Anaerolineaceae bacterium | reverse complement strand
CCAGTTCACGCAGCACCTTCTGCCGCCGTTCGTGCATGGTCAGGCCGGGGCCGCCGTAGCGCGCCGGATACACACCGGGGCGGCCATCCAGCGCGTCGATAAACAGGCCGGTGTCATCCGCCAGCGCCGGCAGACCACTGGCCTGCGCGTAAGCCCGCGCCTTCAGACTGGCGTTGATCTCCAGCGTGTCGCCGCTTTCTTCCACATCCATATCCCCCAGCCCGACCTCTACCAGCCCAAGCAGCCGCAGGAAGGGCACGTCGGCCAGCAGTGTCTGATACTCACGCACTTTGCCGGGGTTGCTGGTCGCAATCAGTAAATCCATCGTCAACGGTCCTTAAAGGGTCATTTTGCATAAAAACCCATTATGCCCATTTATTCACTGGCGTCCAGCCTGAGCACAAATTCCTCCACCTCAGTCCCGCGCGCGCTGGCATACCCGCTGTCCTCGCCGCAGATGGTGAAACCGCATTTTTCCAGCACACGCAGGGAAGCGCGATGGTCCTTGGCGGCGCGGGCATACACCGGGCGCTGGCTCATCTCGTCCAGAAACAGGGTCAGGGCACGAGTCGCGATCCCCTGTCCCCAGTAAGCTTTGCCAAGCCAGTAGGTCACTTCCAGATCACCCTCGCGCTCAAAGCTGGCGACATGACCGGCCACCTGCCCATCCATGAGAATAGTCCTTGTGGTATTGGTGTCATCCTTCAGGATTCGGTTCCAGCGCACATGGAATGCCGCTTCGTCCGCCGGGTTTTCTGCCGTGAACGCCGCCATAGAGTTGGCTTCCGGGTCCAACTGCTGCTCGAAGAAAATCGCCACATCCGCTTCAAGCACATCCCGCAGCGCGATACCCATAAACAATTGCCTCCTACGTTCGTTCTAAGGTTCAGCGTTTACTCTCACATCAAGCAGGCCCAAAAAATACGAGTGTGGAAAATCGTCCGGCTGCGTTTGAGATGCCAGTCGTCGTGGTGCAAATTTGTGATTGAATTTCCTGACACCGGCTTCCCACGCGCTCACCCCAGGATTAGCGGTCAGCAAAACCAGCAGCCAGCGATGATCGACAAGGGTGTTCAGTTTGTCCACGTCACCTGTAATCCCAACCGATGTCGGATCGCCAAAATAGAAACTGGGGTTGTAGACAGCACCTTTTTGGCTGCCAATCATCCAGTGTTTGAGTTCAATCCAATGGTATATGTCATGCAGGCGTATCATTAAATCGACCCGTTTTGTCCCAATCCTCACCTCTCGATCCACTTCCTGCAACACGCCTTCCCGCTGAAGCTGGCTGAAAAGTGTGATGAGTTCACCCTTGAACCATCCCTCAGATTGGAACCCAAATTCGCAGAAACAGATCAACCTGTCCTGCACCGAGTCAAAATGCTGTCTCATTCTTGGCAGAAGCTCAATCATCGCCTGTCTCATCAAATCCATCCACTGATTCCATCAGCCGTACTTTGCATCCTTTTAACAATTCTGGCTTTGCTCAGATGCTTTCGCAAATGGGCATCCCCCCTTACCCGTGCTATCATTTTGTCTATGAAACGACGTACATTTCTGATTGTCTGTCTCACGGCGATAAGCGGCGGCATCCTGCTGCTCAACCGGCTGGTCACTTACTGGCAAACGCAGCAGCGTATTGCCGCCCTGCCGGTCATCCCCACGCTTCCGGCCATGCCCACCCCAATCCCGCGCAGCGAGTGGGACGCTCGCCCGGTTAATCATGATGCGCCCAACGAATACGGCTTCGCTTCGGAGGAGCATCCCACCGGCTGGTACACCTATCCAGACGATCTGAACACGGTTTATCACACCCTCGTCATTCACCATACCGCGCTGGCCCGGCAGTCGGGCGAAACCATGCGCTCGATTCAGGATGTCCACATGGACAATCGCGGCTGGGCCGACATCGGCTATCACTTCGGCATTGACGCGGATGGTCTCATGTACGCCGGGCGTGATCTTCAGGTGCGCGGCGCATCAGTAGCCGGAGGGAACACGGGCGTGATCGGCGTGGTGGTCATGGGCAACTTCGAGTGGGAGCCGCCTGCCGATACTCAGTTGAGCGCGCTGCAAACGCTGGTGAACTGGCTGGCCCAGAGCTATACACTGACGTATCTGGCCGGACATGACGAACTCAACGACGGCACGGTCTGTCCGGGGCGCTTCCTCAAGCTGTACCTTGACTCGCTGGCGCGCGGCGCAGGCTTGCAGCGGCTGATCTGATCACGCAATGGAACCCATGCCTGCCGGATGGTGTATATCCCCAAACAACATCCTCTGGAGGCGCTGTGATAACCCTGTTAAAACATCACGCTCACACCATCGCAGTCAGCTTATTGGCCGCTGCTATTATGACCACGCTCGTTATCCAGCACTTCAGAATACCCATCACCACGTATGACCCCTTCGACCCGCTGTTCGAAGACAGCGGCAAGTGGGCCATCCGCTTTCTGGTGCTGTGCCTGCTGATGACCCCGCTCAACACCCTGTTTGGCTGGCGCGCCGCCCTGAAACTCCGCAAACCGGCGGGGCTGTGGGCCTTCGGGTTTGCCCTGCTGCACTACCTGACCTACACCGAATTCCAGCCGTTAAAACTGGAATGGCTGAACAGCACTACCCCTGTGTACTATTTTCTCGGTTTCGGCGCGCTCCTCATTCTGATCGCGCTGGCTGCCACCTCTACCCGCTGGGCCATGAAAAGACTCGGCCAGTGGTGGAAGCGGCTGCACCGGCTGGTTTATGGGGGCAGTGTGCTGGCTGCCGCTCATGCGATCATCGCCCTGAGCAGCAGCAAAAAAATCATCATGGAAGGCGAAACCCTTCGACATGAACTGTATGTCTACCTGGCTGTTCTCGTCGTCCTGCTCAGCGTGCGCCTGCCGTTCGTGAAACGTCTTGTCCAGCGACTCAAACGCCGCCGCGTCCCGATCATTACGCCCATCACCAGTCAGCCGATCCCTGGCGACAGGGCACTGCCGATCACGGAACCTGAATTTCAATCCGAGTCAGAATCAGAAGCCGAGCTGGTCCCGGTCTGATCTGCCTCTACCGTGTCCTGCGCGTGACGCGGCAGGCCCACAAACAGCGCGACACACCCGATCAGCGGGAAAAGCATGGCCGTTTCCAGACCAAAGCGCGCCGCGACCATGCCGATCAGCAGCGGAGCCACACTGCCGATGAGGCCGAACAGGTTGCCAATCGTCATGGCGGTTCCGCTCTGGCCGGGCAGCGCGGTATAGGCATTCCCCGCCAGAATCGCATACCAGCCGGCGTTGAACAGGCCGATCACCCCGATCAGGATAATCTTGGGCACAAAGCCGGGAACCAGCAGAAACGCCAGGTACAGAAAAAATTCGAGTGCCGCGCTGAACCGCAGGTAGGTGACACCGCGCACATGATCCAGCAGCGGGATCAGCAGCAGATCGCCCACCAGCCCTACGCCGGTCCACACCGCCACCGCGAACCCGGCCTGCGCTTCATCCACCCCAACCACATCCACAAAATACAGGGCCATATAGCCATGCAGAATATCGAGCATGAAGTCCGAGAATTGCAGCAGCAGCATCCAGCGCACGACCTCCCGCCGCCGCAGCGCCCGGAAAGCCCCCGCAAAACCTTCACGCAAACCTGTGATGAGATTCGCCTCCGGTTCCTCCGAATGCCCATTTTTCGGGAACGGCAGCCGCCACATCCCGACCAGGATGAGAATCGTCAGCACGCCGACCAGCACGTAGAATGCCCGCCAGCCGATCCCCGCGTTTGCCAGCAGGCCGATCATCAGCGCGCCGGCCACCACGCCCACCGAACCAGCGAAAGTCCAGCGGGCCATGTTCTTTTCATGCTGACGCGGGTCCAGGTCCATCAGCGTGGACTGCGCCAGCCCCACAAACGCGCCGGATGACGGGTGCATGATGATGCTGGCGATCATCAGCGCCGCGAAGTCCATGCTGCCGGCGACCATCAGCGACGCGCCCGCAAAACCGATGCCACCCCCCAGCACCAACACCCGCCGCCGCCAGACATCCCCCAGAATGCCCAGCACCGGCTCGAAAAACACGTTCGCCAGCAGGGGCGGCAGCGTCAGCAGCAGGCCAATCTGCTCATAGCTCAGGCCCAGGTCGGTGCGCACCAGCGGCCAGGCAGCCTCGCGCGCGCCATAGGCGAATTCGTCCACGAACTCAATCACCAGAAACACAACCGCCAGCACCGACAGCCCACGCAGCCGCCGGCGTACCACAGAAGCCAGTCTATTCATTTGTCCGTCCTTTGTGTGGGGAATCAAAACAGCCGTCAACCATTCCGGTTCACGGCTGAAACCAACGTATTCAGTTACCGCATCAGCAAATTACCCGCCGCTGCGGCAGAGGGGAGGTGATTTATGGGCCATGTTTCGCATTATAAGCGGATTTTGCAGCCCGGTCTAGGAGTCCGATTCCAGAATCAGCACGCTCAGTTCCGGGCGCACGCCAAAGCGCACAAACGGAAAGACCGACCCCAGGCCGCGATTGGTATACAACTGCATATCCCCCACCTGATACCACCCGGCCGGGTAGCGCAGGCCGTGCGAGGGCAGAATCGGCATCCCCACCAGCGGAAGGCGCACCTGACCGCCGTGCGTGTGACCGGAAAGCTGTAAGTCAAACCGGCCAGTCGCCGCGCTCAAATCGGCAAAGTCCGGTTCGTGCGCCAGCAGCACCGCCGCGCCATCCGGCGGCAGTTGATCCAGCACCGCATCGAGGTTGTCCCTGCGCACCACCACATCATCCACCCCGGCGATATGCAGGGCTGCGTCCCCCCGCCGGATAGTCTGGACACAATTGTTCAGTTCGAGGATACCCGCGTCGCGCAGCACCCGGCGCACCCCGTTAACTCCATGATAGTAGTCATGATTGCCCATCACCGCGACCACCGCGTCCCGCGCCTGAAGCTGCCGCAGCGGGCCAGTCAGTTCATCGGCGACATCGCCAGTGGTGCGATCCACAAAATCGCCGGTGATCGCCACCAGGTCCGGTTGGACCAGATTGCTCAGTTCCACCGCGTCCAGCAGACGCCGGGCATTCAACCCCGCGCCCATGTGCAGGTCGCTGATCTGGACAATCCGGTAATCATGAAATGCGCGTGGCAGGCGCGGCAGTTTCAGCCGCACATAACGCACATGCAGCCATTTCGGTTCCACCAGACGGGCATAGGCAAAGGCCCCGGCAGCGGCCAGCGCCAGCAGCGCGAGGGTTCGATTTCTGGAAAACAGCGGCATAGGATGCAGTCCTGACAGCGTCTAATCAATGGGTACGTATTGCGGGGCGGCTTTGATCCACCTGTGGCAGCCATTTTACCAGCCACTTTGCGGCAGCGTTATCCCGTTTTCAGCGGATACACCCCCTCGCGGTGATAACGCGCGCCCTCCCGCGAAAGTTCACTGGAAAACAGCACGAACTCCGTCGTCGGAAACGAATCCGTTCGCAGAGTGCGATGCTCGTCCAGAAAAGCGTCCAGTTGGGGCAGGCGGCGCTCTGTTTTCAAACGGGCCAACGTGATATGCGGGCTGAACGGGCGTCCATCCGCCTCAAAGCCAAGACCGATCAGCGCGGCTGTCACCTGCGCGTGCAGTATCCGCAGCCCCGCAGAGACTTCCACCCCGGCCCACAGCACACGCGCCGGCTGGCGATCCTGCGGCGGGAAACGCCCCACCCCGGTGATTGCCATCTCAAACGGCGCGGCCTGAACGCCCTTCAGAACCGCATCAATGTCCGTCAGTCGCCCGGTTTCGCCGATAAAAAACAGCGTCAGGTGCATCTGCTGGCGGCTGGACCAGCGCGCAGTCGGGATGTCACTATACAGGCGAACAAGCTGCTCTTTAACTGTTTCGGGCAAATCCACAGCGACAAACAGACGCATCAGGGCCGCCTCTGGTTGTTCATCATCAATCTCTGGAAACTCCGCTGGTGGTTAGCACATCGGACCGAACCTGAACAGTATAGCGCGTGGACACAAAAAAGAGCGAGCCTCGCAGCCCGCCCTTGCTCACTTTTTTACGCTGCGGATGTACCGGTTAGTCTGCCGCGCGCCGGGTATAATCCAGCGTCCAGGTCACGGTCCAGGTCTGACCGCCATCCTTGGTACGTTCATACTTCCACGAAAAGGCATCGTCGGTGATGTCGAAGAAAACCTCGCGGACAGCCGTTTCCATAACCGTGCCGTCCTCGTTCAGGGTGCGGTTGGCGTGGCCGGTGAAGGTCCGGGTCGCCTCGTCCCAGGTTCCGGTCCAATCGGCAAACCCGCCCGGCGTCACATCCACCCAGCGCTGTTCCCATTTGCCGGTGTTCACATTATATTTGCGCAGGCTCCACGCCTCGAACGGGGCCAGAAACACCGGGCCGCCAAAATGCTCAAAGATGACATGCCCACCCAGGATGGCCGTGTGTTCGGTGGTCAGGTTTTCCTCGACCCAGTTGCCATCTTCACCCAGAAAACGCGAGACCACATCCCATTCCCCAAGAAACCAGTCAAGCTGCGCCATCTCGGCAGCGGGCGCGGGCAGTTCATTGCTCATGGTGTCCTCCTGAGCGAAGGCCGTCGTCAGGGTCAGCAGGACAGCCACAGTCGTTAAAAGGGTCCATCTCCACATGATCTACTCTCCATAGGTTTGTGCGTGTGCCAGTTTCGTCACCGGAAACTGCATTTCCGTCACGGTGCTTTCATCCGCGTCCGGCCCGATGTGATGGAAGATTTCGCGGCTTGGCCCGATAATCTCGTAGCCATTGGTCTGAATCCACAGGCCCAGGTTCATGTACCCGCGCGAAAGCGACAGCCAGCGCCCCCGGTGAATGGTGCAGGCCAGCAGTTCCACCCCCGGCAGTTCGCTCACTGTCAGACAAACATTGTCCTCTAGCGGGATAATCGGGCGGAAACCGGGCTGCACCGCGAAGGCCAGTTCGACATCCACATCGACATCCTCAAAACCACCATCGTGGAACACGGCTGTCACCGGGCTTGCCGCACGATCCGCAATCTGATCGCGCGCATGGTAAACCGCGAAAATGCGGCTGACCAGATGTGTGAAGTCCGGCATGGTCTCGCGCAGGCCCACCACCCGCTGCGGCTCCGCCACTTTGAGCGTCACCTCATAGTCGGGCATCCTGCCCTGCTGCTCGATCTGTTGCAGCCGGGTTTCGACCAGTGCCAACTGAGCCTGGGACGCCTCGATCTGCTGGCGCAGTTCAGCTTCCTTCAGCCGCAGCATCCCGCGAATCTCGCTCACCGGCAGGTCCTCCGCCAGCAGGCGCGCCGTTTCCTTCAGCGATAAACCCAGCCCGCGCAGCGCCACGATGCGGTTGACCTGTTCCAACTGGTCAATGGCGTAGTAGCGGTAAGCGGTGAACGGGTCGATATACGCCGGTCTGAGCAGCCCGATTTCATCCCAATGGCGCAGCGATTTGATCGACACCTGACAGACTTTGGAAAAATCTCCGATTTTGAACATGGTCACACAATCATCCGACAAGTTTTGAAGGCCCTCATGGTGGATTATCAACCCTCCCACAGTGGGAGAGTCAAGCAGGCAATCCTACCCTGATCTAATCTGCTTCATACACTCATCCGTTATAGTGAAGATACTGACCTTCCAGACCAAGAGGAGTCGAATGTATGTTCACACTGGCGGATGTGAAGGGGCTGTTGAAGCACAGCGAAGACGACCAAATCCTCAGCCTGTACCTCCACGTCGATAATGCCCTGCCGGAAAATCAGGCCTCCAACCCGGCCTGGCGCATCTGGTTCAAAAAACACCTGCGCGCGATTGATGAAGGCATCGAAGCAGTCTGGCGCGAAAACTGGGAGCAGACCCGCCAGCGCGCCGAAACCTTCTTTGAAGGCTATATCCCCGGCAGCAAATCACTCGTGGCCTTTTTCGGGCCGGATTGGGAACAAACGCACGCCCTGCCGGTCCCGGTAGAACCTTACGCGGATTACGGCAAACCTGTCGTTGGACCGCTACTGTACGCGCTGGATGAATATGAACCCTATCTGGTGGTACGCCTGGATCTGGAAGAAGCGCGCTTCTACGAGAGTTTTCTGGGCCAGGCCGAGTTTCGTGACAGCCTGGAAATTGAACTGGAAGCCTACGACTTCGCCGAAAGAACCGGAATGCCGGCGTCGGCGCGGGTCGGTGGTTACGGCGGTGTTCAGGTTCATCATGGCGACAAATTTGACGATATGATAGAGGCTCAACGGATGCGCTTCTACCGGGAGGTGGCCGAACGCGCCCGCCAGCTTGCCGAACAGGAACACATCGAACGCCTGATTCTGGGCGGTAATGAACAGTCTGCCCATACCCTGAAAAAGCTGCTGCCAGAAAAACTGCGCGATCAGGTGGTGGATATTGTGAGCATCCCCGGACATTACAGCGCGCATGAAATCTTCCAGCATATCCAGCCGCTGGCGCTCGATTTTGAACGGACACAGGAAGAAGCGCTGGTGGATGCCATCGTCAACGCGGCCCGCGCGGGTGGGCGCGCGATCCTGGGACCGCAAGCGGTGGATACCGCGCTGGAAAACCAGCAGGTCGCGGCGCTCGTGCTGGCCTGGCCGCCAGAGGACGCCGAACAGGCCAATGGCCGGGCCTACCGGGCGCTGGCGCTCAACAGCGACATCGAAATGGTGCATGGTCCCGCTGCTCAACGCCTGCAAGATGAAGCCGGCGGGGTCGCGGCGCGCCTGTACTACACGCTCTGACAGGCCCCGGTTTCCAGCTTCACAGCATAACGCGAGGGTACGCTTTCGGTGCCCTCGTTTTATGCCAGCGGACTTGCTACAATCTGCGCCCGGAGGTATCCCTTTCATGAAACTCGGCATCGGAACTTACGCTTACGCCTGGGCCATTGGCGTCCCCGGCCATGCCCCTTCGCAGCCCATGAGCGCGCTGGACTTTATCCGCCGCAGTGCCGAACTTGGGGTGAGTCTGGTACAGATCGCAGACAATCTGCCGCTGGATCAACTCGACCCAGCAGAATTCGAAACGTTACTGGCCGAGGCACGGCGGCTGAATGTGTCGATTGAAGTCGGCACACGCGGCCTACAGCCCGACCACCTGCGGCGTTATTTACAGATCGCCCAGGACTGCGGTTCGTCCCTGTTACGCATTGTCGTGGATACCCGTGACCACCACCCGGAACCGCCGGAAATCATCGACACGGTGAGCCGCATCATTCCCGATTTCGAACAGGCCAACGTTACGCTGGCAATTGAAAATCATGATCGTTTCAAAGCCAGGACGCTGGCGCACATCATCGACTCGGTGGGCAGTTCGCATCTGGGTATCTGCCTCGACACCGTAAATTCCTTTGGCGCGCTGGAAGGGCCGGACCTGGTGATTGAAACACTGGGGCCGTATGTGGTCAACCTGCATGTCAAGGATTTTGCCATCCGCCGCGTCGATCACAACATGGGGTTTGTGCTGGAAGGCACACCTGCCGGTCAGGGAATGCTGGATATACCCCGGTTGGTCGGCCGCCTGCAAGGCTACCAGCACGACTTCAACGCCATCCTGGAACTCTGGCCGCCGCCGGAAGACGAGCTGGCCGCGACCATCGCAAAGGAAGACGCCTGGGCCATGCAAAGCGTCCGTTACCTGCGCACCCTCATCGTCGATTAGCAGAATCTGAACTTTCCATACCTTTTATGACCCATTATAATGGCGCTCTGGAAGGAGCCGCCCATGCCTGAATTTATCCCCGGCCTGGAATTATCGCGCCAGTTTTTTGTCGAATGTGTGCAGCCGGTTCTGGAATCAGAATTCCCCAATCTGGTTTATGACGCGGCGCTGATCGGCAGCGGCTCCGAAGTGCTGGGTTTTGACACACCGCTCTCGCGGGATCATCACTGGGGGCCGCGTGTCACCCTGTATGTCAGCGAAAGCGATCAGATCAGGTATGGCGCACAGGTGCATGAAGTATTCCGCCACCGCCTGCCCTATGAATTTCGCGGTTATCCCACCAGCTTCGAGGAAATTCCCGGCGAACCGGGCGTGCTGCGCTTCGCGTCCAGAAGGAGTGGGCCAGTCAACCATCGCATCGAAGTGACCACGCTGCGCCATTTTCTCGGCTGGTATCTGGCGCTGGACTGGAGCCGCGAAGTGATCCTCGAACCGGCAGACTGGCTGACGATCCCCCAGCAGAAACTGCGCACGCTGGTGGCTGGCGCGGTCTATCACGCGGGCCTCGGTGATGTGACCGCCCTGCGCGCACAGTTGGCGTGGTATCCACATGACGTCGGGCTCTATCTGCTGGCAGCCGGCTGGACACGCATCTCGCAGGAAGAAGCCTTTGTCGGGCGCGCCGGTGAGGTGGACGATGACATCGGTTCGCGCCTGATCGCGGGGCGACTGGTGCGCGATCTGATGCAGTTGTGTTTTCTGATGGAACGCCAGTATGCGCCCTATTCCAAATGGTTCGGGACCGGCTTTCGCCAACTGGCGTGCAGCGCGCTGCTGCCCCTTTTTGATCGTGCGCCGGCCGCGACAGATTGGCGGACTCGTGAGCAGCACCTCTCGGAAGCTTATACCGTCGTGGCGGAAATGCACAACTCGCTTGGCCTCTCGCATCCGCTGCCCACAGTCGTATCCGGCTTCCATGAACGCCCCTACCAGGTGATTCATGCCGAACAGTTTGCCAGCGCGCTTGTAAGCCAGATCACTGACCCCACCGCAAAATATCTGGCCCAGCGGCGGCTGATCGGTTCCATCGACCAGTTCAGCGACAGCACCGACCTGCGCGAGGCCGCCGCGCTGCGCCCTCAGCTACGCACACTCTACGACGAATGGAGGTAATCCATGCCCGAAACCACCCTGATGCGCGTGAGCGATCATGTTTACTGGATGTCCCCCGGCCAGCCGGATCGCCCCTCACTCGGCGCGGTGATCGGCTCTGAGTTCACGCTCATGCTGGACGGTGGGGCTTCGGCGGCCCATACCCGACTTTTTCTGAACGCACTGTCAGAAGCCGGTATCCCTGCGCCGCAGTATGTTGCGCTCACCCACTGGCACTGGGATCACGTCTTTGGCGCGGCGGCGGTCAAAGCCCCGGTGATTGCCCACCAGTTGACTGCCAACCAGCTTGCGGTGCTGGCCCGCTGGGACTGGGGCAATCCTGCGCTGGATGCCAGAGTCAGGTCGGGTCAGGAAATTGCCTTGTGCGCGGATAACATCAAAATCGAACTGCCCGAACCGCGCCGCATCCACATTGCTGCCCCCCGCATTGTGTTCACCACCGGGCTGGAAGTTCACCCCGGTGAGGATGTCACCTGCGCTATCCAGCATGTCGGGGGCGACCATGCCGCTGACTCGTGTATCATACACATCCTGCCGGATCGCGTCGTCTTCCTGGGCGACTGTCTTTATGAGGCCATCTACGCCCCGGCACGCCATTACACAGCCCAGAATCTTTTCCCCCTGCTCGACAAAGTTCTCAGCCTGGATGCGGACACCTACATCGAAGGCCATACGGACACCCTGCTGTCACGCTCAGAACTGGAAGCGATGGCCGCGAAAATGCGCCTCGCCGGCACGCTGGTGGAACAGATCGGCCCGGATGAAAGCGCTGTGCTGGCGGCGGTTCAGGCACACACCGGCCAACCGCCCGACGAAGATACTCTTGACTTTGTGCGGGCCTTCATCGCTGGATGTGGTTAAGATGAAGTTGTCTGTTCATCAGATCACCCTTCATGACCAGAACCTTGTTCTGCGTCCGCTGACTGAAGCGGACTGGGACAGCCTGTTACAATGGAACAACGACCCGGACGTGCTGTATTTCGCCGAAGGGGATCACGTGACCTCCCGCTCACTGGCGGAGGTTCAAAGCCTCTACCGGCATGTTTCGCAAACGGCGTTCTGCTTCATTATTGATCTGGAAAGCCAACCTATCGGGGAATGCTGGCTTCAAGTCATGAATCTGGACCGCATCATGACCCTATACCCCAACATGGACTGCCGCCGAATCGACCTGATGATTGGTGAAAAATCGCAGTGGGGCCGGGGATACGGGACGCGGGTGATTAAACTGCTGACGCGCTTTGCCTTTGAACACGAAGGCGCGGATTATGTCTTCGGCTGCGACATCGCTGACTATAACCATCGCAGCCGGAAAGCTTTTGAAAAAGCGGGGTATCGACTGGTCAGCCAGCATGAGGAACCACCAGGCAGCAAGGCACGCTTGAGCAGCGACTACATGATCCACAGAGATTCATAGCTGCCCGCCACACAGTGGTTTGCGCCACCACACCAGTTTGATAACCGGGAATGTGCCAAATATCACTGCACGCCTGTTCTGCTTCGAGCCTATACTGAAGATAAACGATTTTGAACAGGTGTCATCATGGAGAATATTGTTCAGTGTCTGCTAAAGTCTGAAGAACCTTCCATCCGTTATAAGATCGCCACTCAGGTGGCTGGCTGTCGTCCCGACTCAGCCGATATGCTGGAACTCCGCGAGAGCATCGCGCAATCGCCGCGTGTGCAAAAGCTGCTCTCCGAACGGGACAGCGCTGGCCGCCTTCCACATGGCGCTTACAGCAAATGGATCGGCGCGCACTGGGTGCTGAACATGCTGGCCGATCTGGATTACCCGCCGGGGGACAGTACACTGAAGCCGCTGGCGGATCAGGTCTGTGAGTGGCTGTTCTCCCAAAACCATATCGGGCGCATCAAACGAGTCACCATCGCTGGACGGGTGCGGATGTGCGCTTCAATGGAAGGCAATGCCATCTATTACCTGCTCAGGCTGCGTCTGGCGGATGATCGGGTGGACAAGCTGGTGCAGCGGCTGCTGGACTGGCAGTGGCCCGACGGCGGCTGGAACTGCGACAAGCACAGTGAAGCGCAGCACACCTCCTCTTTTATGGAAACCCTCATCCCCCTGCGCGGGCT
>CAZKIB010000125.1:8113-19721 GCA_964552425.1 uncultured Anaerolineaceae bacterium | reverse complement strand
GGGCTGGTCTCGGTACTGACCGGGCTGCCATCGCCGAAGTTCCATTCGAAGCTGGTGGCGTCCCCGCTGGTGGTGTTGGTAAACGTGACCGGTTGGCCGACGATCCCGCTGGCCGGGTTCGCCGTGAAACTCGCCACCGGGGGTGCAATCACCACTGCATCACTGACTGTGATGGTCGTTTCAGACATGCTGGTGCGTCCATCCAGACCCGTAACGGTCAGGCGAGCGGTAAAGTTACCTGACTGGTCATAGATGTATTCAGGGTCGGCATCCACCGCCGTACCGCCATCGCCAAATTCCCAGTTGTAGGCTGTGATGTTGCCAGCGTTACCAGTGGAGTCGAAGATGACTGTTAAAGGAGCTTCACCGCTGGTCGGATTTGCGATAAAGCTGGCATCGGGCAGCACAACCGGGGCGGTGACATTTACCTGACGTTCAGTGGAATTGCTGCCGCCTGGCCCGGTTGCCGTCAGGCGCACGGTGTATGCGCCCTCAGCAGCAAATTCATATAACGGATTGCGCTGGGTATTGACCGGGCTGCCATCCCCAAAATTCCATTCAAAGGTGAGGTCCTCACCAGCCGTTTGATTGGTGAACTGGACCGTGAGTGGGGCAGGGCCGCTGGCAGGGACTGCCTCAAAGGCCGCGACAGGTGGCGCATCCGGTGTCACCACCGTGACCGTTCCTGTCGCAGTATCTTCACCGCCCGGCCCGCTTACACGCAAGGTCACTTCGTATTCACCTGCATTTGTAAACTCGTGAAGCGGATCGCGTTCTGTACTTACCGGGGTTCCATCCCCAAAGTTCCACTCGTAAGTCAATTCTTCACCTTCAGACTGATTGGTGAACTGGACTGTGAGTGGGGCAGGGCCGCTGGTGGGCGCAAAATTAAACGCAGCTTCAGGCGGAGCAACTGGATCAACAGCGCTTATTTCAATCGTTTCGGTATCTGTTCCGCCGGAACCTTCTACGGTTAACTCAACTGTGTAAGTCCCCGCCGTTGAGAAAGTCTTCTGGACAGTCGCGCCTTCGCCAGTGCTGCCATCCCCAAAATCCCAGATATAACTGTCAATCGGCCCCGTTGAACCGGAAGCGTTGAAGTTCACCGCCAGCGGCACTTCTCCCGAAATGGCGTCAGCTTCAATGACCGCAACGGGAGCATCTGGCGGCTGAACGACGTTAATCTCTACACGCGCCTGGGACTGGCCGCCGGGTCCCACAACCAGCAGTTGGACTTCATACAGACCCGCATCCTCAAACCGGTGGGTTACGATTTCGCCGCTGCCGAGTTCGCCATCGCCAAAGTTCCAGTTATAGCTGTCGATCTGACCGGATGAGTCCGAAGCGTCGAACTGGACTGTCAGGGGCGCTTCACCCTCGGTCTGGCTGGGAACCAGCGCGGCAATCGGCTCCGGTATGGTCGGATTTTCAACGGTGATCTGGCGGGTCACGGATGACGACCCACCGGGTCCACTCACCGTCAGAATGACATTATATGTACCCACCGCTTCGAATGTTTTGGATGGGTTGGTCTGGTTGCTGGTTGTGCCATCGCCGAAGTTCCAGAGGCGTTGGCTGATGGTGCCCTGAGAACGGTCGGTAAATTGAACGACCAGCGGCGAAGCGCCTGTCGTCCGGTCCTGCGCAAAGCCGGCGACGGGGGGTGTCGCACTCTGGACGCTGATCTGTCGGGAAACGTTCGAAGACCCTCCCGGTCCACGCACGGTCAGGATGACGTTGAACAGACCAGGGCTGCGGAACGTATGGGACGGGTTAATTTCAGAACTGCTGCCACCATCGCCAAAGTTCCAACTGTGGCTGGTAATGCTACCGCTGGATTGGCTGAAGAAACGAACGACAAGTGGGGCCTGCCCACTCGTGCGATCAAGACTGAAGGCCGCAATCGGGCGGGGGATGGTTGTTACAGTCGGAGCAACTGTGGGAATTCGGTTCTGAACGCGAACATTATTGACCACCGTTGCCAGGCTGGTTCCATCACGCAAAAAGACTTTTAGGCGCAGTTGATACTGTCCATCCTGAACACCAGTTGTATTCCAGATTCCTAATAAACCGTTAGAAACGGGGTTTTGAACCACACCGCTGGCTAAAAACCATAAATCTCCTGGATTAGGATCAGGACCCCATTCCAGTTGATACTGAAGAAAATTGGGGTGTGAGGCTGCGCCAATGACCTGGACATTACCGGCCACTACACTACCCGGACCAGGTGACAAAATAACAATATTCACTGGTAAGGGACTGGGCGTCGGGAAGGGCAGAAAAGTGGGGGGCAGGATTACAATTGCTGTCGGACGCTGCGCTGATTGTGTCGGAATGGGCAGCGATGTGACGGTTACAGGCGTAGGCGCGCCATCACCGGTCTGTGTACGGGTTGGCAGCACAGTGCTGGTGGGAACATTGGTCAGATCAAGCTGTTCCTGTGGGGCGCTGCTCAGATTACAGGCTGCCAGTAGTAACATTAAAGCGGCCGCCAGCATGACTGCTTGCAGCTTCTTAGTTTGCGTTCGCCAATAGATCACTTTTGACCTTCCTGAAACTTTGTATGAGCGCGCTTATCCACCTATTATACAGTCTGTGATGTACACAAACATGACGTTCACTGCACGCAACCTCAATCATTATGGTACTTGTGGCAAAAATAAGCCAGTGATACACTGAAATTATGAAAGTATTGATTGTTGACGACGAACAGGCAATCCGTGATGCCCTCGCCCGCAAACTGCGGCGCGAAGGTTTTGATGTGGTGGTCTCTGCCAATGGGCTGGAGGGTCTGCGAGCTTTCCATGCTGACCATCCCGACCTGGTGATTCTGGATATTGTCATGCCAGGTGGTATGGACGGTCTTACCGTTTGCCAGCGTATTCGTGAAGTGGCGGATACACCGGTTATGATGCTGTCTGCCCAGGCAGTGACCGAAGAGGATATTATTCAGGGTCTCACCGCCGGGGCCGATGAATACCTCACGAAACCTGTGCGCCTGAACGAATTTGTCGCCAGGGTGCAGGCTCTGCTGAGGCGGGCACAAATTTCGATGGCGGAACCGGAGCAGGGCTACAACGACGGTTATCTGAACATCGACCTGCACCGCCGCCATGTTTATGTCAGCGGCATCAAGAAACATCTCACACCGACTGAATTCAAGTTACTCGCCGTATTGATGGAAAACGCGGGGCGGGTGGTCGCGCAGCGTGATCTGCTGGAACAGGTGTGGGGCAAGGAATACATCGACGACATTTATTATCCACGTGTTTATATCAGCCAACTGCGGCGCAAGATCGAACCCGATGCCGCGAACCCCGTTTATATTCTCACCGAACACCGCGTGGGTTATCGTTTCGAAAAACAGCAGCCGATTGTCCCTAAAGTCGAGTGACGCCCCCGGTATTGTATGCTGCCACTGACTTCCCTCACGCTGCTTCTGAACGGGTTGACACTGGCACTGTCTCTCAGTTTTCTTCTGATTACTCTGTGGCAGGATACTCGCAAGGAACTCAGCCAGTTCTTTGCGATTTTTTTGTTCATGGTGACTCTATGGAACGGAGGTTCACTCCTTTTACAGGCTGCGTCCCTCGTTGAAGGCGCCCCCGGGTTAGCTACCATAGCCATTAGTCTGATGGAACTGGGTTTCGCCGGTTCAAGCGCCGCGATTTATGCGCTGACTGCCATCATCGCGGGTGTTCATACCAGGCGATTTCGTATGCTGGCTTTCGTCAGCCTGGTGATCGTTCTCGGTTATCAGGTTCTATTGATTGTTTCGAACGCTCCCTTACGGCTTGATCGGCTTGAGAACGGCATCTTTTCGTATCAGCTTCAGCCGCTTTCCACTTTGTTTTACCTTATTTATGATACAGTGGCGTTTTATCTTGCATGGCAGCACCGCCGAAAAATCCGTTCAGTGGCGCTGTGGTTTGGTATTCTGCTGTTTGTTTCAGGACAGGCACTCAGCCTGCTCAACCCTGAGCTTCAGACTTTATCATTTTCAATCAACATTAGTTCGGTATCCGCTCTGGTCATCAGTTTTGCGCTCCTGCGTCAGGAGATTATTACGCCCCTGGCCGAGCGTGTCCGGCAGATTGAGGCCATGCACCGTGTCAGCCTGGCTGTCACCAGCCAGATTTCTTTAGAGACTGTTCTAAAGGAGATTGCGACACAGGCGGTGGGTTGGCTGGATGCAGATGGCTCCGGGATATTTCTGACGAATGAAAACGAACTTGAACTTGCTACTGTGTTCAACCTGCCGAAGCAATTCCTGAAACTGCGCATCCCCCTCGGTAAGGGGATCGCGGGCGGAGTCGCCCAGCGCGGCCAATCCATTCTGGTAGAGAATTATCGCCGGGACTGGAAAGGGGAGGCAGATTTGCCGCTGGCCCGCGAAACCTTCGGCGCGGTGATCTGTGTGCCGCTCATTTATGCTGGTCAGACGATAGGTGTTTTGATGGTGATTGCCAGCCAGCAAGGGCGTCTTTTCGGCGAGGATGACGTTTATTTACTCGAACTGCTTGGCTCGCAGGCTGCGGTGGCTATTGCACACAGCCAGTTTTTTGCAGATCAGCAGGCGCTCGTTCAGGAAGTGGATGCGGCGCGCAGCCAGCTTGAAACCGTTTTGAGCAGCACACAAAATCCGGTGATTGCTGTAGACCGCCGCTTCAGACTCATCTTTGCAAATCCTGCGGCCAAGGGGCTTTTTTTCGCTCAGGAAGGGTCAGTGATTACCCGACTTCTCGCGGGGCAAATGCTGCCATCCAACCCCAGAGAGGTGTTAGGGGCTTTGCGACGTACCGGCAGTTATGTCTATGAGGTATCGCATAATAACAAAGTGTACCAATGCCATCTTGCTTCGCTGGGCCACCCGCGCGCAGCCGGCTGGGTCGCCATTCTGAATGATGTGACTCAATTGAAAGAACTTGACCGGCTTAAGAGTGAAATGGTTCGCATGACCAGCCATGACCTGAAGAATCCGCTCCAGGCTGCAATGGCTAATCTGGAATTGTTGAGTGACGATCTGAGCGCAGTTGACAACGTGGAAATCCACGATTCGCTGGCGGCAATTGATAAACAGCTTGAACGCATGAACCGGATTATCGGTGGCATTCTGGACCTGGAACGGGTAAAGTCTGGCATTCTCGCGTTTGAAATCTGCCGTGTGAATAAGGTGGTGCAAAACACCGTTGATGAATTACAGCATCTGGCAGCAGACAAGGACATTACACTGCAAACTGTTGTTGAGGAAAATCTGCCGGATTTCCTTGGTGATCTCGAACAGTTCGAGCGCGCGTTGATTAACCTGGTTGAAAATGCCATCAAATTCACAGCAGTTGGCGGTATGGTCACAGTCAGAGCGCAGCGTCACCATCATGAAATTCTCTTTGAGGTCCAGGACACCGGGATTGGTATACCAGCCGATCTGCATGACAAGATTTTTGAGCGTTTTTTTCGCGGAAGACAAAAAGGCGCGGATCACATCAGTGGATCAGGTTTGGGATTGAGTCTTGTCAGAACGATTGTTGAAAACCACAATGGGCGGATCTGGCTGGAAAGCGCCGAAGGACTGGGAACCACGTTTTTTGTGACACTGCCTGCCCTGCAAACCGAAAAAACCTTATCCTAAAGTAGTGAACATGAGGGGTTGATGTACAGGTTTAATCCAATCGTAATAGTTATGCTAATCATGTTTCTTAGTTTTACTGCAACCGTCACCGCGCAAGATCAACCAACGGCCACCCCCGCGCCATCCAAAACACCAACTGCCATACCGCAAGCGAGTGAAGCCACATCTGAGGCGAAGCCTCCTGTCATGGAACCCTGGACACAGGCTGATCTGTCGATATTGACCGGGAACGTTCAGCGTCCGAATGGCGTGGTCTGGTTTAACAGCCGTCTGTATGCAGTCTGTACTGGGGATTCGACTGTTTATGAACTGGATGATACCAGTGGCGCGACACGTACCTATATTTTTGGAGTGCGCAATGCCCACACCCTTCACGCTGAACAGAATGCTGCCGGCGAACTGAGCCTGTGGGTTCCCGATTTTCAGACCAACCGCTTGCTGCGCGTGGACCGTAATGGGGTAGCAACCATCAGTACAGAATTGGCCGGCCCCTGGGGTATTGCTGAACTTACGGAAGACGAGTTTCTCGTGACCAATCTTCAGGCCAACAATGTCGTGATTATCAATCGCAGCGGTGAGATACGTGAGCTTGTCAATGGCCTTCGATCACCCACTGGTATTGTCAACGACGAGGAATATCTGTATGTAGCGAACACGGGCAGCGCACGTCGTGCCATTGAATGGGTTAACAAAGGTGAAGCCCTGGATTCCGGCACTGCCACCGCAGCAACTCAGCCGCTGGTCACAGGGCTGCAAAACGCAACTGGGATGGCGTTGGGTGAGGACGGTTATTTATATTTCACTTATGCACTGGGCACACGCGGCGTGGTCGGACGTGTCGACCCGGATGTCTGCCGAGAAAAAGGCGGTTGTACCAACAGTGAAGTTGAAATCGTGATCTACACAGAGTTAGCGGCTCCTCTGGCGGGCTTGACTATTTCACCAGATATGCGTTTGTTCGTGCATACGATCTTCAGCCCGGATATTTACTGGGTTAATCTGAATGATGCGTCGGGTCAGGTGACGGCTTTGAGCAGTTAGCGTTCGATGGTCACTTTGCGTTCGATATAGCGCACTATAAGCGAACCGATAATGGTCATCGAGAGGTAGATCAGGGCAACGGTGGTATAGGTTTCCAGATAACGGAACGAAGCGCCCGAAGACACTTTTGCAAGCTGCGTCAGGTCGTTGACACCGAGAATGGCGACCAAAGAGGAGTCTTTTATCATCGCGACAAAATCATTGCCCAGCGGTGGCAGTACCCGGCGAATAGCCTGTGGCAGGACGACGTACCGGAGGGTCTGTCCATAGGGCATACCGAGTGAACGAGCGGCTTCGACCTGTCCTTTTTCGATGGATTGAATACCGGCGCGAAAGGTCTCAGACAAAAAAGCCCCGTAAGTAAAGGCCAGCGCGATCATGGCGGATTCTGGCGAGCTTCCTCGAATCTGAAGTTCGATTCCCAGGCTGGCAGACAGATAGTTGCGCACAGCGGGAACAATAACAAACGCGAAAAAAAGCAGCACAATCAGGATAGGCAGGCCGCGCATCACAATGACAAAAAAAGTTGCCAGATTATAGATGACCAGATGGATCAGGCTGAACAGCCGGCCTGCAAAGCCGTAGCGCGGCCTGGGTAAGCTGGAGCGGATCACGCCAACCAGAAGACCGATCACAAAGGCGGCGGCGTAGGAAATCAGCGCTACCCGCAGCGTCATTGTTATACCTGCCTGAAGCTGGCTAAAAATATTCGAGTAAATCTCATCTGCCGCGATGCTCACTGTAACCCAGATTGCCAGTAAGATCAGGGCCAGACCCCACCAGGGAAAGGTATACAGGAAAGACCAGGGCAGCGCTCGTGAACGGGTTTCCTGAAAGATAGTATTCAGATTGTCTGGTGCAGGCTGCTCTTTTTTGGATGAAAGTACCATTATAGAATATTTACCATACTAAAGCGGGGATACCAGAAACAGTATCCCCGCCGATTAAGAAGCAAGCGAAGGTTATTCCGTTTCCTCAGCGACGCCGAGGAACCATTTGTTATTGATGGCTTCGAGCGTGCCATCGGCGCGCATACTGTCGAGGGCGGCATCGAAAGCGGCCACCAGTTCTGACCCCGGCGGGAAGATGAAGCCCAATTCTTCCATCGGAGCCAGCGGTTCACCCACGATCATGACGCTTTCGGGGTTCACACCGACATAACCTTGCCCGGCCACATCGTCCATCACCACCGCGTCCACATCCCCCGCGATGAGGGCCTGCACCGCTACCGGGAAGGTGTCATACCCGACCAGCCGCTCTTCGCCCACCAGTTCCACGGCGACAAAGTAGTTGGTTGTGCCCGGCTGCACCCCGACCATGAGTGTCTCGTCAGCGACCAGTTCCTCGGCGTTGGTGAAACGGGTTTCGTCAGAGCGCGCCAGCAGCACCTGCTCCAGCGACACGTAACCCTGCGAGAAATCGACGATCTCGGCGCGATCCTCCTTGATGGTGATGCCGTCGGCGGCCATATCAAACTCACCGTTGGACACCGCCAGGATCATGCCGTCCCAACTGGTCTGCACGAATTCCGGCACACAGTTCAGCCGCGCGCAGATTTCATTGATCGCGTCGTAGTCCCAGCCGTCCGCTTCTCCCGTCTCCGGGTCAATGAAGTTGAATGGAATATACGCATTCTCCACCGCCACCGTGATGACCTGCCCACCCAGGTCAGGCAGGGCTGTCTCTTCAGCGATGCCGAGGAACCATTTGTTATTGATGGCTTCGAGCGTGCCATCGGCGCGCATACTGTCGAGGGCGGCATCGAAAGCGGCCACCAGTTCTGACCCCGGCGGGAAGATGAAGCCCAATTCTTCCATCGGAGCCAGCGGTTCACCCACGATCATGACGCTTTCGGGGTTCACACCGACATAACCTTGCCCGGCCACATCGTCCATCACCACCGCGTCCACATCCCCCGCGATGAGGGCCTGCACCGCTACCGGGAAGGTGTCATACCCGACCAGCCGCTCTTCGCCCACCAGTTCCACGGCGACAAAGTAGTTGGTTGTGCCCGGCTGCACCCCGACCATGAGTGTCTCGTCAGCGACCAGTTCCTCGGCGTTGGTGAAACGGGTTTCGTCAGAGCGCGCCAGCAGCACCTGCTCCAGCGACACGTAACCCTGCGAGAAATCGACGATCTCGGCGCGATCCTCCTTGATGGTGATGCCGTCGGCGGCCATATCAAACTCACCGTTGGACACCGCCAGGATCATGCCGTCCCAACTGGTCTGCACGAATTCCGGCACACAGTTCAGCCGCGCGCAGATTTCATTGATCGCGTCGTAGTCCCAGCCGTCCGCTTCTCCCGTCTCCGGGTCAATGAAGTTGAATGGAATATACGCATTCTCCACCGCCACCGTGATGACCTGCCCACCCAAATCCGGTAAATCATCCTGAGCAAATACCGCTGCACCGCCGAACAACATCAGCGCGAGAATCAAAAAAACTCGCCTCATTCGGAAAACTCCTGGTCCACCTGGAAAAACAACGTTTAATTGTCATTTAACATGACGGTCAGGATTTTACCATGTGGCTGAAGGAGGGCAAATTTTAAGGTTTACCGGATTTTGTACAATTTTTCGTCAGAATGAACCAACTCAGAGGGTTATGAAAACGCCTTCTGCAAATGAGGATCGGGATGCGATATACATTAATTTCTGTTCACGACCTTTTTTCTTGAAGGCCAGTTCGGCACGCAGCGCATGGCCCTGATCTGGATAACGCCATGCAGCCAACAAACGAACCGGGCGTCGCGCAGCAGTATAAGCGGCTCCACGTCCGGCATTATGCTGAGTGATACGGCGTTCCACGTCCAGGGCAACGCCTGTATACAGGGTATGATCCTTGCATTCCACCACGTACATGTACCAGGGACGCGGCACAGCCAGAACATAAACCCAACGATTGTTGACATGAGTAAAGTCCACAATAGTCATGCCCTGCGCAAAAGCCTGCTGCATGGTTTCTCTGAGTGCCAAACGCCATGCAAGAGCAGCCTGCAAATCTGTCTGTTTCAAGTGATTGATGCTGGCGGGGATTTCGATCAGCACACCAGTTTCGTGCGATTCGAGCGCGTGAACTTCTGGCAGTCCGGCAGCGTCGGCCTGAATCAGAAATGGTATGTCTGAAACAGATTGCAATCTGACCGGCGGCTTATCCAGGACCCAGGTCACTTCAAGGCGGTCTGATGGCAGGCCAGCATTAATACCATCGGTCATTTCGCCATAGTAATGGATGTGGTAAATATTCGCAGTTGCGCCCAGTTTGTGAATATTAAAATTGGCATTGCCTCGCTGGAGGGGGTCGAAGGTCCAGCGAATGGTGGTATAGCCGTTGTCAACAGCCCACTGACGCTGCCTCTGTTTCAGGTTATAACCAATGCCCCGACCCTGGTAGTGAGGATGTATCCCGGTCATATGCGACCAGAGATAGCGACTGGAAGCTCGCCAACCAGCGAAACCGAGACTAAGCCCCACCATCTGCTGTTCGGTCTCGGCCACAATGAGAACGCTGCCATTTTCGACCAGGGCGTGAAGCAGATGGCTCGGCGCGGCATCACGCTCGTTTAACTGCCAGATAGCGATTTCGAGATCAGCAACGGCTTCCAGTGAGGCCAGATCCCGAACGATACGATAAGAGATGCCTGCGTTATCCACCAAGCGCTTCCGCCATCAGCAGGCCGATCAGCGCTATCAGAACACCCACGTGCAATACAATGACGCCGACAAGCTCAAGCGCCATATTCCCGGCGAACACATTGATGGTTTGCAGAACGAAACTAATCACGACACATCCGACACCTATGACCACTGGCAGACCACGCCGTCGTGACATCGCAGTTGAGATTTTTTCGAGTAATTTCGCCAGAGCAGGCGAGCGATCCAGCCAGTTAAACATGCCGCACCTCAGACTTGATATTCCCGGTAGCGTTGATAAAGCTCCGGCGACAGCAGGACACTCAGGATCACGCCTTCTTCGGTGTGTTCCATGTGCTCGACAGTCGCATTTTCGTGCAAGTACGATACCAGATCACCGCGTTCGTAGGGCAGGCACAGCTTCACCAGATGGGACCGCCGAGCTACGGCATCTTCAATCATTTCGAGCAGTTGATCGAGGCCGCGCCGCTCAACAGCCGACACATAGGCGACGCCCGTGTAAAGATTCTGGTCAAGCGTATGTTCTGGCGACTCACCTTCAAGCAGATCGATTTTATTCCATACGAGAACACGGGGCACAGGTGGCATTTCGATTTCTGCTAACGTGTCTTCCACTGCTTCGATGTGCTGCAAGACATTCGGATGGGATGAATCCACGACGTGGAGTATCACATCGGCTGCGACCACTTCCTCAAGCGTAGCGCGGAAGGCGGCGATCAGGGTCGTAGGCAGCTTTTGAATAAAGCCTACCGTGTCTGTAAGCAATACCTGTCTGGCAGATGGCAGGTCGATCCTGCGGGTGGTTGGGTCCAGAGTGGCAAACAATTGATCCGCGACATACACATCTGAGCCTGTCAGAGCGCGAAACAGTGTGGACTTGCCCGCATTGGTATAGCCAACCAGCGAGATCACCGGAATTTTGTCACGTTCACGCTGGGCACGGTGACGACTGCGATGGGCACGGACCTGTTCCAGATCCTGTTTGAGCTTGGTAATCTTCCGGCTGATTTCACGGCGGTCCACTTCGAGCTGTGTTTCACCGGGGCCGCGCAAACCCACACCACCGCTGCCCCCGCGCGCCGCGCCACCGCCGGCCTGACGAGCCAGATGTGTCCACTGCCGGGTCAAACGTGGCAGGCGGTATTCGTACTGTGCCAGTTCAACCTGAAGCGCACCCTCGCGAGTGCTGGCGTGCTGGGCAAAAATATCCAGGATGAGCGCAGAACGGTCCAGCACCTTGATATTTTCGCCAAAACGTTTTTCCAGTTCACGCTGATGCCGG
>CAZKIB010000125.1:0-8103 GCA_964552425.1 uncultured Anaerolineaceae bacterium | reverse complement strand
AAGCTCATCATCAAATATCACAACCTGCGCAGAACTCGACACCACCTGTTCGCGAATCTCTTCAACTTTTCCGGGGCCGATAAAGGTTGCCGGGTCAATTTGTTCCATGTTCTGGCTGGCCTGACCAATCACATCCATACCAGCGGTATCTGCCAGTAAAGCCAGTTCACTCAGAGAGTCTCCAATTTCCAGTAAGGGGCGACTTCCCTTAATGGCCGCGCCAACCAGAAAAGCGCGTTCACGTTCATGGTTTGTAATCTGATAGCCGGTCATAGTATTCCGATTTCTCAAGATTTGAGATAATAGTCCCGCAAACGATGTAGAGCGGTTATGAGGTGTTCTTCAGGTGAACACAGGCTGATTCGAACATAGGCAGCCCCACCTGGCCCAAAAGCAGAGCCTGGGGTTAAGGATACATGTGCCCTTTCGAGAGCGCTCTGTGCATACAGGTTGCCATCTCCCGTCCGGGTGCGCGCCCAGACATAAATTGCCCCCTTCGGCGGGACAGCCTCAAGGCCGGCTGAAGGCAGCATCTCCAATGCCAGGTTGCGCCGGTTCTGATACATGGCGTTGCGCTGCGCGGCCCAGTCAGGTGAAGTCTGTTCCAGCGCAGCGACCCCCGCATCGTAAATGGGAATGAAGTGGGCCGTGTCCACATTACTTTTCATCTGAAGCAGTATTTGCAGAATTTCCTGTCGTCCAACAGCCGCCCCTAGCCGCCAGCCGCCCATATTATAAGTCTTTGAAAACGAGATGAGTTCCACCGCGCAGGCCCACGCATCTCTGGCCTGAAAGATACTCCCGGCGCTGCAACCATCGAACGTAATATCAAAATAAGGGTTGTCCGATACCAGCAAAATATTGTGGGCGTTACAAAAGTCAACCGCAGTCTGGTAAAAATCCCCATCTGCCACAGCGCCAGTAGGATTGTTTGGATAATTCAGCCACATAAGTTTCGCACGGCGGGCGACTTCATCAGGGATCATATCAAAATCTGGCAGAAAGTGATTTCCTTCGAGCAGCGGCATCCAGTGGAGCTGCGCGCCGGCCAACAGCACGCCTCTGGCATAGGCTGGATAACCAATGTCGGGAACCAGCGCCAGATCGCCCGGATTCAGACAGGCAAAACACAGATTGACAATGCCTTCCTTTGAGCCAATGAGTGGAAGAACCTGGCTGGCCGGGTCGACAGTGACACCAAACCGCCGCTGGTAGAACTGCGCCACGGCCTGCCTGAAGGCCGGCGTACCCGTGTAGTTTGCATACCCGTGTTTGCGGGGGTCCTGAGCGCTTTGTATCAGCGTATTAATGACAGCAGGCGGTGGCGGGCCATCCGGGCTGCCAATATCCAGACGTAAAACTTCGTGCCCTTGTGCAGTCAGCGCCTGAACACGCTGCGCGATCTCGGAGAAAATATAGGGAGGAAGGTGACTTAATCTATCGGCAGGAACAGCCATTGTTATTCATCACTATTTGCAAATACTCCTGCAATTTTATCATCTGTTGATGCGCTGCGCATCGGGATCATGATGTGGAAGGTGCTGCCGGGGCAGGCCACGTCATCATAGCCGGGGCTTTCTGCCCAGATATTGCCGCCATGCGCTTCAATAATGCCTTTGGAAATAAACAAACCAAGACCTGGGCCACCGCCTCTGAACTTTGTCTTGCTGCTGGAATGCAGGGAACTGTCGCCGATGGTCGAGAACATCCCAAAAATGCGTGTCAGATTTTCCGGGTCGATGCCAATCCCATTATCGATTACCATAATATCGGTAAAGCCGGTTAGCTGGCGGGCCGTGACCACAATCTGGCCGCCATCAGGTGTGTACTTGATGGCATTTGACACAATTTTCTGAAATACCTGGGTCTCCTGCGGTTGCCTGTCGAGGAATGGCTTCGTAATCGATCACAAATTCAACCTGTCGTTCCGCGAGGGCATCGTGCATATCCCGTTCGAGAGCCTTCATCAGATGATGGAACCAGGCGGGCTGCAAATGCAGTTCAATCATTCCAAGTGATATGATTGAAACATCAAGCATATCCCGAATGATCTCGCGCAGGCGCTTCACGCCGCCGTTGATGCCATCCACCAGCGAGACCGCCATTGCGTCCTGGCTGACGGTGGGAACGCTGGTACGCAGCATATTGGTGTAACCTTCGACCAGTGTAATGGGCGTACGGAGTTCGTGGGCAGCGACCTCGATAAAGTCTGACTTGCTTTTGTCCAGGCGTTCCAACTCTGCCTGGGCAGCGTGCAACTGCCGGCGCATATCGTCGAGCAGCGCATCCACCTCAAGATTTGAAAGATAGATGATTGCGGGATCATAAACCTTTTCCATCTTGAGGAGCAGGTCAACCGCTTCGTGGTCATCACTTAAGCGATAAATCTGGTCCGCGTTGACCTGTTTAAACTTGATAACTACCGGCAGAAGGCGGGTCAGTTCACCTTCAACCGGGGCACTGCGCGCGGCCACCCAGTCATTGAGCACATCATACAACGGGGCGGGGTCCTGGGTACGAACTGCCTGATAGACGCTTTGGAAAAATTGTGTGACCGACTTTCGCGCCTGTTCCTGCTGTGTCTCATCCTGCGATAATTCAGCCAGAGCGGCGCGGATAACGGCATTCATATTCAGTTCAAGCCACTGCGCGTAATCAGCCATTGCGCGACGCTTCCTGTGTCGTAATGTTTACCTCTTATGCTTAATGATACTAAAATTCCGGGGCAGCAGACTTGAGATATGGATCCGCTGCGGCTTGTATGGAGACCTGCAAATCAGCTAATGCGCGTTCGGCATAACGCTGATAGCGTTCACGTTTATTCTTAACACGCTCCTGAAATTCCGGCAAAATGCCAAAGTTAGCCTTCATTGGCTGGAAATCCGCAGGGTCCGCATGGGTGACATAATGACACAATGCGCCCAGCATGGAAGTCCGGGGCAAAATCCATGGCTCCAGGTCAGATAGCTGGCGCGCCAGGCTGACACCCGCGATCAGGCCCGTAGCGATATTGCCGACATACCCCTCAACGCCGGTAATCTGCCCGGCGAAATACAGGTCAGGCCGCTGGCGGAACTGCATGGTGGGATGGAGCAGGGTAGGGGAGTTGATAAATGTGTTTCTGTGCATCTGCCCCATTCGGACAAATTCCGCATTTTCAAGCCCTGGAATAAGGCGCAGCACTTCCTCCTGCTTGCCCCAGCGAATATTCGTCTGAAAGCCAACAAGATTATAGAGACTGCCAAGAAGATTATCCTGCCGAAGCTGAACCACTGCGTGAGGACGCTGGCCTGTACGAGGGTCGCGCAGGCCAACCGGACGCATCGGCCCATAGGCCAGTGTATCGTGCCCGCGTTCCGCCAGGTGTTCAATCGGGATGCAGCGCTCGAAAAACTGTGGGTCTTCGCGCTCGAAATCGCGCAGTTCAACTCGTTCTGCGGTCAGTACAGCTTCCACAAAATGGCGATATTCCGTTTCATTCAGCGGGCAGTTGATGTAATCGCCGGCCTCTTCATCCCCACGTCCGTAACGGCTGGCGCGAAAAGCAATGGTCATGTCGATGCTGTCCGCAGTGACAATCGGCGCGATTGCATCATAAAAATAGAGATAATCCTGCCCGGTTAGGCGCGCGACATCGTCGGCCAGTTTGCTGGATGTGAGAGGCCCTGTGGCAATTATTGTCGGCCCTTCGGGGATATGGGTCACCTCTTCACGAACGACCTGAATGTTGGGATGGTCGTGTATCGCTTCACTCACAGTGCGCGCAAAAACCTCACGATCCACTGCCAGCGCGCCGCCGGCAGGAACAGCCGCCTGCTCGGCGCAGTCCATAAGCAGGGAACCGAGCAGTTTTATTTCGGCCTGCAAAAGCCCGGAAGCCCGATCCACCAGTTTTGAACCTAATGAGTTGCTGCACACCAATTCGGCCAGGTTGCCGCTCAGGTGCGCGCCAGTGGTTTTATGGGGGCGCATTTCGTACAGATCAACTTTGAACCCGCGTTGAGCCAACTGCCAGGCCGCCTCAGTTCCAGCCAGACCGCCGCCGATTACCATAATTCTGTTCATTTGACAGCCAAATCACATTGTTTTTCTGATGCGACCTAGTTTACCTGAAATCTCAGCCTAAGTCCTGTGCGAACTGGTGATATCGCCTGATTTTGTCCAGACCTTCGGCATTTGGCGGGGCAATTTCTAACGCTCTCTGGTAAGCTGCTTCCGCCTCAGCATATTGACCCAATGCAAACTTCGCGTTGCCAAGCACATCAAATACCCGGTAATCCTGGACTGTTTCATTGTCGTCCTGAGCAATGGATAACAAACGCTGAATCGCATTGACTGCACTTCCATAGTCGCTTTGCTGATAGTAGCTTTGAGCGATGCGATAATGTAACGAGATTTCCCAGGGGTTGTAAGGGTTATAATGCAGGGCAGCCTCGTAAGCCTCGGTTGCCAGGTCGTGCTGCATGAGATTGAAATAAGCGTCCCCCAGCATCTCATGGACACGCGACCAGGTCACATCGACTCCCAGCGGTTTTCGGGTTATTTGCAGGAACTGCTGCAAATAATTGATCGAGTCTCGTTCACGTCCTGCGAACCCTGCGAGCATTTCTCCGGCTGTGAGCAGCGCTTCAGCGAGTATCGGACGCTGTTCCGGCAGGACACTCACTGCCACAGTGACGGCTGTCTCGGCGGCGACGATTGCCTGCCGATAGGCGCGCTGCTCACGCAGGACACGGCTGCGCAAAATGTGAACCTGTACCAGCCATGCCTGATTTTCAGAGGCAGGATAGGTATCAACCGCCTTATCGAGAAAACCCATCGCCAGTTGCAATTCACGCCGTTCATAAAAGGCCAGAAATCCAAGTCGTTCATAGCAGTACGCCGTCAGAGCGCGGACATGGCTGGGGGTCAGTAATGCCTGTCGCAGAGCTTCCTCTGCTTTGTCAACCAGGTTATCTGACAGAGCGATGCGGCCAAGCTGATAGTACACCCAACCCCTGTTACTGTAATTCGGCGACTGCTCCAGAATCTGAGAGTACAGCAAATGAGCCTGGGTGGTATCACCGCGATCTGCAAACCCGACAGTTGCCGATTCGAACCGGGCCAGGTAGCTGTCGCCCAACAATTCCAGAGTTTCAGGGTTATCAAAGGTGGCTGGCATCAGTTCACGCGCCAGCAGGATGTCTTCTATCGCCTCCTCTGGACGTAAACTTCGTAACCTTATCCTGGCGCGTTGGATAAGGGCCGTGGCACGTTCACGGACTGGTAAATCTGCGCGGAGATATTTGGCGATGAGGATTTCAGCCTTCTTTATATTATTGCGCGCCAGCAGATCGTCAATTTCAGACAAAAGCATACGGTATCCGCTTGTTTACCCGACCATAGATGTTCCTATTATAGCCAGTTCTCATCACCATGCCATGACGCAGTGAAATCAAAAAAGGGCGGCAACTGTGTATTTGACACCCTTTTTATTCTTTCGACTGGTAAATCAGATGATCAGAACGCGCCAAGCACAATCGAAGCGTTTTGCCCACCGAGACCAAAGCTGTTCGACATCAGGTAGCGCAGGTCCGGCATATCACGGGCCACATTGGGCACGTAATCCAGATCGCATTCAGGATCAGGCGTATGATAATTGATGGTCGGGTGAATGACTTTTTCGAACAGGCTCATGGCGCAGGCAATTACTTCGATGGCCCCCGAACCACCAAGGGCGTGCCCAAGCATACTCTTCGTGGAACTGACCGCCAGATTATAAGCGTGTTCCCCGAAGATATGTTTAATCGCCATCGTTTCCATCTTGTCGTTGGCCTGTGTTGAGGTTCCATGTGCATTGATATACTGAATGTCTTCAGGATTCATGTGGGCGTTTTCCAGCGCCCAGCGCATGGAACGCATCGCGCCTTTGCCTTCCGGGTCAAGCGCGGCGATATGAAATGCGTCAGACGACGATGCGTGACCCAACACCTCGGCATAGATGCGAGCGCCGCGTTTCAGAGCGTGGGCCAGACTTTCGATAATGACGATTCCGCAGCCTTCGCTCAGGACAAACCCGCTGCGATTGGCGTCAAATGGTTTGCTGGCATCCGCAGGATTATCTTCGAAGCCAGTTGCCAGTGCCTGCATCGCTTCAAAACCGGCCAGAGTGTAATCCTGCAAGACCGCTTCCACACCACCAGTAATCACCATTTCCACACGGCCATTTTTGATGAGTTCACTGGCTTCGCCAATAGATTGTGTCCCGGCAGCGCAGGCGGTTGAGGGGGCATTGAGGGGGCCGAAGGTTCGTATGAACCGGCTGACATAATGCGCGGGCATGTTGGGAAGCGCGTTAATAAGCGCCAGTGGGTTTGGCTTGCGATAGTCAGTCGTTTTGTATTTGAATGTGCTGTTCTCCGCCATCTCGTGCGCACCCAATGACGTGCCAATGACGACTCCGACGCGCTCACCCTGATTCTCTATATCCTGAACGGTCAGCCCGGCATCTTCAACCGCCATGTGTGCTGCCGCAACAGCAAACTGAGAAGCACGACCCATACGCCGCGCTTCCTTGCGTTCAATGTAGACTTCAGGATCAAAATTCCGCACTTCGCCAGCGATTCGCACTGGAACATGGTCAACCGGAATGGTTTCGATAATTCGGATTCCAGATTGGCCGGCTTTTAACCCCTCCCATAACGATTTCACCGGACCCAGCGCAGTCAGCGCACCGAGGCCGGTAATGACAACTCTGGGACGACCATTGCGCAGCAGTTCCATCAGGCAACTATCTCCTACTTTTCAGGTGTTATTGTATCCGCAACTTCTTGAAGCCCATCACGAATCGCTTCAATGACATTTCCTTGCACGGCCAGGGCTGCCTGGCGAACGGCATTCTTAACAGCTACCGCATTTGAACGCCCATGTCCAATAATAACAACACCATTCACTCCCAAAAGGGGCGCGCCACCCACCTCAAACGTATCGGTACGTTTGCGCACCCTGGCAAAGACTGGTTTCAGCAGCAGCCCCCCCAGCGTTGAAACGGGGCTGCTTTTGATCTCCTCACGAATGGTCTGGCCGAGCATACTGACTGAGGCTTCGAATGTTTTGACAAAAATATTGCCCAGAAATCCATCCGCCACAATAATGTCTGCGGTTCCCCGCAGGATGTCCTTGGGTTCTACATTTCCGATATAATTCAGGGATAGTTTGCGCAGAAGAACATCGGCATCCCGGATCAACTGGTTTCCTTTCCCTTCTTCTTCACCGTTGGACAATAACGCGACACGTGGATTATTGAGCTTTAGCGCGTGCTGTGCATAAAGCCGGCCCATCACTGCAAACTGCACCAGCCAATCGGGTTTTGAGTCAGCATTGGCGCCCAGGTCCAGCATCACAATATGACCTTTTCCAACGGGATAGATACCACTCAACGCAGGACGCCGTACCCCAGGGATACGCTTCAAAGTAAACAAAGTCGCGATTGCATGTGCAGCACCTGTATTGCCAACGGTTACAAAAGCGTCAGCTTTACCATCCCTGACAAGATTCATCCCCACGTGCATGGACGATTGGGGTTTGCCTTTGCCGACTATGCTGGGCTTGTCTGTTGGCAAAACAGCCTGCTCTGCTGGAATAATTTCGATTGGCAGGCCATCTGTCGGGTATTTGCTGAGTTCTCTGTGAATCAGACTTTCATCCCCCACCAGCAGGACTGTGTGTGAGAGTTCTCTGGCAGCCAGAACACCCCCTTCCACATCAGGAATTGGACAATTGTCGCTGCCCATCACATCCAAAGCGATTCGCATTTACCGTTCCTTTTCGTGCAGGTAGAACATCATTGACAGTCAATTATCCATCAGTATAATACTTTATCAGACGCCCCGGTGGCGGAACTGGCAGACGCGCACGGTTGAGGGCTGTGTCCTTTCGGGGGTGGAGGTTCAAATCCTCTCCGGGGCAAGCAGGAATAAGCTCACTCGGCAAAGGGTGAGCTTATTTTATTGCCTGCTTGCACGCGAACAGTGTTGGATGTAAACTGCGTCTAAATGTTATCACCCTCAGGGAGACAAGTCGCCATGAGCGATGCAACTGAACAGGCATTGACGCGAGCTTACG
>CAZKIB010000124.1:12935-19773 GCA_964552425.1 uncultured Anaerolineaceae bacterium | reverse complement strand
GCGCTTTACTTGGCTCATCCCAAGTATGGTCTTCCCTCAACTGCGTAACTCCTAAGAATATGCCTGATAGACAAGGCGGCTTTAGCCCCTTGAGGCCCGCTGTCTGCTATCGAATGCGGCGTGGGCTGATCCGTTTATCCGTAAGCTGAAGCGCTGAAATGCTGACCGGCTTAACCGAAACGACCACCATTGATTTCAGCGGTGAGATTGCCAACCCTGCGTGACATCAATTATTCATTCACCTTACGCAGGTGGCCGGATTGGATGCCGATTCGCGCTTGCCGGAGGCTGAAGTCTCCGGCAAAGCACCCCAAATCCCTGTGGGATTCCGCCTCCGCTGCCTCAGTCCCAGCGGGACTTGTCCTGCCTTGCCGTCGATTTTAATCGGCGGCAGAAGCCGAAGCACCTTCTGCCCCCACCCCAATGGGGAGATGGTCACCCGCTGCGTCAAGGTGACTTATTCATTCAGCAGCTTATAGGCATTCGCGGCATAGTCGCGGGCTGTGCCGTTCACCGGTTTTAGTTCCACACCCTGGGCGCGCTGCATCGCCAGTTCGGCTTCGATACGCTGCTTCAGATTGTTCACATCGCGGTCATGCGGTTCCAGCCGAGCGGCATCATCCACCAGAATTTGGGCAATCGCCAGGTGGCGCGGGCTGCTCACCAGCAGGCCGGCCAGGTCAACTATTGTGCTGACGATATTTTCCCGGTCATCGCGGTCATAGGACAGGTGCAGGGCCTGACGATAGCGCAGCACCGCCTGGGCCAGGTCATTAGCCCGAACCGCCGCGTAAGCCAGGTTGCTCAGTTGCAGGCTTTCCTCGGTCTGGTCGCCTTCGGCGCGGGCAATATGCAAGGCTGAAGAATGAAACCGCATGGCTTCGCTCCAGCGTTCCATTTCACCATAGGCCGTGCCCAGACCGCCCAGTACCTTGCCTTCGTAATCCACCTTCTCCTGTTCGCGGAACAGTTTCAGCGCCTGTTCCCAGGTCGCGCTGGCCCCGTCCGGGTCGCTGTTATCCAACTGCGCGTAGCCCAGCTTGTACAGGATGATGGCCTCGTTTTGTTCGTCGCCGGTATTGCGGGCAATTTCCAGCGCCTGCCCATAAGCAGCCTCGGCTGCCGCGCTCTCGCCCAACTGCTGGCGCGCATCGCCCAGAGTAATGTACAGGTGCATCCGGGTATCCGTGTCATTCATGGCAGCGGCCAGTTGAATGGCCCGGTTGGCGTGCATGATGGCCGGCTGGGCGTTGTCGGTTTTGACCATCAGCGCGGCCAGCGTGTCCAGAGCGTCCAGCAGCTCATCATCATCGCCATTGTCTTCGTACAGCGTGACAATTTCGTTGTAGGTGAGGATCGCCTCAGTTTCCTGATTCTGGTCGATCTGCGCGTCGCCAAGCGCCTTAAGCAGTTCAAGCTGCCGCGCGCGGTTGTTCCGCTGGCGGGCGGCCATCCGCGCGCTGCGCAGGGCGGCAATATCGCCTACAGGGATCGGGCCGTCATCCACCGGCGCGGGGACCTGGGGGATAAAGGTGTCTATAAGCTCCTCGTCGTCTTCATCATAGGCGAGGTCATCGTCATCGTCATTGTCCTGAAACAACTCGCTGATGAACGCAGGAGGCTTGATACTTTCGTCCTCGTAGTCCTCGTCCTCTTCATATTCCTCGTCCAGCGCTTCGTCGTCCTCGTCTTCGTCAAAGGCGTCCTCATCCTCGTCGTCATAGTCATAGCCCGGTTCATCCGCGTCTTCCTGAAGGGCGAGAGTCGGGATCGGGCGCGGGCTGAGATCAGACGCCGGAAAAGCGGTGGTCGAAGTCGCGGCCATACGGCGCAGACGCAGCAGTTCGTACACATAGCCGCGTTCGCTGATAAAATCATCCGCCTGCATCAGCGCGACAGCCAGTTGGTTGGGCAGGTCGAGGTCTTTCTTTTGCACCGCCCAGTTCGCCGCCGCCAGGAAAATATCCATCAGGGCGGCCAGATGATCGTAAGCGGAATCGTCAGGATCACCACTGTAACTGCGGGCACGGTCCAGCAGCGCATCGCGGATTTTGTTCTGCAAATCCGCCAGCCGCTGTTCACCAGCCAGCGTTCGCGCCAATTTCTGGGTGAGCTGGTGCAGCCGGTAATAGGGCGCGCCATAGCGCTGGGTGATTTCAACCAGATGCTGCGCCGCCAGAAGCCGCATGGCCTGTTCAATCGTCGCCTGGGGGGCGTTGCCCACCTTGCTCAGGATTTCGGCGGTGGCTTCCCCGTTGTACAGCGCGCCCATCATGATGAGCAAACCCTGCAATGCGCTGTTCAGACTGCGAAACGCGGCGGTCAGCGCGACCACCGACGGGTCGGCATTGGTATAACCGGGCATCTGGGTGAGCGTGTTGATATACTGAACCGGGGCCTGTTTCGTACCGCGCAGCGTTCCCCCGGCCAGCACCAGCGCCATCGGCACGCGATGCAGCAGCTCTGCCAGCCGCTCCACATCCGGGTCCGGGCCGGCCGGCAAACCCGCCGCCTGCCTGAGCAGGGCCGCCGCGTGGCTGGCTTCCAGGGCTTCCAGCTTAATCACCGGCCAGAGATTATCGCCAAACGCCTGCGGGTTCACCAGCAGCACGGGCAGTTTGGCCGCGCAGCGTTCCACAAACACGCGGGTCACTTCTTCGTTCAACCGCCCATCCAGCACGATCAGCGGCTTATGTTGTGTCAGGGTGCTGGCGACTGCGCCGAACATCCCCATCGGGTGTTCGCTGTTGGAAATTTCGCTGACGCCATAGGCCCGCCCCACGCGCACGATCAACTGGTCAATGGTGGCATCGTCGACTGTGAACCACAGCACCCCGCCCGGCTGCTCCGCATAGGCAGCGGCCAGGGTCGCCGCCAGCGCGGTTTTGCCGATGCCCGCCGGGCCATGAATCAGCACCGGCTGGTTTTCGCGCAGCCGGGTGTAAATCTGGGCAAGCACCGCGTCGCGGCCTACCAGCTTCGAGGGAACCATCACAGGTAATGCTGCGGCCTCGTGGGCCGGCGCTTCATGGGATGTGGTGTCAGCCATGGCTCACCGTTTCTTCGTGTCTGTACGCGCAACCGATAATTGTGAGTATAGCATCAGGCCCGGTTGCCAGCAATTCGCGGACAATCAAAGCGACCTCGCCGGTCCGCGCGGTGCATTCGATCAGCCTTCGGGGGGCGGAACCGGCAGATCATCCACTGCGGTATCTTTCCATTTTTCGCCCTCTTCCACCAGCATCACCGGGATGCCGCCGCGAATCGGGTATTTGTAACCGGAGTCGGCGCACACCAGCCAGGTTCCCTTCACCAGTTCCAGTTGGCCGGGGTCGTCGCCTTTATCCTTATAATGGACGGCCACCGGGCAGCGCAGAATGCTCAACAATTCCGGGTCAATTGCAGTTTCAGCCATCACCACTCGCCTCGTAGATTAAAAACAGGTTCATTGAGAACGGATGCCGTTCCAGATCCGCACTGCAAGGTTGCCTTATCAGTCGTCAGTTACCAGAACAGGTGAAACAAGGGATTGCTCACCCTGGTTTTCGACTGGTTCCGAGCCGGGTGAGTATCAGAAAAGCCAACTTTCCTACCGGTGAATTGCTCTGAAAACTGGCAACTGGCAACTGTTCACAGTATAACGGCAGCGTGGGGATCAGACAACGGAGAACCGCGAGGTGTACAAAAGTCCCTGTCTGGCCTGACAAATGCCCTGATTCGCCAGCAAATTGTTGCTTCTCATCTGCAAACTTCTTATACTGTACTCAATTCTGGGCGTTTGGATAGAAAGGTCATCGTTCGAGGATGTTTTAGCAAAGGAGTTTCCTATGTTCGGTTTTGTCGATGTCAGCACGCTGGTACTTGGTCTGGTATTTGGACTGGCGCTTTCGACAGTGATCGTCTGGTTTCTGGTTCATGCGGCCATCACCGCGCCCCAGCACGACGATGATCCCGCGCACGCCGGACGGCTCGCCAAATGGTCGCCCATCGCGCGTTATGAAAGCCGGCGCGCTTACCTGCACGCGGCGGGGCATGACCCGGATGTGGAATGGTAATACCTGAATAGATCGATTTTTACACAACCCAATAGATTTTGCTGCTGTTTAAGACAGTTTTGTTAAAAGCGGTTTTGCCTCAAAAAGAAGTTTTTCGAAGCAGCGCATACAGGCAAAGATGCACATGGTTCAACTGGATATCGACCCTGGCCTGTACGATAGAATGCTCGCACATGCCGACCAGTCCAGTCAGTCAGTGGTGGATTGGTTGCAGGCGGTGGTGGACCGGCAAAGCGATTTATCGGCTTATCAAATCTGGTTCTCGCACCTCATCTCCCATGAGCTGCGCACGCCGCTGGCCGCCATTCTGTCTTCGACGGACCTGCTCAAACATTATCGGGACCGGCTGACCGAGGAGCGCCGGACCGAACATCTCGACACCATCCAGATGCAGGTGCGCGCGCTCAATCATCTGCTGGATAACGTGGTGATTATCCAGCAGCATGAAAACAACCAGCTCGTGTTCCACCCTGAACCGCAGGACCTGGTGCGTCTGTGTCAGGGAGCGGCGCAGGCCAGCCTTCAGATCGTTTACGAACCGCCGCAAATCCTCTTTGATGGGCCGGATAACCTGCCCCCCATCCGCTTTGACGAAAAGCTGCTGCGCATCGCGCTGGTTAATCTGCTGGTGAACGCCATCCGGTTTTCGGCAGATCGTCTGCCCGTTCACCTGACTGTCGGCACACGAAGCGATCAGGCCATCATCGAAATCCGGGACAGCGGCATCGGCATCCCGCCGGATGAACAAGCTCAGGTTTTTGATCTGTTCTATCGGGCGAGCAACGCGCAGTTCCAGAGCGGGCACGGGCTTGGTCTGGCGGTGGTGCAGCGGGTGATCGACCTGCACGGCGGCGCAATCCACATGGACAGTGTGCCGGGTCAGGGCACAACGGTAACGCTTTCGCTGCCGGTCAACTGAGCGATCAACGCACTTCCAGCAGGCGGCTGAAATCTGCGCGGGCGCGGGGTCCATAGTGGCTGTCCACAAAGTATTCGGCGGGCTGTTCGAGTAAATTCGCGATCATGCTGTAGTCGCTGGTTTCGCCCGGCTGGCGCACATGCGCCGGGGGTGGATAATAACAATCCCCCAGGAACAGCACCTCATTGACCTGCACCGTGATGGAATCCGCCGCGTGCCGCCCGCCGATATGTCGCAGGCGGATTTCCAGATCATCCACCGTCAGACTAAGCTGGCCGCTGAACACAATCTGCGGTGAAACCAGATGGAACGCGCTCCAGTCGTCTATTGCCCGGCCCAAAGCCCGCAGCATGGTGGCCCGCGCCGGCGTGAGATAACTCTGTTCCTGAATATAACGCTGGCTCCAGGGCTGGCTGCCATAACGTTCGGCCAGCAGGCTGCGGCACTGCTCATGCGCCACGACGAGGCTGTCCAGCCAGATTTGCCCGCCGAAGGTATGATCCCAGTGGTGATGGGTGTAGATGATATAACGGACGGGCGGGGCCTCCATCATGCGCAGCGCGGCGCGGATCTGCCGGGCATGGCGCGGGCTGTGTCCGGCATCCACCAGTACAGTGGCGCTCGGCGCGATAATTACCCCCACCCCCGGCTGTACCACTTCCGGGTCCGGGTTGGGCGGGTAAAACCAGATGTGATCGCTGATGGGCTGAAGCGCTTCGACCATAGAATAGAATGCTGCCTGCTGATAATATCTTGCTCTATATTACAATCAGGCGCGTTTACGGGCAATTCAAACGGCTATCGCCAGATTGCGGCGCTCGTTTTATACTTACCCCAAAAATAGCGGATACAGCAGTATCAGAATGACCGAACAGAACCTGATTAAGCAGGCAGCGGCTGTGCTGCGCGGCGCACATGATCTCGCAGTGCTGACCGGCGCAGGGGTGAGCAAGGAGTCCGGCGTGCCGACCTTCCGTGACGCGCAGGAAGGGCTGTGGGCACAGTACAGCCCGGAAGAACTGGCGACTGCGCAGGCGTTCCTGCGCAATCCCAAACTCGTCTGGGACTGGTATCAGTTCCGGCGCGAACTGGTGCGCAGGGCGCGGCCTAACCCCGGCCATATTGCGCTGGCAAAATTGGAGGACCATTTTCTTTCAATGCGTGTCATCACCCAGAATGTCGATGACCTGCACGAGCAGGCCGGCAGCACGCATGTCGTTCATCTGCACGGCAATATCGCCCGCAGTAAGTGCTTTGCCAACTGTCAGGGCAGCCCGACGCTGATCGACCTCAGCGATCTGGACGACGACCCGGCGGCTGGCCCGCCCAAATGCCCGTATTGCGGCGCGTATGTCCGGCCTGATGTGGTCTGGTTTCACGAACTGCTGCCCGCCGATGCGCTTCAGGACGCCAGTGTCGCGGCACAGTTGTGCGATGTGATGCTCGTGGTCGGCACGTCCGGCCTGGTCCACCCTGCCGCCCACCTGCCCGAAATCGCCCACCAGCGCGGCGCAAAGATTATCGAAGTCAACCCCATCGACAGTGCCATCACACCGATTGCGCACCTCAAACTCACCGGCCCGGCGGGGGTGATCCTGCCGCAGCTTGTCGCCGCGCTGGATGCCGAATGATTCATCAGCCTGATCGGGTTGTCCAGCAGTTTTTCTACAGTCTGGTCGCGCTGCTGGTCTTCGGTTCATCAGGCAGTATGGCCCAGGCACAGGACGCCGGACGGACGATCCAGGTGTTTGTGCAGCAGGGTCAGCCAGATACCTTGCAGTTTATCGATCTGCTGACTGGCGAAGCGACCCGCGTGGAAGTGACCGGCGAATTCGTCTCGCGACCCTACGTCGAACTGACCCTC
>CAZKIB010000124.1:10643-12925 GCA_964552425.1 uncultured Anaerolineaceae bacterium | reverse complement strand
TACGTTGTTCGGGCGCGCTGTGATGTTTTATGACCCTGTCGCCAACCGGGTCATGCTGGCGACCCCCGATGGCCGTGTTCGCAACCATCCCTTTATCCAGCCGCTGGTGGATTCGCGGCGCATTGACTGGCTGATTTCCGGGGATGGCAAGCAGATCGCCTGGACCGTGACCGCCCCGCAGCCGGACGGCCAACTGCTCACGCGCACACAGGTCGCCGGTCTGGATGGCAGCAGCCCGCGTGAAGCGCTGATCGACGGGCCGCGTGTGGGGGTGCGCGCCCTGCCGGTGGCCTTCAGCCCGGATTACCGCACGCTTTATATGGATTACCAGCCGGACGGCATTGGCGATGTCACCCCGTTCCGGCAGTACGCCGGGTTGTTCGAGGTCGATCTGGAAAGCGGTGACACGGCCCTGCTGCCGGGTGAACCGGGCTGCTTCTGCGGCGCGGGACTGGCTTCCGGCTGGCTGCTGCGTCTGGATGTGACGGATGACCTGAGCGGCTACGATGTGGTCGTCACCAACCTGGCCGCCGGAACCAGTGAACGTATCCCGGCGCTGGCCCTGAACGGTTACACCCAGGCGGGCGGTGTGCTGATCGCCCCGGACAGCACGCGCGCGGTCTACGCGCTGGCGCGGGTGAGCGACTTCGGCGGGGCAAACCAGTCCGTGCGGACGGTGTTCGTGCTGGTCAATCTGGTCGAACGCAGCCAGACCGCGCTGACCCAGCCGCTGGTCGATTTTGTCGAACCGCTTGGCTGGTCCGAGGATGGCACAGCCTTGATCGTCACCAGCGCAGACCCCAACCGCGACGGAACCTGGAAAGTGGACCTCTCTGACGGGCGTGTCACCCGCGTCGCCAGCGCCACCTACCTCGGCACGCTGCGCTAAATCACCCCGGACCGCTTCTTCAGCCTGTTTCGCCCCGGTTGCTGTTATAATGAGGGCCAGCGAAGCGAGAAGTGGTGATACTCTGAACGTTCTGACACCCATCGAAAACCAACCCCATGCCGACGATTGGCGCGATTTTCACCTGAGCGAATATCTCAGCGATGCCGCGCGCATCCACCATGAAACGGCCCATTTTGACCGCGCCCTCTACCGCGAGGCCGTGCGCGAGGTGCGCCGCTTGCGGGTCGCCTCCGTGAACTTCCTGCGGCGCCACCTCAAACTGGATTATCCCCAGGCGGTTTACTTCATCCAGCGCATGGAAGCGGAGCGCATTATCCAGCGCACCGACCACCGCAGCCGTGACTCTCGTCAGGGCTGGCGCTTTGAGGTTCTGGTATAGGGGAAACAAAATTCAGTGAAGCACGGTTTTCCGGGCCGCAGGTTAAAACCGTGCGGCTACTATGAAACAAGTCCGTTAAAACGGACTCGCGAACCCCGGATGCTCCTTGAGTCCACTTGAGTGGACTTGAACTCTGGCAGCCGGATGTTTTAACATCTGGCGTGCAAATGTGATATTAACGCAATTCCTGAAGGGGAGGCTTCGCACAGCTACAAAGGAGCAAAGACCGCAAAGTTTTTCATTTTAACTCTGCTGTTTTGCCCCTTTGCGTTGATCTCTGATCTTATGGATAAACCAATCAGACTACGCCTAATTCTGAATTAGACAGCGGGCTTCAGCCCGTTGCCAATGGGCTAAAGCCGCATTGTCTATCAGGCTTTTTCTTTTCCGTTTATCCATTAGAAAAACATCTTCGCCACGCCGAGGATACCCTGCTTCCAGGGCACGCGATGCGACACGCCGGACGTGTTCTGGAACTGGTCGAGGTGAGCGATATACCACTTATAATTGCGCACCAGCGCGTCCTTGTTGGAATACTTCGGCTTGAAGCCAAGCACCTTCTCGGCCTTCTCAATCGACACAAACGAGTCCTTGCTGGCGGTTTCGTAGACCCATTTGTACAGCGGCGACAGGTTGAGCGCTTCCAGCACCCGCAGCGTCCAGATCATCGGCGCGGCAGGGAACCCGCTGATTTTCTTGCCGAACCCGGCTTCATCCAGCACGGCCTGATAATCTTCCTTCATCGTCGTGTATTCTTTCGCGCCGATGTTGAAGGTGTCGTTCACCTTGTCCTGATCCAGCGTGGCGCACAGGTAGATCGCCGCGCACAGGTCTTCCACATCCAGAAGCTGGTAGCGGTTGTTGCCGCTGCCGATCATCGGGAAACCGTGCCCATCCTTCGCCCAGTCGTAAAACAGCGCGAACACGCCCAACCGCTCTGGCCCGATAAACGACTTGGGGCGGATGATCGGCACGCACATGCCCTTGCTGCGA
>CAZKIB010000124.1:0-10621 GCA_964552425.1 uncultured Anaerolineaceae bacterium | reverse complement strand
CTTCCTCCGCCAGAATCTTGGCCTTGCCATACGGACCCACACCGTCGAGTTTATCATCTTCCAGCAGGGGGTGATGGTCCGGGATGCCATAGACGGCGGTAGACGAAATATGGATGAAACGCTGAACGCCGTGCTTCTGCGCTGAGTCGATCACATTGCGTGTGCCGTCGACATCGGTGGTCATGATGTCCTGTTCGGTGTACAGGGGCAGCGCCGCTGCGGTGTGAACGACAATATCCACGCCCTGCATGGCTTCATCCACTCTGGCGCGCTCCCGAATATCGCCCTTGATCTCGGTGATCTGCGAGCGTTCGGGATAATCAAAATCGGCCACGTCCAGGGACTTGACCCTGTGGCCGCGTTCCAACAGGTAGCGGGTCAGGTTGATGCCGAGAAAGCCGGCCCCGCCGGTAATGAGATAGGTACTGCTCATAGTTGCTCCAATACAAAACAGTCGATAGTCTTCAGTCTTTGGTCGATAGTCAGGAGGTGGAGCATGTGTTGCGCTTTTTCTTGCCGGACAGCACGCAGACTATCCGGCAAAGCGCCCCAAATCTGCGGGATTCAGGCTCTGCTGCCCCAGTCCCGGCGGGACTTGTTTTACCTTGCCGTCGATTTCAATCGGCGGCATAAGCGTTAAGGGAACTTCCGGGCATCTGCCCCTCCCTGCTGCTGTTCTGATGACTATGGACTAACGACTTTGGGCTACAGACTAATCACTATCGATTCTGCGGCGGATCAATCCACAGATCCGCCGTATAGAAATTCCGCGAACGCACACTCGTGTTGGTATACTGGTAGGGTACATAAAATTGCAGCAGCCCGTTGACCGTGCCGACGGAAGGCGCGTCTGTGCCATCCGGCAGGATCACTGTCGTGGCTGGTTCGCAGATGGCCTGCCCGCTCCGGGTGGGCCGGTCACACAATTCCATGCGCACTTTGGTCATACCGTCGCGGTCATCACCATCGTAGTGAATGACCATGTTATCGCCCGCGCTGACCAGCCCCTTATACGCCAGGGTTCGATCTCCGCTGCGGGTGCTGCCGATTCCGGCGATGATCTGCACTGGTGTACACCACGCGGCGTCACAGAAGGGCTTCGCGCCGTAGCCGTTGACATTCGGCAGGCGGTTGAACTGATCTTCCGTGAGGTTGGTGGTTTCGTAATCCACAAAGACTTCAAAGCCGTTGCCCTGCACCAGCGTCATGCGCGAAAACTGCGTGAAACTGCGCGCCACTGGCTCAAAGGATTCAGTCGTGGGGATGGTCCCAACACGCTTGGTCGCGTAGCGGTCCAGAAACGCCAGCCCGATCCCCGCCAGCGCAGCCGCAGAGCCGCCCCCGGCAAAGGTGTTGGCCGCGCCACCGCCGGCATCCTGCGCCACCGGCGTGGGAGTCAGCGGTAAGGGCGTGCTGCCACCCAGCACATTCACCTCGATAAACTGCCCCACCTGAACAGCGACCTGCCGGCAGTAATCCGGCGCGGTGGGCAGCACACTCGGCATATACAGGCCGTTCTGTTCGAGGATTCCCACCAGATTTTGCGTCGAGCGGTCACAGCGCATGATGGGGTCATCGCCAGCCCAGCCCGGTGGGCGAATGCTCAGGCCCAGCATCACGTCCGCCAGCAGTTCCAGATCATGGCGGATGTCACGCGCGATGGCGTAGGGCGTGCTTGGAACCGCGCCAAACCAGCCGGCGGGGATATTCTCCAGCCCCACCAGACGCGCCATGAGCAGTTCCAGATCAAGCCGGATCAGAATGGCAAGCTGCGGGTCATTCACATCCAGGCTGCCGCTCCAGCCCACCGGGCGCTCACCGCCCAACTGCTGGTTCGCCAGCAGTTCCAGATCAGTGCGCACATTAATGAGAATCGACAGCACATCGCTGGCAATCGGCGGGTTCGTGACCGGCGGCGGAACCACCTGCACCGGCGCGGCGGCAGTCGTGGGGACGGCAGCCGGCGCGCTGATGGTGGGCACGGCGATGGGTGCAGCAATCGTCGGTACAGCGATGGGAGTCTGCGGTTCTTCGGTGGTAACGACCTGCGCGGCGGCCATTGGAACCGCCAGCGCCAGAATCAGCATCGTGAGAAAAGTTCGCTTCACGGGATTTGACCTTGTTCCTGTGATCCGGGTAACATGCTGATTATACTATGAACCATCTTTCCGCACCGTTGACGGCTGTTAAATTTTGAGAACCTGTCCGTCAGTCTCAACGTATCGGAGCGTATAAACGAGGCAAACATCATGAACGATCCGCAGCCAGGCGTATACCAGCCCCCCGTCAGCGCGCTGCTGACTCTCGGCAGACCCATGGACAGAGATTTCTCGGAATGGACGGATTATGTTGAGACCTATGGCTTTACCCCGGCGCATATCCCCGAATTAATTCGCCTGTTCAAGGACGAAACCTTTCTGAACACGGAACCGGGTAAACAACCTGAACCCTACGCTTTTATCCACGCCATGCGGGCGCTGGGCCAACTGCGCGATGAGACCGCCTTGAATTTTCTGATCGAACTGGCTGAAACAGAAGATGAAATCGACTGGGTGTGGGAGGATGTTCCCTACGCTATCGCCCTCATGGGGCCATCCGTGCTGCCCCGCCTGGAAGCCAGCCTGGAACGCACCAGCAGGGAAATGCTTACGGCCCTGACGATTGCCGCTTGTGTGGAAAAGGTGGCCGAACTGCACCCCGAAGCGAAGGACACCTGTGTCGCCATTCTGACCCGGCGGCTGGAACACGCTGCTGACAACGACGAGGGTCTCAACGGCAGCCTCATTTCCACGCTGATCGACCTGAAGGCGGTGGACGCGCTGCCGGTGATTGAAAAAGCCTTCGCAACCAATAATGTGGATCTGATGATGGCGGGCGATTGGGACGATGTGCAGGTTGAGTTTGGACTGAAAGAACCAGACCCCAACAAGCCCAGACTCATGAACCCGATGATGCAGCAAATTCTCGATTCGATCACACAGACTGCCGCCGCAGACCGCCGTATCCGGGCGGAACGAAAAGGCCGGCGCAGCGCTGAAAATAAGAAGAAGGCCAAACGCAAGCAGGCCAGACAAACGCGAAAACGTAACCGCAAACGCAAATAGGGCAGCGGCAGCTTCCGGCGGCGCTTAACCCCCGCTCCCATTCAGGCGCAGGCTGGCCTGCACGTCGCCATCGGCATCGGTCAGGGTGACAGAATCGCCATCCTCCCAGACCGCCTGGCTGCGGCCCCAGTAGAGTGAGATGGGGGTGTTTGTGCCGCGCCGCGAGAAAACCGTTACCAGCCCGTTGGTGAACAGGCGCTGTTCCGGGAAGGTGAACACGTTGCCCTCGCTGTCTTCCAGCGTCCAGCCGGTCAGGTCCACCACGCCGCCCGTGTTGCGAATTTCGACGCCTTCCGACGTGATGTCGCCTGTGCCCAGCACCCGCACGATCTGCACCTGCGCATTGACCGCAGTCGGCGGCAGGGTGATCGTCGGAGCGACGGTGGGCAGCGCTTCTTCGGTGGCTTCGGTGGTGGCTTCAGCGGTGACTTCGGCCGTCGCTTCTTCGGTGGCTTCGCCGCCGGTGATGGCCGCGACCTGAACCGCCGTCAGCGGGCAGCCTTCCAGCGGGATTATCAGCACGTCGCCGATTTGCAGGAAGCGTGACGTATCTTCATCCAGGCCGTTGACTGCCAGCAAATCCGGCAGGCTGACTTCATACTGTTCCGCGATCAGTGAGGGAAATTCGCCCTCCGCCAGCGTGTGGATGATGCAGTTTTCTGGCAGCGCGCTCACAGTGGCCTGAAGCACCGAATCGCCTTCGAGGATGGCCGGGTCAATGGTCGGCGCAACCGCCTGGGTGGATTCGGCGGCGTCCCCAAACAGGCCGGTAGGCAGCGCGCTGATCTGCCCCGGCAGCGGGGTGGCCGTGATAATAATGACCTGCGGCGTGACATCCGGGTCGGTTGTGGCGGTAATCAGCACTGGCACAGTGACAATCTGCGGGGCAATCTGCTGCTGCTGAGCGCCGCCGCCCAGGTTCGGCAGCACAAAACTGCCGATCACAATCCCCACACCGACCAGCACCACAATGGTCACTACAGAAAACAGCACCCGGCGCATAATCTGCCTCGTTTCATATCCACCCGCACCGCACTTCAGTGTTCTGTCAGCGCTGCTTGTTAACCCGATCCCGCAGCTAAAAAACGGAATGGCTGACAGGCTGAAATGCTCAACGGCTTGAGTGTAGCACAGCACGTCAGACCCGGCAAAACACCCTGTTCTTACCAGCGCCTCGCCCGGTCAATGTGTGTCCGCAGGGCAGTAATACTCCGAACCGGGAAAGGGGTGCTTGTATCCTCACTCGTAATACTCCGGCAGCTTTTTCAGCCCTTCCCACTGCTCTGTGTCATGACCGAAAATCACTAGCCCGATAGGCTCCCGTTCGACCAGATCAAGCAGTTTGATGGTACTGGCGCGGATCGCTTCGGCGTCCGGGCTGCTGCTGTCGTCCTGCGCGTCACGGGTAAAACCCTCGCCGAAGGGCACAGCGTCAATCGTTAATAAAATCGCCCCCGTTTTGGGCAGCCGCACCAGCACCGATTGATGTCCCGGCACATGCCCGCTCGTCTCAATCAGCTCCAGCCCCGGCAGCAGTTCCGTGTCCCCGTCCACCAGCCGAATGCGCTCTATTGGCTGATCCCATTGGGGTCGAATGGCAGCATAACGGGGGTTGCTCACCGCATCCAAATGATGCACACGCTGAACCACATAGTGCGCCTTCGTGAATGCCGCGTGTCTTCCGGCATGGTCGCCATCATAATGGGTCGAAATGACGGTATCAATATCGTCCGGTTTTAAGCCAATGCTCGCCAACTGCTCGATAACATCCTGCCCATTCTCGAACTCCGATGCTTCTTCAGGGATAATCTCTGGGAGGCCGCTGTCAATCAGGATATTTTTGCCGTCATCGGTCTGCACCAGATAACACACAACCGGAATCTGATATTCCGGCATGGACCCGACCTGCATCAGATAAAGACGCTTCATGGCATTCTGGCTCATCAGCTCCTCCTCAGAATTGGAACATATATTCTACCACCGTCTCAGCAAAAGAGAACACACGTTCACCCTTTTCTACCCATATCCCTTAAAATGATGTCATGGACACACCATTTTCTCTGACCACATACCCCTGGAAACGGTTAACGCAGATTACCGGATTTGCCGCCGGAACCCCACTCGGCGGCGGCGGCAAGATGATGCTGGCTGGCCTGGATTCTGCGCTGAAGTCCGGCGGAATCCGGCTGTATGAGCATCTGCGCGGCGGCCTCGGCCAGATCAGCGGCGGCATCCAGCAGGGCCTGAACCGTGTGTCCCTGCGCGCCGGGCAGGGTGTGGACATAAGAGGCGGCGGCTTGCAGATCACCCGTGACAATCCGAAGCTGGCGCAGGGCTTTGGCGATGGGTTGATCGCTTCCCGGCAGCGAGGCCAGCAGGTCATCAATGGCCTGCGCGTCGACCCGTTCCGCCAGTTCATCCAGCGCGAACAGACGCACCGACCAGTCAGGATCGTTCCGCACACGATCTGCCAGAATGGAACGTACATCAGTCTTCAGCGCGCAGCCATCCGGCTTGCAGACTTCACAGGTCAGCGCGTGGATGGCGTGGCGGCGGTTTTTAGGAAGGGGATCGGTTTTCGCAGCGTGCAGCAGCGGTTCCAGATAACTTTCGTCCGCGAGGTGATCCATAAGCTGGATGCACCACCAGCGCACCTTGCTGTTCGGGTGCTGGAGTCCATCGATAAGCGCCTGTCTCGCGGCGTCGCTGACGGTGACATGGCGCAGTTCCGTCGAGGTAATACCGCCGACCAGCGCGACGATGGTTTCGTAACGTTGTGATTTATCGGCCAGCAGATTGACAAGCTGCTGTGGGGGCAGTTTCTGATCGTCCATTTTCAGGCCCTTATATCTTATGAACTCTTATGAGCCATTGTAATTCATCATGCTCTTTTCAATTACCCCCAGTTTTTGGTGCTGGTCAACAGGCTGCGAATAAGTATCTTAACATCATGTAAATCCTGCGTGATTCACACATTCAGGATGGTATACTGGGACACATTCCGAAGCTATGAGACGAGGCCGGACGCCATGCCATATATGATTGATGGGCATAACCTCATCGGCCAGCTGCCGGACATCTCGCTGGACGACCCCAACGATGAAGCGCTGCTGGTGCAAAAGCTGGTTGGCTTCACGGCGCGCACGGGCAAAACCTGCGTGGTGGTGTTCGATTACGGCCTGCCAGGGGGCAAGTCGCGCATGTCCACACGGGCCGTGCAGGTGGTCTTCGCCTCGCAGCGTTCCAGCGCGGACCGGGTGATGCTGGAACGCATCGGCAAGATCAAGGACCCGCGTAACTGGATCATCGTATCATCCGATCAGGAAGTTCTGGATACAGCCAGACTGCGCAGGATGCAGACCATGACCAGCCCGGATTTCGCGGTCCTGCTGGAAGCGCCCCCGAAGCCGGTCATTGACGCCGGAGAACGGGCCGACGTGAACCTGTCGTCCGCTGAGGTCGATGAATGGCTCGACTTCTTTCAGGGTGGCGGCGCGAAGGGGCGCTAGGGCGTGTTATGCACTTTTTTCTTGCCGGACACTGAAGTATCCGGCAAAGTACCCCAAATCCCTGCGGGATTCAGACACCCTGTCCCAGTCCCGGCGGGACTTGTCTTACCTTGCCGTCGATTTCAATCGGCGGCACAAGCTGAATAGTTTATGACAGCCTCTAGGGTCAAGTCTCAATGCGCCAGCGCCCAATCGACGGCGGCGACAGCGTGCAGGTAGGTGGTATCGAAGACCGGCAGCGGCACATCCCCCGGCTGAATCAGCAGCGTGATTTCCGTGCAGCCGAGGATCACACCCTCCGCGCCCTGCCGGGCAAGCTGGTCAATCACGCGCTGATACTGCTGGCGCGATTCGTCGCGTACGACGCCCAGCACCAGTTCATGATAGATAATATCATGCACCGTCTGAATGCCCTGCGCATCCGGGATCAGCACATTCAGGCCGAAGTGGTCCACCAGGCGGCCTTTGTAAAAGTCCTGCTCCATGGTGTAGCGCGTGCCCAGCAGGGCGATGGTTTCCAGCCCCTCAGCGCGAATATGTTGGGCGGTGGCGTCGGCGATGTGCAGCAGCGGCAGGTCCACCGCAGCCTGGATTTCGCCGGCCATTTTGTGCATCGTGTTGGTGCAGATGACAAGGCAGTCCGCGCCGCCCCGTTCGAGCCGTTGGGCCGCATCGATCATGCGCTGCGTGGCCTGCTCCCAGTCCCCGGCAGCCTGAAGCGCCTCGATCTCGGCGAAGTCGAACGACCACAGCAGACACTGCGCGGAATGCAGCCCACCGAGCCGTGCCTTGACGGTTTCGTTGATGATTTTGTAGTACAGCAGCGACGATTCCCAGCTCATCCCACCGATCAGCCCGATGGTTTTCATGCGTGACTCCTACCCGTAATTCTCGCGGATGCTGTGGATATGGTGCAGTTCGTGGCCGGCGATGAAATAGGCAATGGCCCGGACACTCACCCGGTTGCCACTCGCCACGCCGAAGCACGAAAAGGCGTCCTCATCAAAGCTGTTCAGCAGAGCGAGGGTCGCCATTCGCACCATCCGGTATTCCTCAAGAATGTCCGGGAGCGTTCGCTGGTTCGCGCGGGACATGGCGGCATAGGCGTCCGGGTCGTAACCGGGCAGTTCGGTAGTGTCCCCGCGTGCGAAGCGCAGGGCGCGGTAGGCAAACACGCGCTCGGTATCCGCGATATGCACGAGAACATCCTGGATGGTCCATTCACCCGGCGCGTGCGGCGTGGTGAGCTGTTCAGTGGGATACGCCTGTACCATTTTTTTAACGACAGTCAGGTTATCCTGTAAATGTTGCAACACACGTCCATCATCCGGCACAAGGTTAACGTAGGTACTCCCATAGGTGGTGTGTTCGTCCGGGGCTGGCTTCCGAATGTGCCTCATGGTTGACCCTCGTTAGCTCTGGACAACGATCTCATGTTCATCACGCGGCGCACCGAGATAGGCGCGTTCCTGCTCGACGATCTCCGGGTCAAGTTTGGTGAACAGCGCGGCGGGTTCGCGCAGAGGTTGGCCGGGCTGCAAGTCGCTTTTTGCCCATGTGCCAATCGCCCCATTCGCATCGTAAACCAGCGCCTTGTGCGCCCGCGTGTCTTCCTGATATTCCACGATGTTCAGCGTGCCGAACAACTGGCCGTCGTAGCCAAGATATTCATGCAGTGTCTGGGCGCTGAATGGCAGAAACGGCGCAAGTAATACCTTCAGGTTGTCGATCACGCGCAGAGCGGTGTAGACCGTGCGGGCCGCGTCCGCCGGGTCTTCCTTGATGCGCTTCCAGGGTTCATGCTCGGTCAGGTAAGCGTTGGCCTCGCGCACAATGTCCATCGCAGCCAGCAAAGCATCGCGCAGTCTGACCTGGGCCAGCAGCCCACCGACCTGATCGAACCCGGCTTCAGCGCGAGCAATCAAGGCTGTGTCCGCTTCGGTAAGCTGGTCATAACCCGGCACGCGGCCATCAAAGCGCTTATAGGCGAAACCCAGCACGCGGTTAACCAGATTGCCCCAGGCCGCCACCAGTTCGTTGTTCACGCGGCTGAGAAAACCGTCCCAGTCGAAGTCCGAGTCGCGGCTTTCAGGGAAGCTCATCGCCACATAGTAACGGATGGCGTCAGCCTGATAACGCTCCAGAATATCCGGCAGCCAGATAGCCCAGTTGCGGCTCTTGCTGAACTGTTTGCCTTCGATGTTCATGAACTCGTTGGCGGGCACGTCATAGGGCAGGTTGAGCGGCGTGCTGTCGCCGGCGTTATAAATGCCATCAATGCCGATGAGCATGGCCGGCCAGATGACCGTGTGGAAGGGGATGTTGTCCTTGCCGATGAAGTTGTAGATTTTTGCTTCCGGGTTGTACCACCACCTTTTCCAGTCGTCCGTCTGGCCGTTATTTCTGGCCCATTCCACGCTGGCGGTGAAGTAGCCGTTGACCGCCTCGAACCACACATAAATGCGCTTGCTGTCCCAGCCTTCCAACGGAACCGGCACGCCCCAATCCAGATCACGGGTGTAAGCGCGCCCCCGCAGCCCTTCCTCCACGCCCTGGGTAATCAGATTGCGCGTAAAACTGAGGACATTGGGCCGCCAGTGAGCCTGATGCGTTTCGAGATACTTCAGCAGTGCGTCCGAAGTTTTGGTCAGGTCGAGGAAGTAATGCTCACTTTTGCGCACGATCAGTTTGTCATCAGGGTTGCTGCGGTTATGCGGGTTAATCAGCTTGGTCGCGTCCAGCAGATTGCCGCAGTTGTCGCACTGGTCGCCGCGCGCGCTGTCGTAGCCGCAGATATAACACTTGCCTTCGACGTAGCGGTCCGGCAGGAAGCGATTTTCCAGTTCGCTGTAGAGCAGCTCCTGTTCCTCTTTGTACAGGTAGCCGCGTTCCAGCAGCAGCAGAAAAATATCCTGCGCGATCTGATGATGATTTTCCGTGTCGGTGTGCGTGAACAGATCGTAGCTGATGCCGAGTTTCTGCTGTGTCAGCAAAAAGCGCTCGTGGTAATGCTCGAAGACCTGCCGCGCCGGGATGCCGCGTTTGTCCGCCTCCACCGAGATGGGTGTGCCGTGACTGTCTGACCCGGACACCATCAGGACATGGTTGCCCCTGAGCCGGTGGTAACGCGCGAAAATATCCGAGGGTAAATACGCGCCTGCCAGATGGCCGACATGCAGGTCGCCATTGGCATAGGGCCAGGCGACGGATACGTGAATGTGTTCGGGTTGTGCAGTCATCTTTCGTCCTCGTTTGTTCAGGCATCATGCCGCGAATGATAACATAAACAGTCATCAGTCATCAGTCGTCAGCCAAAAAACGAAATGACTGGAAACTGGCGACTGTCGACTCAACAAAAAAGCCGCCTGCCCACGCTGGACAGACGGCCTGTTTGCTGATGTTGTGCCCGGCCTTCAGGCAGGAGTCAGCGCCCTCCGTCGTCTGTCCTGACGTGGGTTGCGCATGACCATCATACTGAAGGGTTGTGTGTAAGTGTTCATGTGGAACAGTATAGCGAGATTTCTGGGCGGGAGTCAAGATCAGGACACAGCTTCATGATACAATATGAGCAGCAGAGTGGCTGGGAGTAAATTGTATGATGGACCTGGAGGCGCTCTTTCGCGTGGTCGATGAATTGCAACCCGCTGAGTTGGATGAACTGAACCGTTATGTTCAGCAGCGCCGGCGGATGACCTGGTGGATAGTCCCACCGGAAAATCTGCGCCAGATTGCGGATGTGATGCGGCCTGTTCAACAGGATTCTGAACGTCTGTCTGAAGCCGAGATCAATACTCTCATTGACGAAGCGCTTGACGAGGTTCGCCGTGAGCGCCGTCAGAGCAGTCTTTGATACACAGGTTTTTCTGCGGGCCGCGCTCAATCGAAAATCCTTACCCGCAAAGGTGCTTTTTGACCTGAGCGACCAATACCAGTTAGTGGCGTCACAAGCTATTCTTGTAAAAGACAAGATTTCATCTGACACAAGTGACTTAACCGACAACTTCGGAT
>CAZKIB010000123.1:14812-19787 GCA_964552425.1 uncultured Anaerolineaceae bacterium | reverse complement strand
ACCGGCTGAACATGAGCGATGAGGAATTTGATGCGCTCGGCGAAAGTCTGGCCGAGATTGAAGCCATCGGCATGGACACGCTGACCGCCATGCAGCCGCTCATTACCGATCTGAGCGCGCTGGAACGCCGCGATGTGCGCGCCCTGGCCGACCCTTACCGAGGCAAGGAAACGCTCAGTGCTGAAGAACGCGCCGAACTGGAAACCGCCGCACCCTCCGCCGCCGATTACAGTGACGAAAATCTGCTGGCCTATATGCAGGTCGTCAATCTGGAAGGCATCGCCACGCTGGAACGCCTGACCGAACAGTTGAGTACCCTGAACGCGCTCGGTCTGGACCCGGCCAGCGGTGATCTGGAAATCATCACCGAACTATCGGCAGCCGGTGCGGAAAACGTGCGCGAACAGGTCGATCTCTTTAACCTGATGCAGGCGGCAGGTGTGGTAGACATCGCCGCTGCCGCCGAACAGATGACCATGGTGCGGCGCATGTTCGACGCTGACCTGCTGACCAACCCGGACAGTGTGCGCGAATCGCTGGACAATGAATTTGACGCGGCGCTGGCGAATAATCTGATCGTGCGCCGTCCCGGCAACCGCCTGACAGTGGATCACAACACCAGCGCCCCGGCAGGTATTATCTGGACAAACGCCGAACGCACCCATCCCGATACTGTCTACCTGCGGCTGGGTGGCAGCGCCCTGCTGTTCATCGTCGCCAACCTGGAAGCGACCATCGTGCGCGCCATGCCGTTCGTCATCGCCGGGCTGGCGGTAGCGCTTGGCTTTAAGGCCGGTCTGTTCAACATCGGCGCGGAAGGCCAGCTTTACGCGGGTGGGATGCTGGCGGTGTTCGTCGGTTACTCCGGCATCTTCGCCGGTCTGCCCGGCATCATCCACGTGCCGCTGGTGCTGCTGGCCGGTCTGCTCGGCGGTTTTTTGTGGGGGGCGCTGCCCGGCGCGCTGCGGGCTTTTACCGGCGCGCATGAAGTCATCACCACCATTATGCTCAACTTTATCGCGATTCTGACTGTCGACTGGCTGGTCAAAACACCCGGCCTGATGCAGGACCCGGCGGCGAGTATCCCGCGCACGCCGTTCATTGCCGAAAGCGCTCGCCTGCCCGCCTTCAGCCAGATTCCGCTCATCTGGTTTGTGATCGCGGCGGTCCTGTTCGCCGGTTTACAGCTTTATCTGCGGCGCGCCGCCATTCAGCAAAACCCGCGCCACGCGCTGCGGCCTGTCCTGTACGGGCTGGCTGTGCTGATCGGCGGTTTGATTCTGGAATGGATCACCGTGCGTGACAGCCTGCACCTCGGTTTTGTCCTCATGCTCATCGCCGTGTGGTTCACCGGCTGGTTCCTCAACCGCACCACCCCCGGTTTCGAACTGCGCACCGTCGGCGCGAACCCGGACGCCGCCCGTTATGCCGGGATGAACGTGCGCCGCAATCTGATTCTGGCGCTGGCGCTCAGTGGGATGCTGGCCGGGCTGGCCGGGACTATCCAGGTCGCCGGGGTGCAGTACAACATGCAGCCCCTGTTTTTCGCCGGGCTGGGCTTCGACGCCATTGCGGTGGCCCTGCTGGCGCGCACCAACCCGCGCAATATGATCGCCGCCGGGTTGCTGTGGGGGGCGCTGCTGACCGGCGCGCCGCTCATGCAGGTGAACGCCAATATTTCCATCGATCTGGTACGCATCATTCAGGCGCTTATCATTATGTTTATCGCCGCCGATGTGATTATCCGTTATGTATGGCGCGTGCCAGAAGCCAGCGCTGAAGAAAAAGAAGCAGCCCTGTTTTCAAAAGGTTGGGGAGCCTGATCTATGGCGACACTCGATACACCGCTGCAAACATCCCGTTCCATTCACTGGCGTGACCAGATTCACATCACGCGCACCGGCATTTTTTCCGTCGTGTTTATCCTCGCGGGGCTGGTGGTGCTGCTGTCGGCTGTGCCCCAGGTCGCGCCGGATGCCATCACAACCCTGACCTTCACCTCGGACCAGTCGCTGGCGATTGCCATCCCGGTTGTGCCCTACCTCACGGCGGTAGCTGCGTTTTATATCCTCAGCGGCGTCATCGGTCTGCTGCCAGTGGATAACCTGAAGCGCATCAAATTCATCACCCTGCTGATCGGCGGACTGCTGGTTTTTCCGAGCATTCTCATACTGGCCGCCGCCGGGCAAAGCACCAATGCCACCAGTATGCTGGCGTCCAGCGTGCGGCTGGCAACGCCCATCGTCATCGGCGCGCTGGCCGGCATCTGGTGCGAACGCTCCGGCGTGGTCAACATCGCCATCGAAGGCATGATGCTCACCGGGGCGTGTTTCGGCTTCGTGGCCTACTCCCTGCTTGGCCCTTCCATGCAAAGCGAAACCGCCCTCTTTCTGGGCGTGATCGTCGCGGTGCTGGCCGGGGGTGTCATGGCGGCGCTGCACGCCTGGCTGTCGATCACCTTCAAAACGGACCAGATCGTCAGCGGCACGGTAATTAACATTCTCGCGGTGGGCCTGACCAGTTTCATGCGCCGCGAGGTGCTGCTCAACGCTCAGGACGCCGGGCGCGCCACCATTCAGGCTGTGCCGATTCCGGTGTTGAAGGATATCCCGGTTTTGGGGGAAGTCTTCTTCAACGGCAAACCCATTTTTTACATGATGCTGGTCCTGCTGGTCATCACCCATGTGGTACTGTTCTACACCCGCTGGGGGCTGCGCACCCGCGCGGTGGGCGAAAACCCCCATGCAGCAGATACCCTCGGCATCAATGTTCGCCGCACCCGCTGGATCAATGTCCTCATTGGCGGCATGATCGCCGGTCTGGCCGGAGCGTGGCTGACGCTGGAAACCGCCGGGACCTTTGACGACAACATGACCGCCGGGCGCGGCTTTATCGCGCTGGCAGCCATGATCTTTGGAAAATGGATGCCGTTCGGGGCCTTTGGGGGCAGTCTGCTGTTCGGCTTTTCGAGCGCGCTGGAAACCCGCTTCCAGATTTTGAACGTCACCCTGCCGCCGCAGTTCCTGCTGATGACGCCTTATGTGGTCACGATTGTGGTACTGGCCGGTCTGGTGGGCCGTTCGCGTGCGCCTGCTGCTGATGGGGTTCCATACGAAAAAGAGTGATTGGCTGAGAATAGCGCGATGGGGACTTTCAAGCGCCCGTCCATTCAGCCCGGTTTCAACAAACAAATGAGCGCCTGACGGTTGTCCCGGCGCTCAGAGTTTGTTTGCAAATAAGCCCCTTGCAGGATTTGCTTACCTCGTGCCTCGCCATTGTATGGAGAGAGGGGCCGGTGGTGAGGTGACTTTACCGGTATAGTTCCAGTTCGAGCAGGTCGCGTCCCAGCGCCGTGACCACAATCGTGTGGCCGTCCGGTTGAAAGCGTAAAGTCTGCCCGGCATACAGCACGATGTCTTCGCGCAGGTGCGAGACCCACGCGCCGCCGCGTGCCACCCGGATTTCCTGCACTTCCGCCGGCAGGGTACAGGCTTCGCTTTCCCGAATCATCACCCTCTGGTAGCATTCCTGACGTTCGGGCATTTCAGGCATTCCATTCAGGGTATCTTTCAGGATTTGCCACCATTTCCGCTGAATCACCTGGGTCGTCATGTATTCCCTCTTGATCTATGGTCAGCGTGTGTAAACTGCGAATACCGGTTTATTCCCAGACTGCCGGTTCAGGGCAGGGGGAGAGTGAGGGTTCCTGAGTCTGCGGCAGGTGCAGGCTGCGCAGCGACAAAACGGGCTGACGCAGATGCGCGAACAGCAGGCGAAACTCAGGCAAACGACGAACGGGATGGTTCCCACGTGCCAGTTTCACAAGCCGGCGATTGTCCGCCTCGCGGCGAATGACCTCGATGCGCTCGTGAGTCATTACCTCGATCCAACGGTCCTGAAAGTGGTTCATTTCGTTTTCTCCTCGGCCAACTGATGATATAACGGCTAACCTGCGATTTTGTGAAAAAGAAGTGGTTGCGTTTCAGCAGCAACGATCTTATGATATGAGGTATATTGATCGCATGACAGTGGCGATCAAAAGCGTTCGGGCATTCTGACCTATGAAATCGAGAGAAAAGCCGTGCATCACTTCAATATCGAAACCTCAGAAAAGCTGTTGGATCACGTCGGTTGGGAGATATTGTGCGCCTTGCAGCACGACGCCCGCCTGACCTATGCAGAAATCGGACGGCGGGTGGGTATGTCCGCCCCGGCGGTTATGGAACGGGTGCGGCGCATGGAGGAAGCCGGCATCATCACCGGCTACACCGCGCAGGTGGATGTCAGTAAACTGGGGCTGACCATTCAGGGGATCATTCGCCTGCGTTTCGCCGGCACACAGTATGCGCGAGTCAACAAACTGGTGCAGGAAACGCCAGAGGTACTCGAATGCCATCATGTCACCGGTGACGACTGTCTGATTATGAAAGTCGCAGTGGATTCCATGCTGCGGCTGGAAACCCTGATCGGGCGCTTTGCCAATTACGGCCAGACGACGACTTCGATCATTCTGTCATCCCCGGTGACAGAGCGCGTCATTGACCGGCGCGACGAAACCGAGTTGAACGGCAGCGGCAGGCATTAAACCGGCCACCCGGCGAAGACCTCACGCTCGTAGGGGAAGGTCATCTGCGCCATCCCGCCGTTGTGTTCCGCCGCGATGCACTGGTAAATATGCGAGAGCAGCAGGTTGGTTCGCCGGTGAGAATAGAAGGACGATGCGCCGGGCCTGCGTTCCAGAAAATCGAGAAAATGCACCTCACGGGCCTGTTCGTTGTGGCCGAGGAAGGTGTGGTCTTCGCTGTAGCACGACTGGGTAAACTCGCCCACGTTAATCTTTTCGAGCGTTTCGCCGCCGACCACATGGCTGTTGCGAAACACATGAATCTCGAAGTGATGTTCGTGTCCGGCCCCGCTGGTGTCGACATCACGCTTGTGGACTTCGTAAGCCTGATAGGAATGCACCTGAATGTTG
>CAZKIB010000123.1:6981-14802 GCA_964552425.1 uncultured Anaerolineaceae bacterium | reverse complement strand
AGGTTCGCCACCTGCACCGTCAGACGTTCATGCCGCACGCGGCCATTACCTTTGTAAATATCCTCCGGCAAATGCACCCATGCCCGCCGCGAAAACGAGTTCTGCTGCAAGTTGATGGACCCTGTCGTGACCACCACATCCCCGCGCTTTAACTGGCACAGGATATAAGCGTCAATTTCGCCCATATCGCGGGCCTGTTCGATCCTGTCCGCGTCAAAATAACCGTCAAACTGATCCGCCCCCAGCATCAGCCCATAATTGGACGGGTCCATCTGATGCAGAAAATCGTAAGGCCGGAAGCGCCGCACCACCAGGTCGACCATATCCTGGCTCTTGTTCGCCACCAGGTCATTCACGCTGGTCAGCCAGGTAAACAGGTCGATGAAGTGGTAGCCGGAGTGCATCAGCTTGCCATAGCCATATTTGTAGGGGTGATTTTCGCGCTCGAACAATTCGTTGGGCATACACCACATGCCGTCGGCGTGGTAAATATCGAGGAAGGACACCGGAACCTGATACTGCTGCACAAAATCCAGCAGGTACTGGCGGATAAACTGGTAGCCGGCATGGCTGCGGCGCTGGCACTGTACGATGATATGCGAATTCGAACGGCGCAGATGCTCTTCGATCTCGCAGTAATCCTCGAAAATCCGGCGCGCGGCGGCGGGGTCGGTAGTTGGGTCGATGGGCGCGGTAATCGGCTTGTCCATCAGCACATCAATGCCGTTCTGCACCGCCCACAGCACATACGGTTTGTGCGCAGCGGGTTCTGTCGAGAGGATCATGCCGTCGATCTGCCCGGCGGCGCGCAGACTTTCCAACCGCGCCAGCAGTTCAGGGTCCAGTGTGGCGCTCTGGCGTTTAGCCGGGTCGAGAAAGAGTATGTCATCGGGCTGAAGACTGCGTCCGGCCAGATAACCCCGGATGCGCCCTTCCTGATCGGCCAGATCAACCAGCAGCCGGATGTTCAGGCCGTACTCCGCTGCGTACTTTTCCACCAGCGGGTAATAGATGCGCCGGGCGTGCGGCCCCAGGCCCACAAACAGGATATTTTGTAACGGAGCCACATCCACCCCCGCAAAATGTGCCGTGTCTCAATATTTGTATAACATGATTATATGACACTCGGCCTGTGGGGGGTGCGATTTGTGCAGACTTTCTTACCATCCGCGCGTGCCCGGCCCACCTTTGAACGGCCCGACAATATCGCTGGTGATCCAGCCGCCGTAAAAATCGCCTTCCTGCGCCTGCACCTGCTCGTCATCGACATAGCAGGCATCCACCCGGCTGGCATAAAACGCCAGATGATCCTTGATTTTATCGTAACCGCGCTCCGGGTCCGGGTAGCTCCACGCCGCATTCACACTGCTGCGCCCCTCCACCGTGAGGGTCCAGTAGCGGGCCGCGCCCTTGAACTCGCAGTAGGTCTGCCGCGTGGCAGGCGTAAGATACGGCATCTGAATGTCTGCCTGTGGGATGTAGTACGCGGGGGGATGGCTGGTTTCCAGCACCCGAAAAGCGCGTGTGGTTTCCGCGATCACCACGCCATTGAAAACCACCCGCAGCCGCTTCGGGGTCGGCTCCACTCGCGGCGGACGCGGATAATCCCACACCGATTCCTGGTGGTTATGGGGGTTCTGTCGCTGCATTTGATCGGACATCCGATAAATCCCTTTCCATTCAACTGGTTTACTCAAGGCACGCAGCCCGATCATTCAGGCTAGCGCAATCTCAGCCTGTAAGAATTGCATGTCGCCCGTCAGCGAAAAGCCCGGAAGCGATCATAGCAAATATCCAGAGTCGCTGAGGTTCACAGGCCGAACTGGCGAGTGATGACTGGTAACTGGTAACTGCACTAGCGTGTGCCAAAGCGGGTCTCGATCTGGGCGAGATGTTCGGCTTCATGCACAGCCTGGCCCCGCGCCCGCCAGTAGACCGACTCTTTGCGCTGCTTGCCCTCCTCACGAATGACACGCCTCCACTGCGCATCGGTCAGCCCGTTCAGCACGCGCAGCAGTACCTTCCGTCGAAACGCAAAATACATCAGCAATTCCGCGCACTCGAACCGGTCATACCGCAGCAGTGGACCCCAGTGGCGTTCGGGATGAATGTCCAGCATCAGGGGTTCTTTGAGCAGCAGCGCCGCATAAATCGACTCGGTGGTACGCTCATCACAATGGAGGATATGGGCGACAATCTCAACAAACGAACGTTCGCCCGCTGTCAGCGGCTGTGTCAGGGCCTCCGGTGTGAAGCCTGCGCTCAGGGTGACGAGGGTCTGCGGCGTGCTGGCAAGCTGGTCCATCACCCTGCCGATATTTGCGGTGGTCATCTCCGTCGAAATCGACTTTTTCATCAGGCTGCTCCCCCTGATCTCAGCCTGACTGCTCGTTTCCGCATGATACCTGATCGGGATATTTTACCCTTGCTCTCCCCGAAACTCATCAGGCCCCTATCCAGCTTTCGCCGTTCGTTCATCTATCAGGCTTACGCTTCGATTATACCGGCTGGATGCAGGAGATATTCTGTGCAAGCCCAGACTGATACCATCCGCACACTTGTGGATACCGACCTGAACGCCGCCGTGGAGGTCATGTCGCAGGCATTTTATGATGATCCCCTGTGGCAGTACTTACTGCCGGATGAGAAAGCGCGAAGAAAACTGCTGCCAGTCTTTTTCACGCCCCTGCTCACCTACGGGATTCGCGGCGGCCAGACCTTTGGCGTGGGCAGTCCGGTGGAAGGCGTGGCAGTGTGGAGTTATCCCAATCAGAACCTGACATTGTTTGGTTTACGCACGCTGCGCCTGTTCCTGACCCCGCTGCGGCGGCCCATGCTCAGGGCCATCCCCATCCTGAGCCGCTTTGACGTGATGCAGAAACGCTATGCCCCGGAGCCACATTTTTACCTGAACACTATCGGCGTGCGGCCTGATGCGCAGGGGAAGGGGCTGGCCTCGAAGCTCATCCGCCCCTTTCTGGAACAGGCCGATGCGCAGGGCGTGGGCACGTATACCGAGACGATGACCCCAGCCAATGTGGGTTTATACGAGCATTACGGCTTCCGTATCATGGAACAACAGACCATCCCGGCGACCAGTCTGAACCTGTGGGCTTTTTATCGTGAGCCGCAGGGATAATGGATCGGGCTATTTCGCGCGCATCCGGTTGTTCTTGGCGTTGTGTTCCAGTTCCACCAGCCCCAGAGCTTCCATCAGCGGCGGCAGATACATCCCGAAGCGCCCGCGATAACCCTTCTTGAGGCCGTACCACCCGCCGATGGGGTTATCCGGTGAGCGGCCCCAGGCTTCCACTGTGCCCTCTTTGGCCGGTTTCTGCTCGTCGGCGCTACCCAGTTCCATCCAGTCACCGTGTTTTTTGAGCATTTCGTGCAGGTCGTGGATACAGCGCAGATCATAGTGCAGGACAGTTTTGCCCACCGTACACACCAGAATGGGCGGATCATGCGCCTCATCCTTGTACATGGTGTATTCGGACGTGCCCGGTGGTGTTTGCAGAACCCAGGGGTTTTCTTTCGTGCCTTTTTCTGCCATCGTCATTCCTCCGCTGTTGATGCAATCGGACTGCTCTGTATCATACCGGAAAAAGGCGTCTGGCGTTCAAACAACTCAGCGACCCGGACTTTCGCCGGTGATCCCACCAATCAGACGATCCAGCGGTTTGGTGCGCGGGTTGCGGAAGTCGGCCCATACCCGCCCGCGCTTGAGCGGCTGGGGAACCTTCACATCACGCGGCGCGCTGGGCAAAATCACCGCGATGATCGTGCGTTCCAGTTCGACAAACTTGTCCAGTTCGGCCCGCTGGGCGGCGTTGATGGGCTTCTCACCGATGAAAAACGCCATCGTCTTGCAGTGGATCATGTCCTGCTGCTGGTCACGGCGCGTGCTGCCATCGTCGTCGCCATCCATCTCCATCACATCCAGCCAGGGCAGAATGCCGCGTTCGATCAGGCTTTCGGCAATATCAACCACTTCGATCTGGTTGTCGATGTGGTAGCTGATGTACACGTCATAATCCGCAGTGGCGCGCTTGCCCTCAATCGTGTAGCGGCTGGCGGTGCGGTTGCGTTTTTCGTCCGCTTCCTGATCCATCTGCGACACCATGCGATGGCCGATCAGCGACTGCCGGGCCGAAACCTTCTGTCGTCCGCGCCCGATCTGGATACGGTTGTCACAGCCAGGGCACGTCATCCAGTCAAACCCGCGCTTGCGGCGTTCCACGACCTGCCGTTCCGTCACCGGCGTCCCGCAGTTCTGGCACACATAGATGTGGCGGCGCACCACCGTCCCCGGTATCGCCCGGCGGGTCAGATGTGTTTCGATGTAGCGCTGGATATAGTCGCGCATCCCGCTTTCGCTGCGTTCATCCACAAACAGCATCAGTTCCGCCCGGCCCCCGCCCAGGTTGCGCAGGCTTAACTGGAATACGCTCCCCTCAGTGGTCGTCAGGAAGGCCAGCCCATCGTACAAATCCTGGCTGTTGAAACGTCCGGTGTGCCACAGGCGGACAATCAGGGTGGTATAGACTGACAAAATCGCGCCCTCGAACCGCCAGATGGCCGCTGCGCTTTCCGGCGGCAGCGGGTCATGCGGGTACAAACGGGTCGCCTGTGACGGGAACACCAGAATCGACTCGCCGGTTTCGTTGGTTTCGCGCACCACAATCTCGTACAGCACCAGGTCTTCAATCGTGGTAATCAGCAGCAGCCGCTCCTGCGCCCGGTCAGGGATGCGCTCGTCCGCCGGCATACTGAAATCGCAGGCTTTGGCGCGTTCTTCCAGCAGATACCCCATCCCGCCGGTTTCCTCGCGCGCGGCGATAATCATGGCCGAAGCGTAAGCGTCCAGCAGTTCGGGCCGCAGCAGCACCCGCCCACCAAAGCTGAACCGTTTGATAAGACCCTGCGCCTCCACCAGCCCGATGCAGGTGATAAACTGCGCCTTCAGTTCCGGCGTTTCTTCGTCCACATCCTGCTGGAACACATAGGTATCGTACAACTGGTCAATGTGATTGAGCAGCTTGCCCTCGTCGCGCATCCGCCCCAGAAAATTCTTGATGCGATAAAACAGCGCGGTGGAACGCACGCGCGGCAGATGCTCCCAGTCGATTACATCGTGGATGATCTGCTTGATCTTCTCGATCCCGCGATATTCTTTGGCGCTGGTGGGGATGTAGCTGTCGAATTCCAGTTCCTGTACCAGCCGGTCAATCTTGTCCTGCACCACACCCGCGCCGTTGCGGTCAATACGCCCGGCCACCAGCAGCTTTTTGAGCGGGATGCGGTCTTCCCCCTGCATCACCTGCCGGGCATGTTGCAGAGCGCGGTGGAAATAATACACACTCGTCAGCGGGTCATGTTCGCTCTTGGCGTCGAACACGATGATCGCCAGCGTCACCTCATTGAGATGCAGTTGGTGGACGATGCGGTAATCCGGCTGGCCGGCGATGTCCCACAACCAGGTTTCGCGCAGCTCAAAGACCTGTTTGTCTTCATCAATCGTCAGGCGTTCGCTGTCGTAACGCTGCACATGCCGCCCATGTGTGGATTCCGTGCCGGAATAGCCCTCGCCCACCAGCGCGTTCGCCAGGGCGGTCTTGCCTACGCCGCTGTCGCCCAGCAGCACAATTTTGGCGTTGGTGTAGCGCACCGTCTGCTGCGCCGGTTCGACTTCCTGCAAAACCAGCGGGTCGTAACGCCACACGCGAATCTCGCGGTCATAGGTATCCAGTGTCACCAGCGCCGGACGCAGCGGGTGAAACGCCAGTCCTGCCGTCCAGTAGTGCGAAGCCGGTTCGTCGATAATCACCACCACGTCCCACGTATCGCACCGCCAGATGCGGATGGTCCCATCCAATGACTTGGTCGCCAGGAAATTGTCATCGTCCGAAAACGAGACACTGTTGACCACATTCGTGTGGCCTTCCAGCGCATCCATCGGGTAGCGACCCCACAGCCGCACAGTCTGATCGGCGGATGCGGACGCCAGCATATGGGTTTCATGCGACCAGGCCAGGCTGTAGATCGGCCCGGCGTGTCCCTCCCAGATATGCCGCAGGTCCCCGGTGGAAGCGTCCCAGATGCGGATAAGATGATCCTTCGAGCCGGTTGCCAGCAGCTTGCCATCCGGCGACCAGGCCAGGCAGTACACCTCACCCAGATGTTCGTTCAGCACGTGCAGCGGTTGGTAATTCGCCATGTTCCAGATGACCACATTGCCATCACCCGAAGCCGACGCCAGCATGTTGCCGCGCGGCGACCAGGCCACATCGAATACTGTGCGGGCGTGTCCGCTCAACACCCGGATGGTCTGCTGCGTGGCGATGTCCCACAGGCGAATCGTGTTATCGCCGGATGCCGTCGCGATCATCTGTGAATCGGGCGACCACGTGACACTGCTGACCCAATCGACATGCCCTTTCAGCACCATCGGGGCCGACCCGCGCTCACTCAAATTCCACACTTTCACGAGACGGTCATTCGAAGTCGACGCCAGAAGACTGCCGCGCGGCGACCACGCCATCCGGTTAATGACCTCATCATGGCCGAACAATTTACGAATGGGTTTGCGAAAACCCCTGGGTGTGGGCGGTCTCTGCACAATGTCCCCCTCAAGAGGACCCTGTTGTTGAATCATCCTGCTGACGCTCAGTGTGTTATCGCGTTTGTAAGGCAAACGTTGTTCTGTTGCAATTATAACGAAAGCAAAAGTAAATACAAACTTTACAGCCACGCAAACTGTAAAAGACATTTTTCATCTAAACGCAAAAACCTCACCCTGTATCACACAGCGGCGAGGTCCTTACCAGTCTTGCACCCATAGATGAGCCTGTATGCCTGTTCAGCCCGTGTCGTGGCTAGACAAACGTCAGATGCGGCTCTTGACTGGATTTCTTGCCGGACAGTGTGCAGCCTATCCGGCAAAGCACCCCAAATCCCTTCGAGATTCAGGCTCCGCTGCCCCAGTCCCGGCGGGACTTGTTTTGTCTTGCCGTCGATTTCAATCAGCGGCACATGCTCAAAAGTTCATCACAGCCTCTAAAGACCAGAGACTATCGACTACAGACTCAGGCCAGCGCTTTTTCTTCTTTGCGATACAGGTCGCGCAGGGCGGCTTCCGCTTCGGGAAACTGGAATGTGTAGCCCAGTTCCAGCAGGCGTTTCGGCAGGGCGCGCTGACCATCCAGCACCACCGTTGCCACCTCGCCGAACATCATGTTGAACGCGAAGCCCGGAACCGGAATGAGCGATGGACGGTTCATCACCCGGCCCAGCGTGCGCCCGAATTCCGCATTGGTCAGCGGCTGCGGCGCGGTCAGGTTAAATGGCCCGCTGGCGCTGGCATTTTTGATAAGGAAGCGAATCGCCCCGGTTTCATCTGCCGGGTGAATCCAGGGGAGGGGCTGTTTGCCGCTGCCCAGCGGCCCGCCGGCGAACAACTGGAACGGCAGCGCCAGCCGTTGCAGCGCGCCTTCCTCAAAACTCAGCACCACCCCGGTGCGGATTACCGCCCGGCGCACCCCCATACTCTCCACCGCTTCTGTCGATGCTTCCCACTGTTTACACACTTCCGCCAGCCAGTCCTTGCCCGCCGGCGATTCTTCTGTGATATCCACGCTGTTCGGGTGGACGCCATAATAACCCACTGCCGACGCCTGAATCAGCACGGCGGGTTTGGCGGATGCTTCCTGCACCGCCGCCACCAGGGCTTTGCCGGCATTGACGCGGCTGTTGATAATCAGTTTTTTGCGTTCCTCGGTCCAGCGGGTCGGCAGAAAGCTGTCTCCGGCGATGCTGGCCCCG
>CAZKIB010000123.1:0-6956 GCA_964552425.1 uncultured Anaerolineaceae bacterium | reverse complement strand
CCCCATTGACCAGATGCCCCCAGCCTTTTGGCGTTTTCGCATCCCAGCCTTCGACTTTGACCTTCGGTGAAAGCCCCTCCGCTGTGGCCGGGCTGCGGCTGAGGACGATGACTTCATGCCCATCGGCGGCCAGGTGGTTGGCAAGATCGCTGCCGATCATGCCCGTTCCGCCCGTTATAATCACACGCATGGTTGCTGCTCCCCTACTGAATGCTGATCTGGCTTAACGTGAGATGATCCGATTCCCCCACGCGCAGGCGTTCCTGCGGATTATTCTCATCATACAGGCCGATGATGAGCGTGTAATTAGCTGGCGATAAATTATCAGGAATCGTTAATGCGTGCAGGTCACTGACAGTCATACCCGGCTCCCACGTCGTTGTCAGCGCCAGCCCACCGCCGGGTTCACTGTCCCGCTGCGTCACCAACCCGCCATCCCGATCCAGCAGTTGAACGAATACCTTGTAGCGCGTAATAAGGGGCGCATCGGTTCGCCAGTCCAGCCGCACCTGAAGCACATCCCCCGGCGCGACAGTGTCCGCGCTGAGGGCATAACGTTCCAGCGTGATCGACTCGCCAAAGCGCGCGCGGCTCTCCTGTACAATCGACGGCTCCACTGGCGTGACATAGCGCACCAGCCGCACATCGCCATACCACTGGCTGACCGCTTCAAAGGTCTGCGCGTTGAGGGTTGTTTCGACGATGCGGTTGGGATCGCGCTCGGTTTCTCCCCAGTACACCACGAAAATGCGCGTATGGTCCGTGATAATCTGCTCCACCGCCGCCTGTGTTTCAGTATCATTCCCACCCAGCCCCGGCGGCAGCGGATACACCGGCAGCCCGCTGGTGTCGTAGTAGCGATAAACTTCTTCCTGATTGGGCGCATCGAGGATCACCGCGTCACCGGGTCGGGCCGCCTCCTGAATCGCGCTGGCGATGCCCCGGTAATCGTCACGCTGAAAATCCGGGTGATGATAAAGCGGCTCCAGCCCCCGCCACAGATTCACACCCAACCCGAATACCGCGATCAGGGCGGCGAAACGGAAGACCAACCTCACCCCCGTCTCACGCTGTTCGACTCCCCCTCTCCATCGCAATGGAGAGGGGGCCGGGCGGTGAGGTATGTGCCACAGCACCCACACCCCGCGCCCCATCCACAGCGCGAAGCCGATCTGCGCGGGCAGCAGAAATTTGAGGTTGCCCTCGCGGTACAGGCCCAACGCCAGAAATAACCCTACCGGCAGGGCGGCCCAGACCACTGGCAGAATCAGCCGCCACAGGTCACGCACCGGATGCGCTACCCGCAGCCCAAACAGTAGCAAAAACAGCCCTACTGCTGTCCAGCTTGCATCGGTCACACTGGCCGTTATGCCGAGCGTGAACCAGCCGACGATCACCCCCAGCGCTTCAATCAGCGGCACAGGCTGGCCGGTACTCGGCCAGGTCGTCACACTGTTGATCGCGTTCGGCAGCCAGGGCAGGTATAAAGCAATTGCCAGAAAATTGGCGAGGATGTAGTAAACCAGTATTCTCACCCCCGTAAAGTACGTTTCTCCCCTTCGCCATGAGGGAGAAGGGGCCGGGGGTTGAGGGCCACCCCCCGCCACCCGTTCCCCAAACCACACCACAAACACCACGCCCTGCACCAGCATCACGAACGGATAGGCATACTGCGTCCATAACCCGGCGGCATTAATCAGCGCCAGCGCCAACGCCCACTGGATCATTGGCGTCTGTAGAGGCGGTTCGCGAACCGCCCCTACGCTCCTGACATTATGATTTTGGATAAACCCCACCAGCGCCCACATCCCCGCCGCGCCCCACAGCGCCAGCAGCGCGTACATGCGGGCTTCCTGCGCATAATGAATCTGGAAGGTGTTCAACCCCACGAACAGCGCTGCTGAGAACCCCGCCGCCGGGTCATACAGCCGCCGCCCCAGCGCAAAGGTGATTGCCACCGCCAGCCCACTGGCGAACACCGACAGACTCCGCAGCGCGAACTCCGAATCGCCGGTGAGGATGCGCCACCCGTGCAGCAGCCAGTAGTACCCCGGCGGGTGAATATCCCGCGCGGCATGAGCGGCAATCTCTGCCAGCGGGCGCGCCGCCTGCACGACACTGTTACCCTCATCGTTCCACAGGGATTGACTGCCAAGCAGGTGAAATCGCACGGCAAAAGATATAAGCAAAAGACTCAACGCAAAGATGCTAAGAAGCAAAGACCAAAAGAAAGACTCTTTGCCCCTTTGCCCCTTTGCTCCTTTGCGTTGAATCATTTATCGGTTTCTTTCCCACAGCGCGCGGGCGACGGCCAGCGCCAGCATCCCCACGCCCATGACCAGCGCGGCGGCCGGCCCGAACAGGTTTTCATACGCGCGGTCAATCACGGTCAGCGTATCCACAAGGAAGGGCGGAGTCTCTGCATCGCCAAGCTGCGTGCGCGGCAGGTTTCCGGTGGGAAAAAATTCAGGCGCGGTCATGCGGGTCACATACCAGCCTTCAGAATCTATAGTGGTGTTAAACAGATCAGCTTCAGCCAGTTCGCTTTCGCTGCGCCAGCGCACCCAAATTTCGTGATGGCTGTAGTGGGTATATTGAATAGAGGAAGTCCGCACGGCCTGCCCGAATTGTGCGCCCTCGGCTGCGACCCTCTCCGCGTCGTCTGGCAGCCCGATGGCCCAGTCCTCCGCCTGATGAACGCCGGGATACAGGGCCGGCTCCTGTGTGGTGACGTACTCCTTCATCGTGTCGTACACCGGCAGCGGCGTGAAGTCCGGCTCGACCATGCGGAAGTAGTACCAGCTTTGATTGATCTCGTAATCCGCCGGGCGCTTGAAGAACCAGTAGAAAATCGTCCCAACCCAGGGCCATTCGCGCTGTGCCCGGTCATAGGCCAGCGGCATGTAGCGCGCTGCCTGCTCCGGCGTGACGATACCATAATTGCCGTACAGCGAGGTGACAACCGAGGGGTCACGCGGCTGTGGATTCCAGGCCGCTTCGGTGATCCAGATGGGCGTGGCCTGGTCGCCGTTCGCCACCATCAGGTCACGGATGTACAGGTTGTGCGCGAAGTTGATCGTCGTCGGGCGCATCCGCCGGTCCGTAGGCCCGCTGTTGAAACCGTAGCCCTGAATCGCCAGAATGTCGAAACAGTCCGCCGCCCCGGCGTCGTACATGCGCTGCAAAAAGATAAAGTCGTTCAGGTCGCGCCCGGTCAGCGCCACCGTCGGGGCCAGCGCGCCGCTGATAACCACATTGTCCGGGTCCACCGCCTTGAGCGCCGTGTAAGTCCGGCACAGCAGGTCGGTATAATCTTCCGGGCTGACATCCTGATTGCCCCATTCCGGGTAAATGTTCGGCTCGTTCCACACCTGATAGTAACGCACGCGGCCCTTGTAGCGCTCGGCCACCGCCGCCGCGTAATTCACGAAGTCCTGCACATCATCCGGCGGGGCGAAGTTCCCGGCGTCAGGGTTACTGCGCGACCACGCCGGAGGGTTATCCAGCCGCGCAAAAATCTGCAACTCGTACTGCTCCGCCAGGTCGACAATCTGGTCATATTTCGCCCAGGCGGAAACCGTGTCGATCTGACCGTCGCCGTTCAGGTCATTGCGCCGGTCTTCAAAGTCACCGCGCCCGTGAATCTCGATGTCTTCCCAGGGGAACTGCTGGCGAATCCACGTGAACCCGGCTTCGGACACCATCTGCACGATGCGTTCGCGCTTCTCTGGCTCGACCTCCTCCTGCAAAAAGACGTTGATACCGTAAGGGTTTTCGTAGGTGTGGTCAATCGGGACCATCGGCGCGGTGCGCGGCTGCATCCGGGTAAAATTGCCGGCCCATTCGACCATCCCGCGAATCTGCGCCAGCGGGGCTTCCTCGCCGGTCAGGTTCCAGAAGATGCGCCACGCCAGCCCCTGATTCGCCAGGTCAAGCGCCAGCAGCGCCCCGAAGACCAGCCCGATAACCACGATGAGTGTGATACTGCGTCGTCTGTTCATGACAGCGCATTATACCAGCGTTGTGCCGCGCCGGACCGGCGTTTATCATGCCCCGGCCGATTTCCGGTGCGCGGACGGTGTGGAGTATTACGGCGCAGGTCTCCGGTCCGCGGATGATATTGCTGGCGAACCGGCGTAACCTCCCATTCCTGGCTCTTTCTCCTCAGCGGTTTTTGAAGTCCCTCCCTGAATTCGGGGAGGGATTTAGGGAGGGGTGAAAGCGCTGTTGTGGCCGAATTTCCTCCAAAATCACACCTTCACCACACACACATCCGTGCGGCCCCGGCTGCCCACATTAAACGCGATCCACTGACCCCGCGAGTCACTGACCGGGTGCGGGTGCGGGTACTGGCCGGGCAGCGCGCCCCAGTCCGTGCCATGCCGGGCGATCACCTCGATGCGCGGTTGTTCGGCGTCGTAATACAGCCACAGCAGCATATCGGTGGTGATGTTGCCATCCAGGATAATCGCCGGACGACCCGCCATCGACGAGACATGCCCGTAATGCGGCGCGCCCCGGAAGGCATATTCGCGTACCGTGTCACCCTGTTTATCAACCACACCGATATAGTAGCCGCTCACCGCGCTGCGCCCATGATAAATGATATGTTCACCGTCCCAGGTCCAGCCGGAATGCACCTGAAAGCGGGCCTCATCCTGCGGCGGCAGTTCGGTAAGCTGGCCGGTGGACAGGCGCAGAGTCCAGATGCGGTTGGTTTTGCCATCGCTGCCACCCCAGAAGCGCGGCGGAAAATCGCGGTCAATCAGCAGCAGGTCCGGGTCTGTCGGGCAGTGCGGGCTGTGGGCGCTGCTGCACCCATCCTCGCTGTAAATCGTGGTGACTTCGCCCCCGGCCAGCGGAACCTGTACGATGCGCAGTTTCATCTGCCCTTCGGTGAAGTGTTCCATATAGGGTTTCGTTGCGCGTTGGCCCGCCAGAATCTCCGGGTGCGCCGACATCAGCGCGCAGATCACATACGTCTCGGTGGGGTCCACACTCAGCACGCCATGCGTCCATTCCACGCCCATGTCTTCGATCAGCGTGCGTTCTTCCAGCGTGTGAATCTGCACGGCGCGCAGCGTCCGCCCGGCCACGAAGGTCAGCCAGCCGGTGCGCGGGGCGATGCACATGTGCCCGCCGTCCACTCCCATGCCGTTGCCCACCGTGACACCGTTGCCCTTGTGCAGCGCGCCATACCCGCCCATACCATCCACCGGGTCGATTAACTGCGTGATGTCGCCTGTCGGCACATGCGCCCGGTATACCGCGCTCTGACCATCCCGCGCCGACGCAAAAATCAGAAATTCGCCATCTTCCGTAAAGGTAATATTGGTGTGATACGTGGGGGTCTGGTTATAAAGGCCCTGTGTGGTGATGCGCCGCACCTCGCGCAGGGTCCAGGCATCTTTATACACTTCCGATTCGTTCCAGGTTTCACCTTTTTTGACAGGCATCATTCAGACCTTTCCATTTGCGATTGACGCTCCATTGGATATTATCGTGTTTGCGGCCCCGGCCTAGAGCCGCCGACCAATGGAGCCTTGCAGATGCGGTACGCTGATCCTTCACGTGGACGCCCCTATACCAAAGACCCGGCAGTGGTGTCTTTCAGGGGTGTTTATTATCTGTACTATTCACTTCCCCCCGCCAAACCGGATTATCCCACCTGGACCGTCGGCATTGCCCGCAGCCCCGACCTGGAAAACTGGGAGCGTGTGGGCGAACTGCTGCCGGAAGCGGATTACGAACGCAATGGCCTGTGCGCGCCGGGGGCTGTTGAGCTGGATGAGCGCGTGCATCTGTTTTACCAGACTTATGGCAACGGGCCGAAAGACGCGATCTGCCATGCCGTGTCTGGCGATGGTGTGCATTTCACCCGCAGCGCCACCAACCCGATCTTCAGCCCAACGGGAAGCTGGACAGTGGGGCGCGCCATTGATGCCGATGTGATCGTGCATGACGATCAGTTATTTCTGTTTTTCGCCACCCGTGACCCCACTATGACGACCCAGATGCTCGGCGTGGCTGCCGCGCCGCTGAATTCCGGCTTTGGGCGGGATGCCTGGGTACAGATGTGCGCTGAATCGATTCTGAAACCGGAACTGGATTGGGAAAAGCAGTGCATCGAAGCGCCGGCGCTCTGCAAACAGGGCGACATCTACTACATGTTCTATGGCGGCGGCTACAATAACGAGCCGCAGCAGATCGGCTGTGCCACCAGCCGTGACTGCCTCCATTGGACACGTCTCAGCGACCAGCCGGTTCTGCCCAGCGGCGGCCCCGGTGAGTGGAACGCCAGTGAATCCGGCCATCCCTTCGTTTTTGTCGATCACGACGGGCAGGCTTACCTGTTCTTTCAGGGGAACAACGATCACGGCCAGACATGGTATCTCTCGAAAAAACGTATTGTCTGGCATGACGGAATGCCCCGGTTTCTGGACTGAAAAGGACACTCATGTTGAATCCAACCGCATTTATACGCCAGGAAGCGCTTGATCTGTGGGCACGGCTGACCGCTGGCTGGGCGCACAGCCTGGATAACACCGGTGCGCGCACCCTCCTGGAGGGTTCCCCCAACCGCGCGGATGCAGGCGGCTCCTACGAAGGGGTCACGCGCATGTTGTGGGGGCTGGGCGGCTGGCTGTCCCAGCCGGAACGTCCGGCGCAGGTGCAGTGGCGCGGGGAAACCTTTGACCTTGAAGCGCTCATGCGCCGGGGGATTGTCGAAGGCTGCAACCCGGACTCGACTGCCTTCTGGGGTATCGAATATTTTCCGGGACGCGAGTATGACCAGCGCACCGTCGAAAGCGGTCAGGTGGCCTTCTCGCTGTGGCAGACGCGCGAACGTATCTGGGACAAATTATCGGACGCTGAGCGCACCCACATCTACGACTGGCTGGAACGTTTCGGGCGGCGTCCGGCCCACTGGCAGAGCAACTGGGCGCTGTTCTGGG
>CAZKIB010000122.1:19073-19815 GCA_964552425.1 uncultured Anaerolineaceae bacterium | reverse complement strand
CAGAACTCAAAAGCTGTGATGAGTGATACTCCCTCTTGATAAAGCGCTGCTTGTCCGTGAAGGTCGCCAGCCGGTCCGCCGCCTTTTCGATAGCCGTGTAAAAGCGGTCCAGCGCCCCTAAAAATTCGGCGCGGTTGAAGAAGCGGCCCGTCAGCGAATCGATCACGTTTTCCACCTCCCCGGCGATCACGTTGCGCCGGGTGAAGTTTTCCACGTTAAACACCTTGCGGATCAGCCGTTCCGTCAGCATGTGCTGGATGAGCATTTCATCCACCGCCGCCGGGCTGATGTTGGGGTTCAGCGCCGTGCGGCACAGTTCCAGAAAGGCCGCGAACGCCTGCTGAAATTTTTTGTTGTCGCCGTGCGCCTGCTCAATCTTCTCCTTCAGGCTGGTGGCGATCTGCGGAATCTCCTGCTGAAAGCGGGCGATGGCCTGCCCGAAGTCCTTAAACGGCTCAATCTCGTGGTTGTAAAAATAGGTCAGCAGCCGGGCAAGCTGCCCCCGGTCCCGCACCTTCGCCCGCGCCACTTCCAGCCCATCCTGAAACAGCACCGCCGTATCGGTGTCCTCAAAGATGATGTTGTCAAACGGGTAGCCGCGCTCCCGCTTGCGGCGGATTTCCGTGTCCAGGTCGTCGCCTTCGTCCTTCGCTTCCCAGTACCCGTGCGGAAGCTGCCACGTATCGCGCAGCGTGCCATCCAGCCGGATACCGCGCTGGTTGCGCCTGTGCTTCTCGCTCAG
>CAZKIB010000122.1:0-19056 GCA_964552425.1 uncultured Anaerolineaceae bacterium | reverse complement strand
TCCTCCACCAGCGTCCAGCCGCGCACCTTCGCCGTGTCGTTCAGCAGGGTGCCAAACGCCCGCCGCACCCCGCCCTCGTGCGTCACGCCCTGCTGCTGCTTCAGCGTATCCAGCGTCTGGTAATACGTGTCCAGCGCTTTATGTTCCGGCTTGATCTCGACTACGGGCATGGGCGTTCCTCTGGTAACTGGTGTTGGCGAACTTATGGATAAACCAAAACAAAAGGGCCTGATAGACAAGGCGGCTTTAGCCCCTTGTGCAACGGGCTGAAGCCCGCTGTCTACTCGCAGATGCGGCGGATTCTAATCTGTTTATCCATTATAATCACACCCTATGATTCCTCCCTAAATCCCTCCCCGTCAACGGGGCGAGACTGTGGCTCCCTTCCCTCGCTGGCGGGGGAAGGGCCGGGGATGGGGGTCCAATACGTTCGCCAACAGCGTCCTGTAAGCTTTTCAACCTGCGCCCCTCTATTATAGCCCTCTTACCGCCCCTGCACAAAAGCCCTCCCTGACACTGAGAAGTTATTTGAGAAGAGCACACTTCTATGATATTCATCAGCCCTCAACCCCCCGGCCCCCTGCGCAGCGTCCCTCATGGCGAAGGGGGTGAAGACGGTTCAAAAAAGTCCCTCTCCATGACGCGAAGCGGAGGGATTTAGGGTGAGGGCTGGAACCAATTGCCTACCTGTCACAAGTTCGCTCTTGTCAAGTATGATTTTGATGCAATCGCCCTCCCTGACTCATCAGGGTGGGTATACCCTATCTTGCTCCCCTCGCCATCGCAATGGAGAGGGGCCGGGGGTGAGGTAAAAACAGAACACACGTTCACCCTTTCCCTACCCAAATCCCGTACAATGACCGCATGGACACGCTCTTTTCTCTGACAACTGAAAACTGGCAACTGACAACTCAGACAATGCCTTCTGCCGCCGGCAAATGAATGTACGGCGGCGGCAAACACCCGGAATCAAAAAGAGCAGCCCATACCGGCCTGCCCTGTGCGCATCATCTTTTGACTGACGACTGACGACTGACGACTGACGACTAAAAACTATCCATCCGTCAGAATCTGGTCCACCGCGTCGGTCAGTTCGCGCAGGTTGCTCACGCGGAACACCTGGTCGGCGCACTGCGCGTAGCGGTGCATATCGCTGTCCCCGTCGCCCCACATATGCGGCGGCTCCGGGTTGAACCAGATCAGGCGGCGGCAGCGGCGCTGGATCGTCTCGGCCAGGTCGGTGCGCGGGTTGTTGAAGTTGTTGCGCCCATCGCCCAGCACGATCACCGTCGTGCGGTGCGTGATGCAGCCCATGTGGTCATGCGCCAGCGTATCCAGGCTGCGGCCCAGGTCGGTGTTGTAATGGCCCGGCGGGTTCTCGCGCAGCACGGTCTGCACCGCATCGCGCGGCTGTTGTTCGGCGAACACCATACTGATGTCCGTCAGATCGTCAATGAAGATAAAGCTGTCCGTTTTGGCGACCTGATCCTGCAATTCGTACACCAGCGTCAGCAGGAACTCGGCGCAGTAGCGCATGGAGGTACTCACATCGCAGATCAGCACCAGCGCCGGTTTTTTGTGGCGCGTCTTGTGCCTGATCTCCAGCGGCACGCCCCCGTAGCGCATGTTGGCGCGCATCGTCTTGCGCGGGTCCGGGTCGCCCAGCCGGGCGCGTTTCTGGCGCAGCGAGGCGCGGCTGCGCAAACGGGCAGCCAGCCTGCGGATTTCATCGCGGATGGCGTCGGCTTCGTGATAACTCATATGCTCAAAGGGCACATCCAGCAAATCCTGCTTCGGTTTGGGGTCCTGGTTCGCCATCTGTTCCGCGAGGTTGGCCCCCACGTACTGCGAAAGCTGTTCGCTCAGGCCCTCGGCGTTCTGTTGCAGCATCTGGCGAATCTGTTCGCGGGCCTGCCCGCTCATGCCCATTTCTTCAAGCGCCTGCATCAGCGCCTCGATCAGTTCCTGAATCTGGCGCATCCCGGCCTGCTGCTGCATCCGCCGCTCGAACCACTGGCGCTGGTACATCTCGGACCCCTGCGGCAGACCGGCCTGCTGGCCCATCTGGTCAAGCTGCTGCGGGCTGAAATGCTGGCCTTCGAGCATCTGGCGCAGCAGGTCGCGCAGGGCATTCATATCGCCCATCAGCGATTGCAGCGCTTCCTGCAAGGTCTGCTGGTCGTCCGGCGACAGATTGTTGGGGATATTCTCCAGCGGCGGCTGGCCGGAACCGAAAAAGAGCGGGAAAAAATAATCGAACGTGCCCCGGTCCCGCGCTTCCTTGACCAGCGTGGCCCGCAGCGTCGACGCGAACTGCTCGCGCTGGCCGACCCCCACTGCGTCCACGCCGTACATGGCGTCCTGGCTTTCCGCCAGCGAGATGCGCACCCCGGCGGCCCGCAGCGCCCGAATAAAATCCACCATCCGCTTGTCCATACCAGTAAACCTTCTACTCATTTTTCAGTTGGGGAGTTCACAGTCATCAGTTTTCAGTTCTCAGCGACAAAAAGCTTTTGGCGGGCGCATCTTCACGCCGCCATCGGCTTCTTCTGATAACTGACCACTGGCAACTCAAAACTCAATCAGGCGTGCGCGCCTCCCTCGGCGATGGCTTTCAGGTTGCGCAGGCCCTCCTGCAAATCGCGCAGGTTCCGTTCTTCAATTATAACCCGGTTCATCAACTGGCCCACAATCGACCCCGGCAGCGCATATTCCACCCGAATCGTCAGGCGTGTCCCGGCAGGGATGGGCGCGAAATGAAAGTCGAACGCGCTGTCGATCCCGCTGGTGGTTTCGACGCGCAAATGCTGGTTCTCGACCATCGCCAGCACTTCATGTTCACCGCGAATGGTCACGTTCATCATGTTGTAGACATAGCGTGATACAGAGCCAATCCGGGTGGGCGGCGCGGTGACGCGCTCTTGAAGCTCGATGGGCGGCCACCATTCTGCCATGCGTTCGGGCTGGTTGGCGATCAGATCGAACACGACTTCGACAGGGGCATGAATATCAATCGACTCTTCAACCTGCGGCATAACATCAACCTCCTGGAGTGGTGTGGGGCAGGCCGCATTATAACGCGGAACCGGCCTGTCATCATCCGCTTCAGGGCGACATAAGGAAATCGTAATACAAAAGGGCGCACAAAACTCTGTGCGCCCTGAATTGGCAGTGAACGAATCGGACTCAATCCCCGCTCAAACGCGGCTGCGGTTCTGCGAGACTGGGCGGCAGAATCTGGTATTCCTCGCCATCACGGATAATAGTCGGGTCGGGTGTAAACAGGCCATATTGATTGAAGAATGCGCGCACATCCTCGGCCAGCAGTTCTTCTTTTTCCAGCAGCAGTTCGACCAGCGCATGAACGATGTGGCTGTTTTCACGCAGGGCGGTGCGGGTTTCGCGCAGAATTTGCTGATAAGCCTCTTCAATCGCGCGCGCCTGCTCCGGTGTAAGCTGCGTGTAGGCCCCCCGGAACATATCAAAGCCCATCGCCATGCCCGCGCCCATCGTGCCGAGCATCCCGGCAGAGGCCATCGCGCCGAGGTTGCGGATAATGTTCTGGAAGTCGCCTGCCACGCCCAGCGTCTGATTTTCCAGCCCGCAGAACTCAATTTCCGCAGCCTTGCCAGCGATTGAAACTTTGGTGCGGTTCAGCAGCATGGGTTTGGTCTGCAAACTCTGGAACGCCTCGCGTGCCGGGTAATGCAGCACATGACCGAAGGCAAAGCCCTGGCGAATGATGGTGATGCGTGAAATGCGGTGATGCGGCATGAACAGACGCACGGCGACTGCGTGGCCGGCTTCGTGATAGGCCAGCCGGCGGCGCGATTCGGGGGACATGTGTTTGAGCGGTGAACGCAGACCGGATTCATGTTCTGGCTGCGCCCGCATAAAGTCACGGTAGGTGATGTAGTCACGCCCCTCGAAGAAGGCATACCGCAGCGATTCGTTGAGCAGATATTTGAGATCAGCCGGGGTGTAACCGGGGGTTTCTGTCGCCAGAATGGCCGGGTCCATGGTTTCGTCGTGCGCGTATTTTTGCAGGTAGTAATCCAGAATTTCCATGCGGCCCAGCATATCGGGTGTGTCTACCCGAATTTTCTTGTCGAAACGGCCCGGACGCAGCAGAGCCGGGTCCAGCGCGCCGATGCGGTTGGTCGCGCCAATCACCAGCACCCGCCGCTGCGGTTTGGGGGGTTTGCGCCGCAGAAGGGTTTTGTACCACCAGGCCCGCAGACTGGCCCGCCAGCCGTGTTCTTGCGAAAAACCATCCATCTCGATCAGCAGGGTACTCAACAGGCCCATGCCGCTCATACCGCCGCCGAACATACCGCGCATCGGGTCATCCGGCCTGTTGACTGAAGCGACACTGCCGCCGCGTGATCCCACCGCGTCAATCTCGTCCAGGAAGATCACCGACGCGCCATAGCGTTTGGCCCATTTGCGCGCCTTACGGAACAACCCCATCACTTTCAGCGGGGCGATACCGATAAAGGTACTCTGAAGCCCCGAAGCATCCATGTAGAAAAAGGGCACACCCGCCTCGGTGCTGATAGCCTGCGCCAGCCAGGTTTTACCGGTTCCTGGCGGGCCTTCCAGCAGCAAACCTTTGAGTGATTCGCCCCCAGCGACCTCAAAGGCTTTCACGCCGCGCAGCAGGGTGACAATCTGCTGGGCCTGTTCCAGAATTTCCGGCTGGCCGCGATAGTCGTCGAAGCTGACCCCTTCTGTGCCAGAATTCGGCATGATGGTGTAGCTGCGGGTGCGCGCCAGGAACCAGAACAGCACGATGAACTGGAACATAAACGCCAGGATGAAACCCAGAATCTGGAGGGTGAATGAAGCAATCGGGATGATGGCCGCCATCACATCCTCACGCAGCAGCGCCGCGAGGAGAATGCTCAATGCCAGCGCTGGCAGCCACAGCCGCCGAAGCGTGCGTCGAATGCGGTTCGGCAGTCGATTACGGCGGTCAACCAGGGTTTCCTGTTTTTCCCAGTGAAAGGGTTCTTGCGCCGGTTGAATGGGATTGACAGACATGCAGTTTACTTTCGTTTATCTGTGAACAGCGGGCGGTTAAGCGACAGATTGTTTCTGACGATCCAGCAAAAGCTGGGGCTTGGGTGTATAGAAGCCATACTGGTCAAAAAAGGTTTCGACCTCATCGGCCAGCAGCTCTTCTTTTTCCACCAGCAGATCAATCAGGGCCAGGCCCATCTCCCGGTGGAGGCGCATGGCAATGCGCACTTCATCCAGGGCCATCAGGAAGGTTTCTTCCATCATTTCGCGCACTTCCTTGCGCACTTCCAGGTCGCCTGTCGCCCCAAATGGCCCGAACATGCCAGTACTCGCCATCTGGTTCAGGACATAACGGATGCTGGCGAAATCACCACCCACGCCGAGGGTCTGTTCCTCCACCCCACAGAATTCCATTTCACCGGCTTTCCCGGCGACAGCGGCTTTGAGGTGATTCATCAGTTCATCGAGTGTGGTGATGTAATCGTAACTTTCAATGGCCGGCATATGGCTGACATGGCCGAGCGCGAAACCCTGCTGGATGATGGTAATGCGCGAAATACGGTGATCGGACATGTACAGACGCACTGCGATGGCATGAGCGGCCTCATGGGCGGCCAGTCGGTATTTGTCCTCGCGGGTCATGTTCTTGATGGGAGTACGCACGCCCATTTCATGTTCGGGCTGCGCGAATTTGAAGTCACGATAAGTCATGTAGGTACGGCCATCGAACAGCGCGTAACGCAGCGCCTCATTAAGCAGGTACTTGATGTCCGCTGGAGTGTAGTTCTGCGTTTCGATGGCGATAATCAGCGGATCCATCGACTCATCGTGGGCCATTTTGGTCAGATAATATTCGATGATTTCGCGCCGGCCTTCAAGATCGGGCGCATCCACGCGAATTTTCTTGTCAAAACGTCCGGGGCGCAGCAGGGCCGGGTCCAGCGCGCCGATGCGGTTGGTCGCGCCAATGGTCAGCACACGCTTCTGGGGTTTGGGTGGCTTGCGCCGCAGGAAGGTTTTGTACCACCAGGCCCGTTTGCGCGCCCAGAAGCCATGTTCCTGGCTGAAACCACTCATCTCCACCAGCAGGGTACTCATCAGGCCCATGTCCTGGCCCATGCCGCCGAACATAATCGGCAGGCGGGAGAACAGTTTGGTGCGCTCGGTCTGGGCCGCCTGTTCGCTGTTTTCGCGCTTCTGGGCCACCCCGCCGCGTGAACCGACGGCGTCAATTTCGTCGATGAAGATGATTGACGCGCCATATTCTTTGGCAGCTTTACGGGCTTTGCGATACAGGTTCATGACTTTCAACGGCGCGATGCCGATAAAGGTCGATTGGAAACCAGAACCGTCGATATAAAAGAAAGGAACGCCGGCCTCGGTGCTGATGGCTTTCGCCAGCCACGTTTTGCCGGTTCCCGGCGGGCCTTCCAGCAGCAGACCATTCAGCGGTTCACCGCCGGCCTGTTCGAATGCCCGCACGCCGCGCACCAGAGTGACGATCTGGCGGGCCTGCTGGAGCAGTTCGGGCTGGCCGCGATAATCCTCAAAGCTGATGCCTTCGGATTCTGAACCCGGCCAGATAGTATAGGTGCGCGTGCGTCCCATGAACCAGAAGAACAGCGCAAACTGGCCGATTACAAATACCGCCGAAATCAGAAAGCGTGCGAGAATAGGCAGGGCGAACTCGATGAAGCCGAGCAAACCGCGCATAAAATCGGCACTCAACAGCGCCGATACGATCACGATGGCTAGAAACAGCTTGCCCCGGTTATCGGCAAGAAACCAGCGCAGGCGGTTGCTGAAGCGTGAACGCTCCTCCACCAGAGTCGCCTGATCTTCCCATTCATAACGCCGGCGTTCAACCGTCGGCTTGTTCTTGTTGGGATCGTAACTTGTAATACTACTCATGCCCGTCCTCAGTGACTCGCTTACGATTCTTCCGGGGTCGTCTGTGATGCGGTTCCTAACATAAACAGGGGATGATTGGGGCTGCCGGTATACAGCGCGCCGCCCTGCGGGCTTTCGTATTGCAGCGTACCGTTGACAATCAGATCAAGGAAATCGTTAAGGTTGCGCGTCCCGGCCAGATACTGAATGGCGTCGGCCCGTTCGATCTGGGAATTCAGCGTAATCACGCCGATAAAGCTGCTGCCGCTGTCCAGGGTGGGGATACCCTGCGGCACAATGAAGTTCACCTGAATGGCGCTGGTTCCTTCGCTTTCGCGCAGTGTGCCCTGCCAGGTCAGTTCCATCGAACGCTGGATGGCGGTATACAGGCTGACAAGCCCGGCCTGGGTCTGCCCCCCGGCGTCACCGGGCGGCTGGAATAACATGTTCACCACGAATACATCATTCGATTCGTCTTTGCGGATTTCGATGATGTCGACAAAGGGGCTGGCCGCTTCGATGCGGTCTGCCGCCGCCAGCAGCGAACTGTCGGCTGAACCTGTTTTGTCAGCCATCACCAGCTCGGACATTTCCGCTACCTGGGCGTTGGTGGTCGTGGTCGCTTCTTCACCCGTCAGCACACGCAGACCGGGGAACACACTGCAACCAGCCGCAAAAACAAACGCGAGTGAGACTAACCTGAGCAGCTTCATCTTGACATACTTCCTGAATGACCCGGACGATGTGTGTTAAGGCTGGTTGGAAGTAAATTTATGTGTGATGATTCATGTATTATAGCCATTTTAACGATATTTACGCGATTTACGATGCGGGCAGATGGGAATCTCAGCAAATCCTAACGTAATCTGCACAAGTCGGCAGGGTAATTTTGAGGCGGATCTGGCGCAGCAGGACGTATCCGATCCAGAATAGAGGGGCGTGGAAGGGCAATGAGGACACAGACGATGAAGACGCAAAATTCCCTCTGGAAATTTTTGCCTGTTGAATACTTATTATACACCAAAGTGTACATTCCGGTTTAAATGTTAAGGAATTAATGGCGTGTTGAGGTATCTTGCGATGCGGACAAACCGCCTGTTCTGGATGATTTTCTGGGTCAGCATCACCGCTGTGTCACCGGTGAGCGGGCAGGAAATGCCGCCGTGTTTTGAACGCTCCGGCTTTCGTGATCCGCCCTGGGTGGACGGGCGGCGCTACTGCCTGGAGGATGTCATCCATGACCCGCAGGCCGGTGAACAGGGATTTACGGCGCTGGCCGCCGCGCCGGACGGCACATTGTATGCGGCGCGTCCGCTGGCCGGTGAGGTGCTGGCGCTGACCGATACGGATAGCGATGGACTGCCAGACACGCCGCATGTGGCAGCGGAAGGAATGACCCTGCCCAACGCGCTGGCGTATCATGATGGCAGCCTGTATATCGCCGGGGGGTCCCATCTGTACCGGCTGGCCGGCGCTGAACGGGAAACGCTGGTAAATGATCTGCCTGTCAACCCCGGCGGCTGGGTGGGTGATCTGGTGGTCGGGCCGGATGAACGCCTCTATCTGAGCATCGGCACAGGCTGCAACGACTGCCAGCCGGCACAACCAGAGCATGGCTCCATTATGAGCATGGCGCTGGATGGCACAGACCGGCGGATTGTGGCGACAGGTTTTAGGCAGGGCGCGGGGCTGGCTTTTCTGAATGATGGGCTGTGGGCGACGGACAGTGCGCCTTACGGTTTGGTGGAACAATCAGAACGCGATGAACTCAACCGGGTGATACCGGATGCCTTCTTCGGCTGGCCGGACTGTGACGCGGGTCAGCCCAGCGTCGTGGCCTGTGAACGGACCGCAGCGCCCGAACTCACTTTCCCAACCGGCAGCGCGCCGTCCGGGCTTACGGCTTATCAGGATGGCGTGTTCTCTGACCTGAATAATACCCTGCTGGTCGTCCTGAGCGGCTCACGTCACCGGCCGGATTTAAGAGGCTACAGTCTGGTGGCTGTTGCGTTTAATGATGCCGGCAGCCCGCAAAACTACCGGATGCTGATTCCCTACGAAACGGATACACCTTCAAAAGTGGGCTACAGCGTCATGGAAATGAACTACCGGGGCAGCGGGTTCTGGCCGCACCGCCTCATCGATGTGACAGTCAGCCCACAGGGTTGGGTCTATATCAGTGTGGGCGGCGGTCAGATTGTGGCGCTGCGACCGCTGTAACTGTGACCGGGATGTACGCACCGGGGCGTGCGGACTATAATGCAGCGCCGTTGCGAAGGATATGGTCCGATACCTTGAAGAACATCCATTGGAAACTGCTGCTGATCTGCCTGGGGGCGCTGCTGCTGCGGCTGCTTTTGCTCACCATAGTCGAGCATCCGGGCATTGGCGATCCGAACCATTACTACAATCTGGCACAGCGGCTGGTCGCCGGGCAGGGTTTCACCATCGATTACATCTGGCAGTTTTATAACCCGCCCGATTCCATTGTTCACCCTGAAGATTTCTGGATGCCGCTCCCCGGCCTCCTCGCCGCGCTGCCGCTCATGCTGGGGGGAAACGGGGTGCAGGCCAGTATCCTGCCCTTTACCGTGATTGGCAGTCTGCTGCCCCTGTGCGGTTACTGGGCCGCGCGCCAAATGGACTGTTCCGAAACAGGCAGCCTCTTTACGGCGGCGTCTGTGGCGCTGCTGCCTGAATTTGTGCTCAATTCGGTGCGCACCGATACCACTGTTCCCAATACCCTTTTCGTGAGCCTGACGATTCTTGCCCTGACTGCCGGGCTGCGCAGCGCAAACTGGAAAATGTTTGTCCTGAGCGGTCTGGCTGCGGGACTGGCCTACCTGACTCGCGGCGACAGCCTGCTGCTGCTGCCGATGCTGGTGGCTGCGGTTGGGGTGTATTTCGTTTTTTACCGCCCCAGAACCCAACGCTGGTGGCTGGTGATACTGGTCCCTGCCACAGCGCTGGTGGTCATTACGCCCTGGCTGCTGCGCAATCTACAGGTGGGTGGTTCCCTGCTGACACCTAATCTCAACCGGCTGTTCTTTCTGGTCGATTTCCGCGATCATTACGCTTACGGGCGCGATTTTACGCTGGATACCCTGCTTGCTACTCAGACAATTGCAGAGATTATCAGCAAACGCCTGTTCGAAATGGCGGCCAGTATCAAAATGATCTACATCACCCTGGATGTATTTCTGCCGGTCATGGTCATCAGCGGTGGTTTTTGGCTCGTCATCCGCAAAGACAGACCTCGGCTGCTCACGCTGGCCCCGGCTCTGATTTTGCTGGCGGGTTCCTATGTCTTTTATACGGTACTGGCCCCTATCGCCAATCAGGGTGGCAGTTTCAAGAAGGCTTATTTATCGCTGCTGCCGCTGCTTATCCCTGTGGGAGCCTATCTGATCGACCAGCTTGTGACGCAGCGGGTGGTGGTGCGGCTGGTCCTGGTGATTGCCACCGGGTTGATGGCTGCCAATGCCGTCGAACTGGTGCGCGCCGATGTCCGCTTCGTGGGTACGTATCTCGACTACATGGGCCGTGTCGCTGAACGAGTGAACGAGCTGGGCGACACGAATGGGGATGGCACGATCATCGTCATGGCCCAGGACCCGTTCATGCTGCGCTTCTTCGATATTCAGTCGGTGGTGATTCCCATGGAAGACCGTGAAACCATTCTGGCTGTCGCCGAACGTTACGGGGTCGATTATCTGATGATGCCACCCGCGCGGCCTGCGCTGGATGCGTTGTTTGAAGGCCGCGAAACCGACCCGCGCTTTGTCCCCCTGGCCGATCTGCCAGCCATCAATGTCCGGTTGTACGGTTTTCAATCTGAGGCAGCCTGACCCCATGCAGTTTCTATCCCGACACAAAACCCTGCTGGTCGTTCTGCTGGTGGCTTGTGCCCTGCGGTTGATCTATGGGCTTGCGCAGAACCCGCTTGCCGTTTATGACAACCTCAGCGGCGACGGCTCTATCTATCTGCAAATGGGCCATAACCTGACCAACGGTTTCGATTATTCCGAGATTTCGCTGCCTACCGCGCCGTTGTACCTGATCTTTAACGGGGTCTGGCAGAACTGGCTGCCCGACGCTGAAGCGGTCATTGCTATTCGTGTCGTGCAGACGTTGATGAGTACAACGCTGTGCTTTTTTGTCTATCGCTTAAGCCTGCTTATCAGTCAGAGCGAAAGGGCGGGTTTCATCGCGGCGGCGGTTCTGGCTGTGTCGCCCGTGTTTGTGGTCGAAGCGGCGCAGATCATGACCGAGACACTCTTTATGTTTTTGCTGGCACTCGGCCTGTGGGTTTATGTGGAGTGTACGGCCCGCTTAAAGCCGCCCGCCTGGGCATTCTGGGTGCTGATTGGGGCGGTATTCGGGTTAGCCACGCTGACACGCGCCGTCCTGCTGATTTTCCCGCTGGGATTAGCCGTTCATCTGGTGATGCTTTATGGCTGGCGGCTGGCGCTGCGCCGTTTCAGCATCCTGTTTCTGGCCTACGCGCTGGTGGTTTCAAGCTGGACGATTCACAATCTTGTCCATTGGAACCGGTTCGTACTGGTCGCGCAGGGTTTTGCCGCGTTCGTTTATATTGGAGCGACAGACTGGGAGGGCGCGGCCCAGGTGGACGAAAACCTGGCGAACGACGCTGGTGTCGAGGGGGAACTACCGTCCGACGTGGGTGAACAGCAGGAATTGTATCAGCAGGCTGCGGCCAATGTGATTGCCAGCGATCCGCTTGGGTATGCCTACCGGCGAGTGACTGAACTGGCCGAGGCTTATATGCAGCCGCATGGCACGCTGCTGTTCGGCGGGGCCGGAATTAAGGAATTGCTGGGCGGCTGGCTGCGTGAAGATCGCACGCTGAGCGGGCTGGCAGAACTGGCACTGGCTCCTGGCTTCTGGCCGAAACTGGCGCTGTATCTTTTTCATTACGCCGGCCTGCTGTTTGGTCTGGCCGGGATGTGGCTGACCCGCCGCCGCTGGCGCGTGACCCTGCCGCTGATCGGCTTTATGGTCTACACCACGCTGATCCATCTTTTTCTCGACGCTATCCCGCGCTATCTCTTCCCAACCCAGGTATTCTGGTGGATTTTTGCCGCTGCCGCGCTGGCGCACCTGATGGCGCTGCTGCGCAGGCGAACCGGCACGAAGCAGTCGGCCAATCCGCAGCAGTGGGCCGAAGATCCGATCCACTGAATTCACAGGCGGCCTTGTGATACAATTCAGACCAGCACACGCAAACAAAAGGACCTCTTCATGCCTGACACAGCCACACTCGGCCTGTATCTGACCGCAGCGATTATTCTGGCGATTACCCCCGGCCCCGGCATCTTTTATGTGCTGACCCGCAGCTTAAAAGGCGGGCGCGCCGAAGGTTACGCTTCGGCAGTCGGGACCGCAGTGGGTGGGTTGTTCCATGTGGCAGCGGCGGCCTTCGGGTTATCCGCCATTCTGGCGACTTCGGCAGTGGCCTTCAATATCGTCAAAGTGCTGGGCGCAGCCTACCTGATCTATCTGGGCGTGCGCGCCATTCTCAGCCAGGATGAGGCGCTGGTCATTGAGGCGGAGGCTGTTCAGCAGGGTAAACGGGCGTTTTTACAGGGAATCGTGACGGAAATGCTCAACCCCAAAACGGCGCTGTTCTTTCTGGCGTTTATCCCCCAGTTTGTGAACCCGGCGCAGGCTGTGATTCCGCAGTTCATCGTGTTGGGCTGTATCTCCGTGTTCCTGAACACCACTGCCGATGTCGTGGTGGCGACACTGGCCGGGCCGATTGGCTACCAGCTTAAAAAACGGGCGCGCCTGCGCAAAGCGCAGCGTTTGTTCACCGGGGGCAGCCTGATCGCGCTGGGCGCTTATGTGGCCTTTTCAGGTGAAAGCAGCGAGTCATGACCTATATTCTTGGTATCGAAACGTCCTGTGATGAGACGGCGGCGGCGGTGGTGGTCAACGGCAAAACCATCGCCTCCAACGTGGTTGCTTCGCAGATTGATCTGCACGCCGAATTTGGCGGTGTTTTCCCGGAACTGGCCTCGCGCGCGCATGTCGAAGCTATCAGCACAGTCGTGGAACAGGCCGTCAAGGACGCGGGCATCACCTATGACAGACTGGATGCTATCACGGTGACACGCGGGCCGGGGCTGGTCGGGTCCCTGCTGGTGGGCGTGAATTATGCCAAAGGGCTGGCCCTGGCGACGGACAAGCCCCTGCTGGGCATTAACCATCTGGAAGGCCATGTCTACTCGCTGTGGCTGACCGAGCAGAATCGCAGCATTGAATTCCCGGTGCTGATCCTGATCGTCTCTGGCGGGCACACCGAACTGGTGCTGATGACCGAGCACGGCCAGTATGAACGCCTGGGCGGCACGCTGGACGACGCAGCCGGGGAAGCCTTCGACAAAATTGGCCGTTTGCTCGGTCTGCCGTTTCCCGGCGGGCCAAACATCGAACGGGCGGCGCAGGTCGGCAACGCGGCGACCTACAAGTTTCCCCGCGCCAAGCTGGATGAAAGCTATGACTTCAGCTTCTCCGGCCTCAAAACAGCGGTGATGCGTGAGGCAACGGTGATGCCCAGCGCTGAAGCCCGGCGGCAGCGCGGCGCAGAGAAAAAAGCGCAGCTTCGCACAGGGGTGTCGGTTAACGATGTAGCGGCCAGTTTTCAGGCGGCGCTGGTGGACTCGCTGGTGGATAAAACCGCGCGCGCGGCGAAGGCGCACAATGTCACTGAGGTGATGATCGCCGGCGGCGTGAGCGCTAATCAGGCTCTGCGGCAGGCCATGCGCAAGGAAACCGACCTGCCGGTGCGCTATCCACCACTGAACCTGTGTACGGATAACGGCGCGATGATCGCGGCGGCAGGCTATTACCGCTTCATGGCCGGCCAGCGCGATGATTGGGATATGGAAGTGCAGGCCATGTGGCCGCTCACGGCGATGACTTACGCCGCAGAATCCTGAGTTTGGACCGCTGCCGCCTCGTCTTCCAGCAGCGCCGGGTCCTCAGGCCGCAGCCGCAGCGCCGGGATACAGGCGACAGCGCACATGATCGCGCCGACCAGCCCCAGTTCCGCCAGCACCTGGACGGTGATGATGGCATAGGTTTCAACCGCCTGCATGGGGTCTGCCCCGGCAGTGCCGATAGCCTGTGCCGCCAGCGCATTCACCCGGTTCAGGGACAGGGTGGTCAGGGCGGACACACTCACCGTCATGCCGATCAATCGCAGAATAATCACCAGCGCCGAAGCGACCCCGCGTTCATCTTCCCGCGCCGCATTAATCACCGCCGCGCTGATCGGTGAGAAGGTCAGGCCCAGGCCGATGCCTACCACCGCCATTTCAACCGCGATGATGGCGTCCGATAATTCCAGATACCAGGTCTGCCACACAGCCAGAAAGCCGACCAGCGCCAGCGCCAGACCGAGTACCGTGGTGCTGCGATAGCCGATGCGGTCTGTCAGCCAGCCGCCGGGAACCGCCGCTAATGCCATCGGGATGGTCAGGGTGGACAGCAGCAGGCCGACTTGCAGCGCTGCATCTTGCAGCATGGTGACATCTTCCTGGCGCACATTCACCAGAATGGGCACACTGACCAGCCCTATCGTCAGGCAGAAGCCGACAAACAGATTCACCAGCGCCCCGGCGGATAAATTGCGCCGCGCAAACATCATCAGGTTGACCAGCGGGTCTCGCACACGCCGTTCCACCAGCACAAAGCCGGCCAGAAGCACCGCCGCCGTGACCATCATCGGGCCGAAATAGGGCGGCAGGGGCGAAAGGTCCTCAAAGCCGGACGCGCTGGTGGCGGCATCCACATTCCCACCCAGGCCGAGATTGAGGGCCACCAGCGCGCCCACAATGAGCGCCGCGCCGAGAAAATCGAAGCGGCCCTTCACCCGATGCTGCGGCATACCCCGCAGTGCCCAGATCACCAGCACAATGGTGATGAGCGTCAGCGGCACGTTGATCCAGAAAATGCCCTGCCAGGGCATGACCTGCACCATCAGGCCGCCGTACAGATGCCCCAGCACCCAGCCGAGGGTATCCATCGCCGCGACCAGACCCAGCGGACGCGCCCGACGGGCCGGCGGGAACATATCGCCCACCAGCGCCAGGCTGACGGGAACCAGTGCCCCGGCCCCCAGCGCCTGCACCACCCGCCCGAAAATAATCACCTGGAGGTTCACATAGGCGATGTCCGGGCGTTCGCCGAGGCGGCGGTAAATCGAGTAGACAAACTGTGTAGGGGCCTGATGGGCAGTCGCCACCAGCACCGACCCTACCAGAAAGATAATCAGGCAGATGACATACACGGCCCGCCGCCCGACCAGATCGCTCACCCGGCCCATGAAGGTCATGCTGACCGTGTAGGCCAGCAGGTAGCCGCTCAGAATCCAGGCCGCATCATCCAGCGCGGTTTGCAGCGGCAGTTCCAGTTCGACGATCAGTTCCGGTAAAAAGGCCGAAACGACAGTGAGATCAAGCGCGCCGATGAACACCGGCACACACATGACCGCCAGGATGAGCCAGGGGTTCAGTTGGGTTTTTTGTAAGGTCATTTAGGATACGTCCGCCGGGGGGTCGAGTTCAGGTTCCGCGTTGATGTCATACACATCGACAATCCAGGTGGTTGGGTCCGGTTCGGTTTCGGTCACGGTATTGGGCTGGACAATCACAAAGCGCACCGGGATCAGCAGATTCTGGTCGATAAACACATCCACCAGCACTTCGCCGGATGTCACGACCAGGTTCGCCAGCAGCGCGGCGATGTCTTCGCCATGTGCCGTACCCTTGAGATGATAAACCGGCGTGCCATCTTCCAGCGCGGCGCGGCCTTCAAAGGACAGCCCGATCAGCGAATTGAGCGCCATCTGAAAACCGGTGTCTTCGGAAATCAGCTTTTCAGGGTTGAAGCCTTCAGCAAACGGCGCATTGAACCAGACATTTGCAGTCAGCACCGCATGGCGATACCACTGCTCCTCACCCTGCGAGAACACGTCTACATCGGCTGGCAAACCCGCCGCGATCAGGCGCACGGTGGCCTGCAAGACATCCGGCGCGACGTACTGTGCCACCGCCCGCCGAAAATCGACATTGCCCAGATCGGTTGCCACAAAGTATGAAGCCCCGGTCCGCTCGACACTCATCCGAAACGTATCCGACTCGCGGATATTTTCGGATGCTTCGGTAATCAGGTTGATTGGATCAACCGGTTCTTCGGTGGCCGCTCCTGTACAGGCAGCCAGCAGGAGGGCGATCAGACCAAACAATACACGTCGCACAGGCTTAGTCCTTGACTGGATAACGGATAATGACACAAACCCGCAAGATTGATTATAATGGATACCCTGTAATCTATACGCATGATGAATTAGTGACGTTGCAGTGGCCTAACCTGGCCGGTAAAGGGGATCAGCGGGCTGGTGAGGTATGTATTTCCGCTGTGTGGCGGTTGCGATGCCCTGAAGCGCCATCGCAAAATTCTCCTGCGGCGGTTGGATGGAATCCAGCATCATGGCATTTTCATTCCAGGGCTGGTAATACTGGCGCATTCGCAGCACGTCGTCCCAGCCCACCGGTTTCCAGCCAGGGACGTACTGCACCCGGTCCGTCATGCGCCTGTGCCATTCCGCATCGTCCGAACAGTAGCAGTAAAATGCGCAGAAACGGGCCTGATGCCGGATCGCCATCTCGCTGGCAACGGTGCGAAAATGATCCAGCGGGAAGGTCGCATCCAGAATCACGCTGACCCCCAGACTGAGCTGTTCGTCAGCCATATCGAGGATAATGTAGTAGCCGTCGCCGGTATTTTCAGCCGCGAGGTGATGGTCCCGCAGGATGCGCTGAACCCGATCCTTTGAAAAAAGGGGCAGCTTCAGGTGTCGGGCCACCATGCGGGCCAGGGTGGTTTTGCCACTGCCTGGCATTCCGGTAAACAGGATCAGGGTGGGTTCCATAGCGCACTCGCAATATCGTGTCCGGTCCATCTGTTATGATACACGACAATTGCAGTGTGCCGGTACAAAGCTTAACGTTTCCCGGTCATCTGATCTTCATCCAGTTGCCAGAATCTCCGCCGGAAAAGCGATAAACCCCGTTGGGCGTGTCGATGTAGAACGCGCCGGTCTCTTCATACTGGATAGTGCGTGAATCGCGGTTGATGTCCGCTGTCGCCCAGCCGAGGGCGTCCTGCCAAGTGCCCACCGGCGCGAGGGTATTGAGGTAGGCCCAGCGAAAATCTTCCTGTGGTTTTTCCAGATCATCGGGCGGGTCGGGATAATCCAGATCGTCATCGTCGTCCCAGTCGCTGCGGTAGCTGATGTAGCGGCTGCCATCGTTCTGCAAGCCGTAGATGCGGTCAAGCCCATTGGCGGTGACATAAATCATCAGACCGCGCTCGAAGGGCTGGTATTTGCCGCTGGCTACCGCACCCACTGCCACCGGGCAGCCGCTGTTGGCCGGCGCAAACTCGTTGCCGAAGAACCAGGCAATCGCGCACGTGACAGTGATGGGGATGGAGCGCGTGGCTTCCTGACCGCCCCGCAGCGCCGCCAGCCGGTACACCGCCAGCCGCCCATAATTGCCGGGAATGGCGACGGTGATCTCGCCGCTGGGCGGAACAGAGAACGTCTGGACGATGGCGCCCTGCTGGTTAAGCTGGTCAATGCGCGCGGAATCCGCAATGGTGGACCAGCGCAGGGTGACGTTGGTGTTGGGCGCGGCGCTGGTGGCGCTGCTGGTGAAATCCAGAATTTGCGGTGTATTCGGCGTCACCGTCAGGGTGGGTGTATCTGTGAAGGTCGGGGTCGCAGTCACCGTGTTGGTCGGTGTCAGCGTAAAGGTCGGCGTGAGGGATGCGGTCACAGTCAGCGAGGGCGTAACGGTGGGGGTGACGGTGGGTGTATCCGTCGGGGTCAGCGTCAGAGTCGCTGTCGGTGATGGGGTGATGGTGGGTGTATCGCTGGGAGTCAGCGTCGGCAGACTGGCAAGGGTAGGCAGTTCGACCACCTGGGACTGCTGAGGCTGGCAGGCGGCAAACAGGAAGACAGCGGTTATAATCGACAGCAGACGCCATGCACGCGCTTTCATTCTCGCCTCCAACCAGCGGATTGCCATATGGTTAGAATTCCATTTGTCATAATCATACTCATAATGCTGGCCGGATGCCAGACGACTTTGGTCTCAAGCCAGGTCGCAGCCACGCCGGTGACGCTGCCGCTCACGCCGGGCAGTTTGCAGCCCACGCCCGAAACCCGCAGCATTATGGCGCGGGAAACAGCCACGCCCATCCCTGTCGCAATCGCCGCAGCACCCGCGCTGCCGACGCCTATTCTGGGGCCAACAGCGGCGCTGCCGGCCACCCCTACCCTCGACCCGGATACGCTGCTGGTAGGCTACTCGGTACAGGGCCGGCCCATTACCGCCCGCCGCCTGGGGGATGGTCCCCGCGTCCTGCTGCTGGTGGGGGGGATGCACGGGGGATGGGAAGAAAACACGGTCAGTCTCATCCACGAACTGATCGCCCATTTTGAGGCTCAACCCGCTGATATTCTGCCCGGTATGTCGCTCATGTTTGTGCCCGCCGCCAACCCGGATGGTCTGGTGCATGGCATGACCGAGACGGGCCGTTTCAACGCCAACGGGGTCGATCTTAACCGCAACTGGGGCTGTGAATGGTCGGCGGATGCGCAGTGGCGCAACCAGTCCGTGTTCGCCGGGAATGAACCCTTTTCAGAGCCGGAAACGCGCGCTTTATCGGCCTTTATCCAGAACCTGCGGCCTGTGACAGTGCTGTTCTATCACAGTGCAGCGGGCGGGGTGTTCGCGGGGGAGTGCGCCGGCGATCATGGCTCGGCGCTGATGTCGCAGATTCTCGGCCAGGCCACCGGTTACAGTTATGGGCAGGCGTTCAGTGCCTATCGTGTGACCGGCACAGCCGCTTCGTGGGTGGACGGCCTGGGCATTCCCTCAGCGGATGTGGAACTGCTCACCCAGACCGGCAGTGACTTCGCGCGCAACCTGGCCGGCATCATGGCCTTGCAGCGCTGGCTGGCGGAGGAATGAATCGCTCGAAAACAGGTATAATGACGCTAGGCTCTGTTGACATTTAAATTGGTTCTGGTAAGGTTGTCGGATGACAACC
>CAZKIB010000121.1:17947-19888 GCA_964552425.1 uncultured Anaerolineaceae bacterium | reverse complement strand
AGCGTTTGCGCGTCGCCGCCATCCACCGGGTAATTTTCGACGATCACGGCCCGGCTGCGCCACTGCTGCGACAGCACGAAATTGAACAGCGCGCCAATCGCCAGCGCCAGCACCAGTACCGTAATTACCAGCCGGAACGGGCGCGGGGCCAGCAAAATCAGGTAGCTGGACGCCAGAATAAAACTGGTCGCCGCCGCGATGGTCAGCGAACGCCGCGCTTTGGACTGTGTGCCATACTGGTCGCGGGCCAGGGCTGTGCCCAGGTAGCCAAAACTCACCCCCACCAGGGCAGCTACCAGCAGGCTGAAAACCACCGCCGGGTCGCGGAATTCGCTCACTTCCGGCACACCAATCTCGATAGTCTCCCCGCCAAAGGAAAAGGCGCTGATAATAATCATCGCCAGAATACCGGTCAGCCAGCCGAGCAGATAGCCGGCATATTCCTGGCGTGAGTGCGCCCATGATGTCACCAGCAGGAGCATCAATCCCATCAGGAAGAACATCATGACATCGCTGAGGATGATGGATTGCAGCAGTTCACCCATGATAAGTGCCTCCCGGCTAGCTGGTCACACGGCGAAAGAGATGGATCGGGCGTGGGCGGCGGCGAAAATCGTACTGCATCGCGCGTGTCAGCCCAAGCTGAACAATCACGCCGATGACAGCCAGGATCAGTGTCCACACCGCGTCCAGCCCCAGCCCAAGCGTCAGCATCTGCGCGCCCACCAGCGCCGCGATCACAATCAGGAATTCGAACGACAGGCCCACCAGAATGATGCCGCCGACCACCCCGCCGATCAGCAGCGCGAGGGCGGATACCGGGGTCAGCGCCAGGGTCAAAGCCAGCCCGTTGGTCAGCGCCATGCCGATATACACGCCGATCACAAACACGGCGATGTAATAGAGGAACGCGCTCAGGGCCGCTCCCAGCAGACCGCCGATCAGCAGCGCTGCCAGGTTAATCAGCGCGCTGTCACTGACCACCAGAGTAGAAGCCAGCGAAGCGCCCATCAGGAAACCGGCGACCAGAATGATAATTTCATAAATGCGCCACCCGGCCACCAGCAGAATCAACCCACCGCCGATCAGCACAACCCGCGCCAGATCGGATTGCGGCGTCTGCACCAGCCGGTTGAGAAAACTGTCCAGGGTCGCGGCGGTGACTTCCGCCGTCTCCGTCGTCAGGTTCACAATATCCTCGGCAAGCTGTTCCGGCGCGGGTTCTACGGTCATTTCCTGAGCCGCAGCCGGCAGAATCAGCAGCGTAAATCCTGCGATCAATAGGGCGAAGACAACAGCATGGTTCATGAGATCACGCCTCCTGTTGGTTCACACATCCTCTAAAGTAAGGCACTCGCCCAACATCAGGAAGTGCCACCCGGTCAGAAGCCGCTTAGGTCAGGTGGCCTACTGGCAGACCCCACAAATCACCCGGTACACAACACGACGATTCGGCCATTTCGTGATCCTGTGCCCGGCATACACTGGGAGATGAATCATAATCCGCTATGAAAACAAAGGGTGAACACCATGAGCAACCGGATTTATTACAGTCAGGAAGCGGAAGAACGGGTCAAACGCCAGATTGCGGTGGCGGTTCTGTTATTCGCCGTGATCGGCGGTGGCATTGGCGCGCTGATTGCGCTGCTGCTAGCGCCCGGCAGTGGGGAAGAAACCCGCGAGGAACTATCGCGCGCGTTTAATGACGGGGCGAATGCCGGGCGCGGCGCGACCCATGAAGCGGTCCAGCGGCTGGAAAAGGAATTTTCAGACTTTCGTCAGCGCATTGAAGACAAAGTCCGCTAAACATCCGGCGTTTTGACCATTCTCGCGAGGGCACAGCGTGGTGTGCCCTTTTTGCGTGAAACGCTGACCGGAGGGGATTCAGGAATCTGTCGTTCGAACGTTCATCGTCTGGACGGACTCACGCTCAACCAACTG
>CAZKIB010000121.1:0-17916 GCA_964552425.1 uncultured Anaerolineaceae bacterium | reverse complement strand
GGAAAAACCGGCCTGGCCCGGTAATCTGACCGTTGATACGCTCAAACAGGATTTCCGCGACCTGACGCCCGATGTTCGGTAAATCGCGCGAAACAATCGTCAGTCGTGGGCGCACAATCACGGCTTCGGGAATGTCATCGAACCCCATGATGCTGAAATCGTCAGGAACCCGAAAACCGTTCGCCTGCGCCACCTGCATCGCGCCAATCGCCATCAGCGAGTTACAGGCGAACATCACTGTCGGGGGCCGCGCCTGCTGCAAGAAATTCGCCATTGCGTGCTGGCCGCCTTCGGTGGTGAATTCAACCTTCTGAACAAAGCCCGGTTCAACTTCCAGACCACAGTCCGCCATCGCCCGCTGGTAGCCGCGCAGTCGTGGCGGCCCCGGAGCCATATCCCCGGCCACACCAATGAAGCCAATCCGCCGGTGGCCTTTCTCTTTAATCAGCCAGGTAATCGCCTCGTAGGTCGCTGGTTCACTCGTACCGCCCACCACATCCACCAGGGGATGTTCAACCTGTGCCCCCAGCGCCACCACCGGGATATGGCTGCGTTTAATAAACTGGTCGAGGTCTTCGGTGGTCAGCCGGTGTGGGGCCATAATCACACCGTCCACAGGCCGCCGCAGCACAGTCCGCAGAAACCGAAGCTCATTTTCATAGACATGATCGCCATTCGAGATCAGCACATCATAGTCATGTGCCCCGGCCACATCCTGCACAGCGCGCACGATGGGGTGATAAAACGCATTCGAAATGTCGCCGATCATCACCGCAATCATCTGCGTGCGCTGCGTGCGCAGGCTGCGCGCAATCATGTTCGGCTGATAACCGAGTGCCTCCACCGCATCCAGAATGCGCTGGCGAGTGTCCTCGCTGATCGGAATCGAAGAGCTGGTTTCATTCAACACGCGCGAAACGGTACTTTGGGATACGCCCGCCAGCCGGGCAACATCGTGCATCGTTGGAATATTCGATGCCGGGCGGCTTTTTCTTGTCATCAATTTCCTGGTTCGCACTGTTTACCTAAACACGCAGATTATTGTACATGACGAATGCTGAATTATCCTGCGCAATTTGCTTCTACGCAGGACGTATGGCTCAAAAATTGCTTTTACCCGCTCCAGCGCATTACACTGGTAGCCGAGGTTGAGTCCCAACCTTTTTATTCAGTGGGCAGAAGTGCATTGCCCTGCACCTCTGCCCCTGCCATCAGAAAGCGGGTAGACGTTACCCCCGCATCGTCTACCCCAGGTAATCTGTTCGATCAGGAAGCGCGCCAGAACTGGCTGTTTTCTTTGGTGATGACGACCACGCCGGTATCGACATTGGGCGGCAACGGCGAAATGCCCGCAGACTGCCAATCCGACACGGACTTGATACTGCCGTTGCGCACCATATAAGCAAACAGCAGCCCCCAGAAACCCATCTGCCATGTGCCCTGCGCCAGTGTCGCGCCCAGTTCACCATTATCGATCAGGTCGAGTGTGCCTTCGTTATAGTCGAACCCAATATGCTGGACATCTGCCGAAAGTCCCGCTTCACGCAGGGCCTGGGCCGCGCCCACTGCTGCTTCAGCGTTCGTGCTGAACACCGCTTTGACATCGGGGTCCGCTTGCAGCAGCGCAGACAGGTCCGCTGCGGCTTTCTGGGCATTATTCTGGTTGTCGATGATAAATTCACTGCCGGTCACGATGCCGGGGAATTCGGCGGTAATCGTGTCGATAAAGCCGTTGGTACGCTCCAGCAGATTGCCCTGTGAAGGCACTGTGATGATGGCCGCTTTGCCGGACGGAACCAGCCCGCCAACGTAACGCGCTGCCACCACACCCGCAAAGTAATTGCCAGTTCCCAGGAACGAATAGCGTTTGCTCAAGGGCGAGTCGGCGTCAAACGTGACGAGCGGCAGGCCGCTGGCAATCGCGCCGTCAATCGTCGGTTGCAGCGCTTCCGGGTTGATGACCGTCAGCAGAATGCCATCTGGCTGCTGGGCAATTGTCTCTTCCAGCACCCGCACTTCCGCGGTGATGTCGTATTCCGGTGTGCCGGTGTAGATCGCTTCCACCCCCAGAAATTCCGCCGCATCCATCATGCCGCGCGCGCAGTCCTTCCAGTAATCGATACCCGAAAGAAAAGCGACCATGTAATATGTCTGGCCTTCCTGGGCCGCGAGGCTCAGGCCGTGTGAAGCCAGAATTGCGGAAGCGGCGGTAAAGGTGGAACGTTTGAGAAATTCACGTCTATTCATAGAGGTCCCTTTCAAATAATACGAACAATAGCTTTTCGTTTCGAGGCATGTCAGCCGGCCTTTCTGCCTCGTGAACGCATTTGCCAGCGCTGGCTGAGGGTGTCGAAACCCACTGCCAGCAGCAGCACAACCCCCATCGAAAGCTGCTGCCAGTAAACAGGCACACGCAGCAGGATCATGCCGTTGTTGATAAAACCCACGAAAATGAGACCGAGCAGTCCCCCGATGACCGTCCCCCGGCCACCGCGCAGGCTGCACCCGCCGATAATACATGCGGCGATAATCCGCAGTTCCTCACCGACACCGGCGCCAGGGTCCGCTACCGTAAAACGTGAAACCGAAAGCACCCCCGCCAGCGCCGCCAGCAGACCGGACAGCGTATACACGCCGATTTTCACCCGATCCACGTTGATGCCAGAAAGCCGCGCCGCTTCTTCGTTTCCCCCAACGAAATAAATCTGCCGGAAGGCCACCGCGCGCCGCATCAGAATGTCGCCAATCAGAATGGTCAGCAGGGCGATCAGAATCAGGTTCGGAATATCCAGCAGCGTCCGCCCCTGTCCGTACACAAGAAAATCCGCCGGGAGCGAGGCTACAGGCGCGCCTTCGGTAATCGCCAGGCTGATGCCGCGCGCGATGCCGAGCATACCGAGCGTCGTAATAAAGGGGTTGATCTCGATTTTCGTAATCAGCAGACCGTTCACCAGCCCGGCCAGCACGCCCCCGCCCAATCCGATCAGGATGGACACCCCAATCGGCAGATCGGCACGCAGGGCCACCGCTGCCATGACACCGCCCATCGCAAAGACCGACCCTACCGACAGGTCAAACCCGCCGGATACCAGCGCGGCGGTCATCCCAAACACCATAATGGCCGATGTTGCAAAGCCCAGGCTGATAGCGTTGAGATTGGGTGTGGTAAAAAATCGCCCGGTGATCAGATGCAGCGCAATGCCGATCAGCACAATCATGGCAACCAGGGTAAACTCGCGCACCCGAATCAGGTACGAAAGCACGCTGAGGGTCGAAGCCGGGCTGCGTTTGGGTTTGGTTTCGTGCATCGGTGTCGTACTTTCCATAAATTTCCTTACTCGCTCTGGTGACTGCTGGCCGCACGAATAATCTTTTCTTCAGTGGCGTCTGCCGCGTCAAACTCGGCGACAATGGCCCCTTCGTGCATCACGATGATGCGGTCACTCATGCCCAGAATTTCGGGCAGCTCAGACGAAATCATGATGACGCCCACTCCATTATCCGCCAGTGCGCGCAGCAGAAAATGGATTTCCTTCTTGGCCCCCACATCAATTCCGCGTGTTGGTTCATCCACAATCAGGATTTTGGGTTTGATCGCCAGCCATTTGGCGACCAGCGCCTTCTGCTGATTACCGCCGCTCAACCGCCGCACTTCCTGCTCAATGCCAGACGTGCTGATATTCAACTGGTCAATATAGGCTTCGGCCAGCGCGCGCTCTTTGGCCGGTATCACCACGCCCTGGGTGCTGACTTCCTCGATGACGGTGGCTTCGATGTTCAGCTTCAGACTCATTTCCAGAAATAACCCGGCGCTGCGGCGGTCTTCTGGCAGATAGCCGATCCCCAGTTGAATCGCCTGTCGGGGGGAATCAATCCGCGCAACCGCACCATTGAGCAGCACATCCCCATGCGCTTTGGGTTCCGCTCCGAAAATCGTCCGCGCCAGTTCGCTGCGGCCCGACCCGATCAACCCGGCGAACCCCAGAATTTCACCTTTGAACAGTTTGAAGCTGCTGCGGGTTCCTGAACCGTGTACTTCCACATCGCGCACTTCGAGCAGTGGTGCGGACACCTGCCTGCTTTTTTGCGGATACATGTTGCCCAGTTCGCGCCCGACCATCATCCGAATCACATCATCGGGGGTCACATCGCTGACGCGGCGTGTGCCCACATAGCGGCCATCTCGCAGCACAGTTACACGATCCGCTACCGTAAAAATTTCCTTGAGTTTATGGCTGATATACAGGATGCCCACGCCATCATTCGCCAACCGCCGCAAAAACGCCAGCAGTCGATCTGCCTCATGGTCGGTCAGGGCTGAGGTAGGTTCATCCAGAATGAGAATTTTGCAGTTGAACGACAGGGCCTTGGCGATTTCGACAAGCTGCTGGTTAGCTATCGACAGCAGCTCGACAGGTACACGCGGATCAATATCCACATTCAGCTTATCCAGCACAGCCTGCGCCTGCCGGAACAACAGACCATAACGCACCATGCCGAGTCCATTGATCGGCAAACGCCCCACAAAGATGTTTTCCGCTGCCGTGAGCGTGGGGATGAGGCTGAGTTCCTGATAAACAGTGGCAATACCGAGCATCAGCGCTTCGCGTGGGGAAGTGGGGTTCACCGGCCGGCCTTCAAAATGGATCGCGCCCGAATCCGCTGTGTTGACCCCCGCCAGAATTTTCATCAGCGTGCTTTTACCGGCCCCATTTTCGCCCATGACAGCATGAACTTCACCGGGGAGCAGTTCAAGCTGCACATCATCCAGCGCCAGAGTGCCAGGAAACTGCTTGGTAATGCCAGAGGCAGTCAGTAAAGAAGCCATAAACAACCCATTGTTCAAAGAAAATCTGTTGTGGTCTGGACAGCCAATCTCTCGAAAATTTAATTCGTGCAATCGTATGCTGTCAATCGTATGGAATCATAACGCCTTTTATTGGTCTGTCAAGAGATTGGTTTCATCGCCAGTCAGGGCTATGGCATCAGATGAGAGGGCCAGAGCGCGCATGAAACCAGCCTCTCCTGAATTCGGGGGAGATTCGGAGAGGATTCAAGGGATTTTTTGCTCGTACACTTTTGATGCGATTGCCCTGTTCACAGCCCAGGTCGCCAGCTTTACAAACGCGCATGAGCGGGGTAACTTGAGATCACAGACATATTTTCGAGCCTGCGCAGATTGGGCACGCCAGCCTTCGCGCAGGATAGGGTGTCCCATTTGGGGGTTGTATGATAGGCTGACCGACTAACCCACACTGACATCCAGTGCGTAGAACATCGGGACGGTGGTCAGCGGGGCGAAGGGTGATACCGCCACCATCACCTGCACCACGTCCGGTTCCAGCGCCAGGGACCATTCCATTTCAGTGGGGGCCAGCCAGCGCGTAATTGTCGCGCCCGAATTTTTCTGCTGCACCACCTGCACCCACGCCTGCTGCGGCAGCCTGTTATCCGTCCACACCCAGCCCTGTGCCTGCCAGCCGCCGCTGTCCGTTTCAAAATCGCTGGCATACCCGATTTCGGGGATGCGCACATCATCAATGACCATGCCCGGTTGGGTGGTGGCATCGTCGGTAATCATCTCAAAACGCAGCAGAATTTCCTGCCCGGCATAGTCATCCAGCGAAAGGGCCTCTTCCAGCCAGCCGCCGCTGAAGCCGGTATAGCCAGGGCCATAAGCGTTGTTATGCGGGTTGTCTGTCGTTTTGTGAGGCGTATCGAGAATATCCCAGGTCGCGCCCTCATCCGTGCTGACCATCACGTAGCCGTAATCCCACAACTCCTCGATGTGATACCACACGTGGTAATGCAGCGTGGCGCTTTCCACACCGGTCAGGTCAAAACGCTGTGTCAGGGTGGTGTCGCTGTTATCGGCTTTGTTGCTGTACCACATGCGCTGGCCGCTGGCCGCCTGCGCCGGAACCAGGGTCACTGTGTCGGGCATTTCGATACGCACGTTCAGCGTTTCGGCATCCGCCAGATGGTTGAACACAAAATAATCCGTCGAATACTGCTTCGCGTCGTTGGACCAGCGGTAAGGATATTCTCCGACCACATCAATGGGAGCCGGGCCAATCAACCCGGACAGGCTGCTGTAACCGTAGCGGCCATCCTCCATCCGGTTGTTTTGCAGGTAATTCGCCAGCACCCAATCCGCAAAAAAGTGATTGACATCCGGTTCACCCATCTCGGCCAGTACCGCGTTGACCGACTCCAGACCGGGGGCCGGGTGCTGCCCCAGCGCGCGCAGGGCATCCTCACCATAGCGGTCATAAAAATAGGCCGCGAACAGCAGGCCCGCCCCATAATGAGGAATGCGCGGGCCATCTTCCGGCCAGTCGTTGAGCTGTGTGCCTGGGAGACTCAGGAAAGTGATCGCTGTGCCGTTGGTCCCGAAGGGATAACCCACATACACTTCAGTGAACTTGGAGAAACCTTCATTCAGCCAGATGGTCTCGTTGGTGTCCAGATTCTCCTGAATCATGTGCTGGAATTCGTGTGCCACCACCCCGGCGATCACCTCCGGCGCAAAGGCAGTGCCGAGTGTATCCAGATTGAAGAAGAACATCTCATGTTCGTTGCTGGTGGAAACCGCCTCGACAGGGTAGGTGTGTTCGCTGGCGAAATAGGCCGCTACGCCCGGTCCCTGCCCATAGGCGAACAGGCCGTAGACACGCGGGTCGCCATCAATGCCGGGTGATACCTCGCTGCCCCACAGGCTGCGCATCGGCCCGTAAATATCGCGGTCAAACATCCCCGCCAGTTCATCCAGCGCCGCCGGGTCAATCTCCACGCCAGCTTCCACCCAGAAGTAAATGTGTGAGCCAATCGTCCGCAGGCTGGCCTCGACTTCAAACGCGATGTTTTCATACTCATTCGTCACCCAGAATGTTTTGACATCGCCCAGGCTCCACTGCGGCGCTTCCGCCGGCGGTGGCGCGATTTCGTTCACACCCAGAAAACGCCGCGCCAGGTCGATGCGATCCCGCGCCGGGATGACCGCCTCAGCCAGTTCGATCACGGTATCATGGCCCGGTTCGGCCCATGCCGGAGCCGCCAGCGCCATACAAAGCACAAAAAAAATCAACAACTGTACAGGGTTCATCGCAGCACACCCACAAATGACGACACCTTTATTGTAGCGGATATGCGCATATGGCAGGATGAGCGTTTGCTGATCTCAGTCTGCGGCGCGCAAGCCCCGCACGAAGAACCCCAGGACACCCGGTAAACCCAACCACAGCGCCGAGATCATCACCAGCAGCGGGATCGTCAGAAGCGGGAAAACCACCCCGGCTGCCGCGCCGCCCAGTGGATGCGCGCTTTGCATCAGGGTGCGCAGCAGGGCGAAAGTGCGCCCGCGCAGAGCAGGCGGGATAATCTTCATGCGCAGCGTTTGCGCCCAGATCGTCAGCGGTGCGCTGAAAAAGCCGACCAGCGCCAGACTGAGCGCAGCGACAGGCGTATTCAGTTCCAGTGCCAGCAGGCCCAGCGCGATCCCGGACAGCGCCTGTGACCCACAGATCAGCAGACCCAGCCCAACCGGCAGCCGCAACGCGCCCACCAGCAGCGAACTGAGTACCTCGCCCAGCGCCAGCGCACCCAGCAGCAGGCCATACAGTTCCGCGCCGCCGCCCAGCACCTGATCCGACAGAATGGGAAGCCAGACCATGACTGCGCCGAACCCCAGGTTAAAGGCCATGAACATCAGCGTGGTCGAGAGCAAAATCGGGCTGCGCACCAGCAGCCGGACGGCATCGCTCAGACGAAAGGATGTGGCTGCTTCGGATTTCGAGGGAACCGCCTGTGATCTGCGCCCGGTTATCCGCGCCAGCAGCAGCGCAAATAAAAAGTAGCTGACCGCGTCCAGCACGACGATGTTGGGTGCGCTGATGAGCGGGATCAGCACACCGGCCAGCGGGGGGCCGATCACGCCGCTGAGGGTATAGCTGAGAGTTTCCAGAGCATTGGCGGTTTCCAGATGGTTCTCTTCGACCAGATCAGGAACCAGCGCCGGGCTGCCCGCCAGCGAAATCATCATCAGGCTGCCATAGACCGCCGCTGCCGCGTAGATGTGCCACAGCGCCAGCACCCCCAACCCATGCAGCAGGGGAATGATGAGCATGACCGCGCCGCGCGCCAGGTTATCGACCAGCATCACCCGCCGCGCCCCGAAATGATCCAGCAGCGGCCCGGCCACCAGACCGCCCAGAATGACCGGGCCGGTGTAGGCCAGCGCCAGCAGGCCGAGCGCTTCGGATGAGCGCGTCAGATCGTACACAAACCACGTCAGCGCCACCCGCCCCATCACATCGCCCAATGTGGACAGGGTAAATCCCAACCAGAAATTGCGAAAGGCCGGCTGTTGAAAAATCTGCTGGTACATATGCGATCTGCTCCTCTGCCGATCAGGTCTCCCATATAACGGCAGTGGGCGCAAAATGTGAAATTGACCCTTCTGGCGTTGCCCTGGCTGTAGACCGGACACTCCAGGAGTACATCGGCACGGAGCAACATGACCAATCATCCGGCAGCGATGATGTTATGAGGCAAACAGTGGAGAGGCGGGAAAATTAAAACCAGATGCCTGAACGCTGCATCTGGTTGAACAAAGCGAGGTGATCTGTGTTATTTCTGGCGCGTCTCGACGCCGATCAGTTCGGGGACAGGTGTGCCATCCTGCTCCACCCAGATGCCACATTTGCCGCCGCGTTCGCTGACCCCGAACTCGACAGGTGTGCCGTCCATGCGCAGCACCGGATGATAGGATTCGGCAACGGCCTGGGCTTCGCCAACGATATAATGGCCGATCAGCGCCCGGCGGAAGCGGTCCTTACTGGTGTTGGGGAAACTGCCATGCACCACCTGCCCATTGAAGAACAGCACATCACCGGCTTCCATCACTACTGGAACCGGGGCGTATCCTTCCGGCAGGTCCACCGTGTCGCTGGTAAAGCTCACGGTCAGGTCGGCATCTTTGGTACACAGCACCGGGATATTGTGTGTGCCCGGCACAACTTCCAGACAGCCATTTTCCTCATCACAGCGATCCAGCGCCATCCACGCCGCCACACAGGTTCCTGGCTGGGCGCGCAGATAAAACTGGTCCTGATGCAGCGCTTGCCCGCGTGACCCCGCTGGTTTGTAATAGACCATCGTCTGCACGGCATAGGGTTCGCTGCCTTCCAGCGCCGTGATCCACTGGTTAATGCGTGTGTCGATCAGCCAGTTCAGGGCCACTTCATCGCTGCGGTGCGGCATCATCAGGCGGGAGTACAGCTTGAGCGGGTCAGTTTCCTGCTGAATGTTTTTGTTACGGCTGTCGCTGTCGGAGGGTTTGGCCGGGCGAAAGGTCATAAAATGGTCGCGCAGCGCCGCCGTTTCTTCCGGTGAGAATAACCCGCGCGCCACCACATAGCCGTTCGTTTGATAGTGTTCCACCGCCTGCGTGTCGAGCATCTGGCAATACCCTTTTCTCATGATTTCGTTTTGCACCATGATAACATTACCGCCCACAGTCCGTATAGCACCAGGGACCCGGTCTGTCAGGGGCCGCTTTGCGCTTCCAGCAGTGCTTCGAGTCGGCGTTTCTTTTCCGGCCATTCGTGATCGAGGATGCGGAACCAGGCGGTATCACGGCTGCGCCCTTTGACGATAAAGTGATACTGCTGGATGCCCTCGAACTCGAAGCCGAAGCGCAGCGCGGAACGGCGCGAACGTTCGTTGAGCGCGTCACATTTCCACTCGACCCGCCGGTAGCCGATCTCGAAGGCGTGGCGCAGCATCAGGTAGGTGGCTTCGGTATTAGCCCCGGCGCGCTGGACGATGGGACTGTACCAGATGCTGCCCAGTTCAATCTTGAGGTGCTGCGGCATGTTCGTCATGAAGTTAACGACGCCCACCGGATGATCTGTCGCCCTATCCACCACGCACAGGCACAGGCCGTCGGGCGCATCCACCTGCACTTGCAGATAGGCGGCCAGCGCATCGACACTGGCGAAGGGGCCGGCGAACAGGTAGCGCCAGATGCGCTCATCCGGGTCATAAGCGTCCACTGAACGTTCACCGAGTCGGATGGGGCTGCCGTTCGATACCTGAAACAGCGCCTCGATGTCCCGCTCAATCTCCAGCGACACAAGCCGCACCCGCTGTCCGGTCAGGGTGACAGGCGCGGGCTTGCGCGGGAGTTCAGCGGATCGGGCCAGAACATCGCCGGGTAATTGGGGCGCAACGGGAAATTCCACTTTGAAACCCTCCTATTGCAGATGGCCGCGCCTTCAGGCATGATTGGCTGGTGAATGAAGGAGCGTGAGCGCGCATGAAGCCCTGGATTATACTGGTTTTTCTGACACTTGTGGGGTGTTCGTTTACCTATGGCTTCGACCCGCTGCCGACCAATACCCCCGGTGGTTCCGCGCCGCCGGCGGGGGGTGAACAGGGCATCGTGGTCAGTGTGATTGACGGCGATACGATTGATGTGATGATCGGCAGCGAGACGGTGCGCGTGCGTTATGTGGGCATGAACACCCCGGAACGCGACGAAGCCTGTTACAGTGATGCTCGCCGCGCCAATGCCGATCTGGTGGATGGCAGAACGGTCACGCTCGTCACGGATGTCAGCAATACGGATCGCTTCGGGCGTCTGCTGCGCTATATCTACGCAGGCGATGTGTTTGTCAATGCCTGGCTGGTTGAACAGGGCTATGCCGAGGTGGTGTCCTACCCACCGGATAACGCCAATTTTGATTATTTCCGCCAGTTGGAAGATCAGGCCCGCGCAGCCAATCGCGGCTGTCACCCGACGGGCATCTTCAACGACAACAATTACGAGCGTTAAGGTCCAGCGCGCATTACGCCCCGGCGGGCAGCGCGAAAATTTCGTAGTCACCCTCGGCGTAGATGCGCGTGAGGCCGGCCTGCCAGTCCGGTTCAACGGAACCTGCCAGTTCACGTTCCGCCGGGCCGTAAAAGATGTAGGCAATCCGCATGGATTCGTACAGGGTTGCGCGCTCGTCAGGCTTCATTGCGCCGCTGAAGAAGCGCTCTGTCTCCGCCTCTTTGGGGATCGCGTTCAGCGTTTCTGGCCCATGACCGACATACACGCGCAGGTTGGTATAAGCCGGGATACGGTTGCCGGTGGGATAACTGCTCAGCACCACCGCACCGGGCGGCGCGTTCCGGTTCAGCCAGTTGAACGCCGCGATTTCCCCGGCCGGCAGGTTGATCTGCTCCGGGCCGGTCAGCGCGGTGACATAACCGCCCAACAGCAGCAGCAGACTGGTTGGCAGGGTCACGATCAGGGTGAGAAAGATGAGACGCGGACGCGGGAAACGCTGCGCCAGCACATTGAGTCCCATCACGGCCAGAATCGCCAGCGGGACGATCACCGCTTCGGCCAGCCGGCGCTGCACGTTGATGGGCAGATAGACCAGCACCGGCACAAGCAGCGGCCAGCCGATCAGCAGCATGTGATAAACACCGCCCTGCCGCCACAGCCAGCGCCCACCGATAATCCCCAGCGCGATCAACGGCAGATAGGCCAGCAGGTTGTGCAGCAGCGGCGGAGAAGCCAGCAGATTCTGGGCCGACCACTGCGCGAAGGCCGGGCTGCTGCTGAACACCCAGGCGTTGTAGGCGAACAGCGGCACGGTCAGTCCTGCTGCCAGCGCTGCGCTGCGGAATAACAGCCGGGGGAAGCGCCGCGCCTGAATCCACGCCGCCAGCCCCCACCCGCCCAGAATGCAGTAAATGATGACCAGATAAAACGGCACGGCCAGCCCGACGATCAGCCAGCACAGCCCCGCCAGCACCGACAGTAAAATCCACCGTGACGAATCCTGAGCCGACAGGAGCAGCAGCAGACCGATGAGCAACGCGGACCGGGCCAGCGCCAGATGCGGCAGACCCAGCAGAATTTGCAGCGTAAAACCTTCGGGGATAAAGAACTCCGGCGGCAGACTGCCGGACCCGCTGACGGCCAGCAGCCAGCCAAAGCCCCCGCCCACCGTCGCCAGCACCAGCGCCAGCAACCGTAAGCCCACATCGGTCACGAAGGCCGCGATAAAACGGTACAGCACCCCAATCAGCAGCGCGCCAAACACCACGCGCATGAGATGGAACACGCCGATCAGCGCAGGTGTCAGGGCCGGGTCGGTGTCCTCCAGGAACAGGCCGACGATCTGCCCCGGCAGGATGTACGGCAGGAACAGCAGGCCGGCGCTGTCGTGTTCCTCCGCCGTGTAAAACAAGTAAAAATCCCAGCGGCCCTGCGCCCCAAGCCGCATCTTGCCGACGTAGGAATTGCCATCCTCCACGCCGAACAGAAATCCACCGAAACCGTCGTGCTGTGCCCACGCCAGCACATAGGGCAGCGACACGATCAGCAGCAGCGCCGCCGCATAAACGCTAACCCGCAGCCACTCGCGCTGGGTGATGGTGACAGGAGCAAGGTTAATCAAATAAGAACGATCCTAATGGTCCAGTGAGTATATTGGACTTGAGCGTCAATTTGGTTCCCAATTAGAAACTAAAGCCTCTACAATAGCATAAGAGAGATTTTCGCTTAAAATGAGTTAAGACTATACTAAGGCAAACTGGAAATACAGAAAATGACGCCAACCAAAACACCCTTTCGGATTTTCATGTCTTGGTGCTTTTATAGTCTAATAGTACCTCTTCTACCTGTAAGTTTAGGAATTTTTATTGCTTTCTTGCAGTTACGAGATATAGAACGCACTGAGCTACTAGGAGGAACTGAGTTGTTCTTGATCTCTCTCACGGTTTGGACATCTACAAAAAATGACCTTGACAATTCCGAGATTGATTTTCAACGATCTAACTTCTATTGGTTTGTTTCGCGTATATTTTTAGTGGCAATGATTGTGCTGACTGGACTTGGATTTGCTGTGGTCTATATACAGGAACGTATTATAGATTTACAACTTGATCTTGTAAGAGTTGTTGATACTGGAATTATCACGGCATTTGGGACCTCAGCTATAGCTGTTCTTATACAGTTACTAATAGCAGCAGTTAGTTCAAAACAAATTACTGCTGAAAAGCAGGATCAGACCCCATGACTCTAAATGATATTTTATTAATCTATATTTTGGTTTTCTTGGTATCAGGGACCGTAGTAGCTTTCACAATTATCCGTGATCTAACTACAGGTAGATACAAACGACTCAGACATATGCAAGAAGAATTTTCGCAGTTTGAAAAAGATGTCATCGCAAGGCGCAGAAAATTACTTGGAGAGAATACAGATGAGCCGAAATAGCATTAGGGACTACGTTTACATGGATGTTGAACGTTTACGATCTATTTACGCTCAGGTATCGGGAGGTCTTATTGAGCAGTTTATAAGGTCGGAAGTCACTAATGAAACTATGGAGCACCGTGAAAACGATGAAGCTAGTGAGGTCAAAAAACAGATATTTTTGGGAGCCGGACGATTTGAGACTCGTGTCCTACACGATTATTTATTCACAGAAGTAGAAAAACATCTCACAGGAGCAATTGTTGACTTTAGTACCGAAACTAAAAAACTGGTTAATCCAGGTTCAATAGTGCGCGTAACAGGCCGATCCGAACTGGATGACACTAAGAGATTATTAAATATCGCGGAACATTACAATGAATTCTATGGTAGTGTATTACTTCTAGGAGTAGCAAATGAAGTACAGGAACGTATCTGGAGTATTGAAGAAGAATTAGAAAATTTATCTACAAATAGTAAAAACAAAGAACGAAGGCTGTCTCTAGAACGTGAACTTCGATCATTATCTCCTGAAGCATTGATACGTCGCATGAAAGCGGGTGTTCCCAAGATCATTATTGACATGCTTCGAATGTGGCTTGAGCTACTTTATAAAGATGTTTTCGAAGTCAAAATTCTTCCCATCGGGGATGATTCTGTATCGTTTCGAGCTGTCCTAGACACGCAGTACTTGCGTGAGAATTCCTCCCTAACCTATGCTAAATATGGCTCTCGCACTCGCGTCCAGTGGACATTGGTGGGAGTCATTACAACAATACTAGATCCTGAACAATTGGGCAAACACGATGAAGAACTAAGTAAACGTGTAAAAGATCACTCTGGACTGAACATAGAAGAAATAGTAAATGACGTGCAATCTGACGAAGAAGCTCAAAACAGAGAAGCAACTGAAGCCGAAAGTAAAAACGAGTCAAACAATGAAGCAAATAAAAATATGCGAGATGCAATAGAAAACCTATTTGAGAATATCTTTTCAATCGAACGCTATATGACCGTATCTGCTATCCGTACGAGCTACGTGGTCACTCCTTTGGCGATCTATCATGAGATATCTCTAGATTCCTGAAATGTCTATCAGAATCAACTTATGGAGGGCTGAGAACAAACTCAAATGACCTGTTGGTCAGAAGTCATCAAAATCATTTGGACTTGATTTCATTTCTCCATTAGTGACTCACCAGGCGCGCCAGCAGGATTTCGCGGGTGATTTTTGGCGGGTTGCGCGCTTCGTCGATTTCCTGAGCAGCCTCAGCTTCGGCAGCCTGCTGGTGCAGGTAGGCATCCAGCGGTTCCCGATGACGCAGATAGTAACCAATCGCCAGATAGACCTCATCCAGGGACAGTGAGGGATACTGGTCGGTGATCGTTTCCGGGGTATGGCCCAACCGGAATGAATGAATCACCGGATCAAACAGCACACGGGTGTTCCCCACACGCAGTCGCCCGTGTTCATCGGTCCGGATCGGAATAGGTTCGGCAATTGGTGTGGCAAACATCTCTCACCCTCGCAAATTTCCCAGTCTCATTATACAGGTACTCCGGCAAACAGAATGCACGAAAAGGCGGGTCCGCCGAATTAGACTTGACGGTCTAGACTTTCTGGTCTATAATGCAATTCATCAATCACAGGAGTAACGACAGACCGAGATGAGCTTTCCGCAAACCATCGAACATGCTGATGCGCTGCTGGACGCCGCGCTGGCCGAATTCACCGAGAAGGGTTACGAGCAGGCATCGATCAACACCATCCTGCAAACCGCCGGGATGAGCAAGGGGCAGTTCTACTATCACTTCAGGAACAAGGAAGACCTGTACCTGTCGCTCATCGGGGTGCTGATCGAACGCAAGACCACTTTTCTCGCAACCGTGATGCAGCCGGTGGATTTTCAGCAGGACATTTTTGCCATCTTCGAAACGCAGATTCGTTACGGCCTGGCTTTCGCCAGAGAACACCCGGCGATTAACCGTTTTGCGGAAAGTTTTCTGAAGGAAAAGGGGAACGCGATCTACAAGAAGGCGCTGGCAGCCTACGACTTTGAGGACAACAATGCCATCGAGCAGTTGATCGAGTTGAGTTATCGCAAAGGCGACCTGCGCGATGATCTGCCGCTGCCGTTCATGAAAAAATTAATCGGCTACCTGTTCACTCATGCTGCCGATGTGACGCAGTTGGACAGGGCCGAGGCTTTTGAAGACGAGATGTACTATCTCATTGAGTTTATGAAGTCTGGTCTGGCGAGGAGGAAGCCATGAAGATGTTCGATTTTCCGGTGGGGTATCACGAACTGCATAAAACCAAGATCATCGAATACCAGCTCAACCGCTGGTATTCGCTCGGCTATGCGCGGCTGGAAGATATGCGCGAAGCCAGCACCCGCATCAGGGGGCTGGACGACTGGAAAGCCGAGATGATCCGGCAGGCAGACAAGGCGCTGGCGGAAGGCCGCCTGATGAACGGCACATTCTATTACCGGGCGGCGGAGTTTTTTACGCATCCCACCGACCCGGATAAAAAGGCGCTCTATGAGAAATTCACTGACCTGTTCTACAACCGGCTGTTTGTCGATGAGCCGATTGAGCGCCATCAAGTCCCCTACGCGGGCGTGTACCTGCCGGCGCTGCGCATTCCCCGGCAGGTCGAAAACGGGCGCGGAACGCTGGTGATTCATGGTGGATTTGATTCGTTCATCGAGGAGTTCTACTCACTGGCGACCTATTTCGCGCACAAGGGCTATGAGGTCATCCTGTTCGATGGTCCCGGCCAGGGCGGCGCGTTGAAGCTGCATGATCTGCCAATGGATTTGCAGTGGGAGAAACCGGCCCGCGCCGTGCTGGATTACTTCAGGCTGAACGATGTAACCTGGCTGGGCATCTCAATGGGCGGGTGGCTGTGCTTCCGGGCGGCAGCCTACGAGCCACGCATCAAACGGGTAATCGCGTCCAGCATCGCATTCGATTACATGAAAATTCCGCCGAAAATCATCGCCGATTTTGCGCGCTGGCTGTTCAAACATCCCGGCATCATGAACTGGATGTCCGAAATGAAGATGAAGCGTCGGCCCCAGGAAAAGTGGGGCATCGACAACCTGATGTACATGACCAAGACCACCACGCCGCTGGAAGCCGGGCTGGCGATCACCGCGTTCAATGAGGAAAACCTGAAATCAGACCTGGTCAGACAGGACGTGCTGATTTTATCCGGCGCGGAGGATCACTTCATCCCGCTCAAGCTGCATCACTTACAGGTGGCGGCGCTGAAGCAGACCAGGTCTGTGACCGAGCGTATCTTCACCCGCGCAGAGCAGGGCCATAATCACTGCCAGGTCGGGAACTTCGGGCTGGCGCTGGACACCATGGCGGCGTGGATGGCGGAAAAGGAACCGGTTCACGCGCCTGATCTGGTTAAGGCTTAAGGGCTGGCTTCTTCCGTCTCCGCAGCAGCCTGAGCCGTTTGTGTGGCATAGACCGCCGCCTGCGTCTCGCGGAAGCGCACCGTCGCTTCGGACGTGGGCGGCACAGTTGTTGGATCAGGGCGGTTCTCCCCATCCTCATCATTGTCCGGTTGGTCTGGATCGCGGGTGGGCAGCGCCGGCAGCGGCAAAGCGGTCCAGGTCGCAGTCGGCGTGATTGACGGGGTGATCGTCGGCGTCGGGCTGGGTGTGAAAGTCGGCGTGCGGGTCGCTGTCGCCGGGACACGCGAAGTTGGCGTACTGGATGGTGTGTTCGTCGCCGCCGGGTGGTTCATGGGCGTCGATGATGCGGTTTGCGTGGCCGTTGAGGTGATGGTCGGTGTGTACGTCAGCGTGACTGTCGGCGTGGTCGTGACCGGCTGAACTTCCGGTGTTGTTTCGGCATTCTGGCGGTTCAGCACCGGGATACGCGGGCGGCCATCCGGCCCTGGCATGACCAGCAGCAGCAGATCAGCGCGCACCGGTTCCGTCGCGGCGGTGGTGGGCAGGTTTTCAAGGCGCTGTTCGGCGTCATATAAAAACACCACTACCAGCGGGGCGGTCTGCACATCTGCCAGTGTCATGGCCTGTTGTGTCGAGTCATACAGATCAACCAGCACATCGCGGTATAGCAGGCCGTGTTCGGCCAGGTCTTCGGCTTCGTTCAGTCGTGTCTGCGCCAGATGCAGCCAGATGTCATCGGTGTTGTTAAACAGCGCCGACAGGGCCAGAATGATGGCTTCCCACAGGCGCTTAAGGCCGTAAAGCGGATCACCGGGCAGGCTGCTGGCTGATGCGGCTATAGCACCCCCGCCCGCGCCAACGGTGAGCAGGAATACAATTGCCACCATCGCGGCCAATTTGCTGAACGGAATCACCACGCGGGAGCGTGCCGCCGGGCGTTTCTGGGTGAGTATCTGCCCGCGCAGGCGCATTTCCAGCGCATCGACAGCGCCTGTATTCATTTCCGGTTTTTTCAGGCGGCCCGCCAGCAGGCCAATTTGCAGCGCGCTTTTTAATTCGTTGGCCTGGTCGGGATACAGGGTCAGGCATTCGGCAATCGTGCGTTCACCGGCCAGCACAGCGTCAAGGCATTCATCAAGAATGCGGTCAAAATCAGCGGGATTCACGATAGACCTGCCAGAATATTGTCAATATCAAAACCGGAGCGTTCCAGCCGGCTGGCGA
>CAZKIB010000120.1:19376-20026 GCA_964552425.1 uncultured Anaerolineaceae bacterium | reverse complement strand
AGAGGCATCTCTTATCCCGAACTGAGGTTAGATTATCAGGCGGGCCGGGCAGGGAACCTGCGTGCTGATGGTGTTGCGCAGCCCGCGTGAGACATAGGTGATCACCGTGCGGATTTCGCGGCGTCCGGCGGTGGCCGTGCCGCTGCTGCCCAGGTTGAGGTGCTGGCGCACATCCTCAAAACGCAGGTCGGTTTCTACCGAAATGCCGGTGACAATGTGGCTGTTGATGCCGCCATACCAGCGGGCGAACAGCACGCCGGGCTGATCGGGTCGGATAATGCCCGGCTGCGAGCCGCTCCAATCCCAGGTGATAATCACATCGCGCTGGAAGGCTGTCGCGCTTCTGCCGGTGTGGATCGCCCCGACCCATTCGTGCGCGCTGAGGACCGCAATCGCATCTATCAGCGTGGAGGATTCCGGCTGGATGCCCATCAGACAGCCGCCGGGACAGTAAGATGTGCTGAAAAACAGGTGGTCATAGGCCGCGACATCCGGCTGCGCCTGGGGGAGCAAGCGCGCCGCGCTCACCAGCAGCAGGCATACAATCAAGGCGAGCAGCGCCGGGCGCAACAACGCGGCGGTCATGAGCGTGAATCAACCGGCGGTCTGCTGGCGGCATAGAGCGGGCAGTGTGTCCGGCGGCACATAAT
>CAZKIB010000120.1:18777-19354 GCA_964552425.1 uncultured Anaerolineaceae bacterium | reverse complement strand
CCTTCGCTCTGGCTGATGCGCGTATGCGGATGCCAGTAATAATGCAGCAGGCGCAGCGGGCATTCTAACTCGGAACCGAGGGTGATACGCCGCCGGGCGACCTCATCGTAATAACTGACCCGGTAGGTGATCTGGTTGGGCGTGGGCAGCCACCACGCGCTGCCATTCATCGTTGTGCCGAGTCCCTGCCGCAGCGTTTCCAGCCGCAGGCGGGTATCGACACTGATACTGACCACATAATGGCCGTTTTCATCCGTTTCGGAACGGGCATACAATTCGCCGGGTATGCGGGTGTCGATCACGTCCGGCTGCGTGCCGCTCCAGTTCCAGTACACATAGGTTTCATAGTTGAACACATTCGGGTTGGAAACGCCCCGAACCCAGTCATTGGCGCGCAGCAGTTCAACCGCTTCGGCCAGCGGCATTCCGGGGCGGATGCCCAGCAGACAGGAAGTATCGCAGGCGTCTGAAGCGAGGAAAAGCTGGTTAAACGCGGCCGTATCCGCCGAGGGCTGTGGCAGCAAACGCGCCCCGCCGATCAGCAGCGCGCAGACCAGCAAACCCGGAGCCGCCAGCC
>CAZKIB010000120.1:16424-18754 GCA_964552425.1 uncultured Anaerolineaceae bacterium | reverse complement strand
CATAGAATTCTTACCTGTACTTTATCCAGACAAATCACGATTCATTGTAATATCTGTAATAGTCTGTTGTCTGACAAGGATGAACTCGATTGGCTATCGAAGTTGAACGCATAGAAGCCGGTGTCTACCGGGCAATCTGGACCGATAATATCCTCACCGATGATATTATCGCCAAAATGGCGCTGACTCGCCAGATGGTGGGCGAATTTCAGGATGAATCGTACTGTCTGATTATCGACCTGACCGATGTCGGGCGCATCCCGATGAGCGTGGCAGCGCTGCGGCAGGTCGCGGTTTCGGATGCGCGCCTGTCAGCCTTTCTGGTGGTGCGGGCGCCGACGGTAGCCCAGATTCTCGCCAAGATGCTTGGCGACCTGACCCCGGCGCATTTTGAACTGTACGACACGCTTGACCAGGCCATTGCACGGGCGCGGGCGCTGTACAGCGGAGCCTAACCCCAGCTTTCTTCGAGGTCCATCAGCAGCCAGGTGACAGCCGATTCCAGATCAGCCCGCAGGCGGATCAGCCCCTCATCGGTGTTCTGGTACTGAATATAACGCAGGTGGCGGATGTCGAAAGGCACACTTTCGGGGTTCTGCGCCTGGGTGAGAATGATGGCCGGTTTGTTGAGTGTGTGGGCGATGCCGAGTTCATAGAACACGTTGTCGTTGCCGCCCGTAATATCAGCGATGACCAGCCGGCAGTTGTTCAGCGCAGCCCAGACTTCCTCGATAATCGACCCGCGCCGGGAGGCGAATTCATCCCCGCGCACACAGCGCAGTTTCAGGGTTTCCATCAGGGGTTTCAGCACACCCCGGTAGACAGGGTCCAGTTCGGCGGCGAAGGGCATGATGACAAAAATATCGCTCTGGAACTGGCTGCCGGTGAGGGGCCTGCCGAAGACCAGTTCGCCGGGTTTGAGACGCAGCGCTTCCTGATACTGCATGGCCTGCTGCGCCAACTGGGTCTGGTCCCGCTGCTGCTGCTCGGCCAGCCGCTCTGAAATCTGCTCAACAATCTGCTCGGCCAGCCGATCCAGATTAAACATGCCCTGCCACCAGCGCTGAAACCAGCCTGCCGGTGGAGCCGGGGCCGCCGCGCCACGCGCCGCAGACGACCACGCGCTTAGTAAAGCGGCCACCTGCTCCGAAAAATCGGCCTCATCGCTGAACCAGTAGACCTGGCTTTCACGCTCCACCTGCTGCATGAAGGTGCGCTGCTTCTGGCGGTACATGGGAGCCTGACCAACGGCGCGCTGGCGAAGCTGACCGGCCAGTTCACTTTCGGGGCGCGGAACCAGCACCGCAATGGTTTTGCCGAGTTCGCGGGCGGCGTCATATTCCACTTCGGCGAGGGAGCGCCCGTTCAGACTGTCCGGCTCCCAGCCGCGCCGGTAGGCCAGCACCGTGATGAACGCCTGCGCGAAGGCGATTTTCCCGCGCACACGATCCTGCAAATCGGCTGTGTCCTGCCGCTTGCTGTCGGCCAGCATGACCGGCTGCAAACCGGCCCCCTGAATCTGATCCACCAGCAGGCGGCGCACCCCGGCCAGTTCCTCACTGGTATCACCCACATAAACTGAGAAAGCCACACCCGCTCCGTTCTGTGCCTAACCGCCCATAATGCTGTCGATCATCATCTCACTGACCGTATCATCCAGTTCATTCATGGGGGTTTCGTCCAGCAGACCGCGCGCGGCGGCCAGCGCCAGGTTCGACTCGTGCGGCAGAGTGCGGGCGGCAGCCTCTACCCGTGCCCAGAACGCGGCTTCCTGATCGGGCGAACGATCCAGCGCGCGCGCCAGCAGGTGCGCCAGCATGGGATCGAGTTCTTCCCCGCCGCTGTGATGCACATGGATTTCGTGTTCACCATCCTCGATCTGCACACTCCAGCCGGCCAGCGCCCCGATCCCGACCAGGGCGATCAACTGCTGTTCGCTGATGGGGATACTGCTCTGGCTGAGATGCTGTTCGAGAACTTCGATGGCGCGGTGGTAATTGTCGACCAGCGAGCGATTCGGGTCGGGCTGATAGCCGCTGGCGTCTAATAACGCCTGGGACTGTGCCAGGACAGCGGCGGCGAGAATGGTATCACGCAGCCGGCAGATGGCCCGGTAATGCGTGAGCCTCTCCGGGTTATTGGATGTTGCCAGTGCGCGCAGTTGCATTTGTTCCTGCTCGTACATCACCCACCTCCGACCATGTATTGCATATGCGGTTAACCTGATTGTACCGCAAAACTGGTCTGGTCAGGGGGTTTTCTCGCTGATGATGCGCGTAAGCTGTTCCAGATGGCCGGTATCATGCGTGGCGACCTGCATGAGCGCGTCC
>CAZKIB010000120.1:16136-16392 GCA_964552425.1 uncultured Anaerolineaceae bacterium | reverse complement strand
TTGTTCAGCTCCGTTCCCGGGGTGAGGAGCGCCGCCCACTGGTCTTCGGTCAGGCTTTCAAAAAACTGGACAAAGCGCGCCCGCGATTCGACCAGCCGGGCATAGACCACGTCCTTGTCCTGCTGGTTGTAGGCGTGTTCAATCGCCAGCGCGTTGTGGTCGGCTGCCGGAAGCTGCGGGTAATCCTGTTCGAGAATCATCACGGCGCGGCTGTAGAAAAAGGCGTCAAAATCAGCGATGTGGCCCAGCACTTCCA
>CAZKIB010000120.1:1816-16126 GCA_964552425.1 uncultured Anaerolineaceae bacterium | reverse complement strand
GAAACCCATGGCGATCAGCACTACCGGCCAACCGTGGCCCAGCACTTCCAGCGCAGTCCAGCCGTTGGGGGCGTCGTTCTGGTCGCGCCAGGTCTGGGCCTGTTCCTGGGTGATGGTGTTTATTACGTGGCCGTAGATTTTGACCGTCTTGGTGATTATCGAAAGGTTGCGGTTGCGCAGGTGCGCGGCTGAAACGGGCATGAGGCTCTTTCCCGATAGACCCTGAACACGAAACGAATGGGCCTATGTTACCGCACTTTGCCCGCCGGGGAATATGACCAGTTAATCGGTAAACATCTCGCGCACGGCGAGACGAAAATCAGGGAGGACCGCGCCGCCGGTCAGGGTATCTTCAACGCCAAAATGCTGAACAGGCTGGCCGGGCACAAACACTGAAACGCGCTTTTCCGGGATTCTCACCAGCCAGACCAGCGTGCCTGCGGCCAGATAATTGGCGATCTTCACGGCGATGTCCTTCTCATCATCTGTCGGTGACAAGACCTCAACAGCCAGATCAGGAGCCAGCGGGTTCCAGGTTTCGCGGCAGGGTTCGGGCTGGCGCTGGCGGGAGATAAAGGCCACATCGGGAATGTAGCGTTCGCCGGATACGATATAACCTCCGTCCGCGCCGGTGACATCGCCGAGGTGTTTGTCTTTGACCCACATCCCAATAGCAATCAGCACAGCCGCCGCAATTTTTGAGGCATAATTGTTGGATACCACCTCGATTATTGCTCCCCCGATATATTCCAGCCGGCGCTCCCGGTTTTCGGGCCGCAGCGCGATTTGTTCAAACTCCTCAACAGTATACTGCTTTTCCTGTACGGCCATTGGGTCAGATACTCCGCGACTCTTTCTGGTAATATCCTATCACAGTTTGTCCGCTGACCGCACCAGCGCAGGCTTCATCTGGTGGACGATCCCGGCGCTCAAATCTATAATTGGGCTGGTTGGGTGTGCTGTACCACAGGCCCACCTGATTTCGTTCAGATCGCAACAATGGCTCAAAAGGCGCACCATGCTGGCAGACGCGCTGCCCAAACTCAGCAAACGTATTCGCAATATGCTGGCAGACCCGGTGCGCGGTCTGGAATTCTCACTGCTGCTGCTGGTCGCGCTGGTCGTGGGCAGCACCCTGATCTACATGGGCCTGGAGCAGATGACGTTCGTCGAAGCCTTCTACATGACCATCATCACGGTGACAACAGTGGGTTTTGGCGAAGTCCGGCCCCTTTCGGAAATCGGGCGCATCTATACGTCCTTCCTGATTCTGATGGGCGTGGCGGCGGCGACCAGCGCCCTGAGCAACGCCGCCAGCATCGTCCTCGGCCAGCGCTTATGGTTATCCCTGCGAGAACGTCACATGAAAGAATTGATTGCCAGTCTTGAAAAGCATTACATTGTCTGTGGGTACGGGCGCATGGGCCAGCAGATTGTGCGCGATCTGCAAAGCCGGCAGGAACCCTTTGTCGTCATCGAAATTGACGAAGGGCTTGTCGACGAGATGCTGGAACACAATATCCCGCATATCATTGGCGATGGCACACAGGATGAAGTGCTGTACCGTGCCGGCATTGCCAGAGCTGTGGGGTTAGTGGCTGCGCTGGACAGCGATGCCGATAACGTGCTGATGGTGCTGTCCGCGCGTGAGATTAACCCGAACCTGTTTATCGTTGCGCGAGCGGCGGAAGCCGGCACAGAAAGCAAGCTGCGCCGTGCCGGGGCCAACCGGGTCGTCAGCCCCTATCTGATCGGCGGGCATCGCATGGCGGTGGCGCTGCTGCGCCCGGCGGTGCATGACTTCATGAACTACATTTTTAACGTGGGTTATCACGACAATTTAGACCTCGGCCAGGGCACAATCGAACCCGACTCGCGGCTGGCGGGCAAAACTATCGGCCAGACTGATTTGCGGCGCACACGGAATGTGAACATCCTGGCGATCCAGAAGCCGGATGGCGAAATCATCATCAATCCAAACTCACATCATGTGATCCAGCCAGGCGAAACACTCATCTTTATCGGCCCGCCGCAGGCCATCCACCGGGTCGAAGAAGAACTGGACCCGCCTGAACATGACTCGTAACACCGTTTCAACCCCCAACCAGGTCGGCCTGAATGCCATAGCTATAATATTGCCAGTCTTACTGTTTTCGCAAAACCAGAATACGCTCGAATTTGGTGGTCTTGGTTTTTCTTCGTGATCGGCGATCATCTGGAATTAAATCGTCGTAGATTAATTCAGTTGCCAGGTGCCCTTGTGTAATCTCTAGGGCAAGCTCGGACAAAATCTCTGCTGTGCGACGGGTTTTTCCATCCCGATGGACATCCCCCAGAACAAGTACGCAATAGCTTCCAGCTTTTAGCACACGATTCATTTCCGCGAGGGCTATACGCATCTGGGGGATATAAATTTTGTCATTGGCTGTAAGTTCATGATCCAGCTGTTTCCAATTCTCGCAACCAAGAAACCACAATCTCAATCGATTATCGCGTGCATAGTCCAGCGCACCAAAGTAAGGTGGGCTGGAAATAATGCAATCTACACTGTTGCTCTCTACAGGGAGGTCAGTTGCATTTGCGCACCATACTCTGTACTGCCGTTGTCCCCAATTTGAAGGAAGCATTGCACGACTATAGGCACGCCTAACTTTTGCCAGCAATCGGGACCGTAAATCCCGGTATTGATACATTTCGGGGAATTGATCTGGTGGATATTTTGACTTTCGTAAATATGGGACGAGATGGCTTGCTGGATAAGACAAGAAGCCTGGACGAACATGCTGAAGGATACCCAAAAGACACGCTTCTAAAAAGTATTCTTCTTGTTCCTTCAGAATTTGAAATGCCGAGAACACTTCCTTCAAGGTCTGATGATGAAAAAAATCACGCACCCATTCTGGTATGACGCCCAGATCAACTTGTGAAGCTCTTTCTTCAGCCAGATCAATAATTGGTATTGCCTTCTTTACAGCTTCGGCCTCGGTTGTCGGGGCTTCCAACTTGCCCCGTGTGAGTGTATACGCATAAAGGCTTAAATCATTTGCCCAGGCTGCTCTGCCCGCTAAAGCAGCCTCCAGCGGCACAACACCAGAACCTGAGAATGGGTCCAGAACCACATCTCCTGGCTCCGAATAAAGATTCAGCAAAACCTTAACCATCCCAGATTTCAGCTTACCGATGTAAGGGGAAAGTTGTTGTAATTTACTTTCTCTGCCGTTGAATGAGCCGTGCCATAAACTGGCATCAAGTTCTCGGTGAGTCTCGGATAGACTAAAGAGCGGAAGCTGGTGCAAGATGTATCACCTATTTATATGTTCCAGGGACGTGAACGACTGGTATCAACAACAACCCCTTGATGTACAATCTGGAGGTCTCTGGATAGTTTACCATTTTTGTGGTTAATAATTCTTACATGCACTTGCCACATATGTTTTTCAAGGTCATTCGGTGTTATCCCAAACAATTCCAAAATAAGTCCGGGCAATCGAAGTGTGTGCAGCGTATGAACTGGCGGTTCAGGATCATCGATGTTAGGAATGCGCTGTGGAAACAGAAAAATATCGGGTGCAGCTAATAATCCTATTTGCTCTTCTTTACCCCAATATTTTGGACACGGCCTGGCTCGGGTTCCGCACAGCACATCCTTAAAGAACAACACATCAACCAGCTTATGCCTTCGTACCAATTCATTCGTCAAACGGTTGATTATGGAATGAGCGCCATGCGCCGGTTGGTTGACCACTGCACCGTCAAGGTGCGACCACATCGCGAATTCACGCGCCCAGATAGGACGTTCAGAAATATTCACACTGTTGCCTTCTCCTCCTTTGACTTCAAGAGCAACAAAATAATCCGGGTTGCGCTCAACAGCTATCGTGAAATCATGCCTGCTTGTACTGCTTGTATGCGCATAATCTGCAATTCTATTGTGTTTCAGCAGATCAGCAATTACAGCGTCGACAAAAGCCTCGCGTCCCACTGTTGACGAAGCAATAAATGTGCCACGTATACTCTCAACAGCCGATCTGAATACGAGACTATTGCGATAATCTTCGGGATTGATCGCGTGTTGCAGCAAGATTTCTGGATGCAGATGGTCCATATTGAGTAAAAGATCAATCGTCCGAGGTACCTGTTCAACGATATTCTGTGGGTGTTTGCAGGGTAGAGTTGTCAAAGATACATGTCTCCTGTTTCAACCCCCAACCAGGTCGGCCTGAATGCCCTGTTCGCCGAGGGCGGTGCGCAGCGCTTCCCACTGGTCGGCGCGGACAATCACCGCCATTGGGCCAAGCTGCGCGCCCAGGTAACGGCGCAGGGCTGGTGTTTCGAGAATAAAATTGAGTGTCTCTGGCGCGGTGGTGCGCAGGACCACCAGCCGTTCGAGAGTCACGCTGGCGGTAGCGCCGCCCTGCCAGTTCTGCAAAAGCTGCGCAATTCTGGTGGGCAGCGGGGCATCGCCAAGCGAACGCTTCAGAAAAGCGCTGATATGCCCGGTGTTGATGCCCTGCCGGTCTGCCTGGGCGATGCCGGGGCCATCCAGCCGGTAGGTGTAGGGATCGCCGGGGGCCACCCACGAGGTAAAACGCGCGACCTGAAAGCGATCAATGCGCGAGACTTTGCGCGGGACCAGCAGCGTGCCATCTTCCTGAACCGTGATTTTGTCCTCCGGTTCAGGCGGCGCCGGCCAGGCGATCATATCCAGAAAGGCGCGGCCATAGGCGGTCAGGCGGGCGGCGTCATCGGCCAGGTCAGTCAGGCCCAGCCAGTGCATCGGCCCGGTGACATAAAATTCCAGCAGCGCCCCTTCCACCGCGTCCCAGCTTTCATAACCGCGCAGGTAATCCCCGGCTTCGCTGCGAATATACCAACTGTCATAATCGCCGCCGGGCCGTTGAAAATCGGCCTCGGTGTGTTTGACCACTTCAATAAATTCTTCCAGTGACCACCATTCCTGCTCCGGCGCGAGTTCGGTGAGAAAACTGAAGAGCGCCGCCCGCGCCACCGTCGGGTCATAATTGGGCAGTCCCGCTGGTTCGGGATACAGGCCGGGAACATGCCACAGATCACGAAAAGCCGCGCTGGTGCGCCACGCATCCGCCAGAATTCTGATCTGGCTGGCGCGCGGTTCGGAAAGCCAGCGGCGCGTTTCGGCGCGTTTGGTGGTGGCGCGCCCCTCATCAATTTCAATCAGATCGGCACTGATGCCGACCCCTAACAGAAACGCCAGCCGGGTGGCATCCGGCGTAAGCATGTGCGGGAGCAGGGCTTCATGGTCAGCGGCGGTAAAATCTTCCGCTTCGACCTGCGCGCCGTGCAGTTGCAGATAGGCCAGCAGCGTGGTCATGTCATCCACGATGGAGGTATCCGCCTGTTTGATATTGGTCACATCTTCCAGCGCGCCCATTTCCGGGTGTTCGGCGGGGGTTTCGGCGGCGAGATTTTCATAGGATGTTTTGTGAGAGGGCAGCACCGGGATCAGGTCGTCGGGCACATACAGGATCGGGCGCGCCCCGGCGTCGGTCTGCTCGAATGCCTGCGCGATCAGGCCCCGGTAGAACAGGGCTTCGGCGCTGCTGGCGGGGCTGCGGTGCGGTTGTTCCCGCGCGATCTGTGCCGCGCCCATCTGGCGGATTTCACCGAAAAGGCGCGTATACATCGTCCCGGCCATCTTGCCGCCGGCGCTCAGTAACGCCAGCAGTGCGCCGCGCTGGTCATCGTTGAGGCTGACCCAGACTTTTTCGGCACGAGCCGGGTCGAGCATGGCGGTGTGGAGTGCCGCGACAGTATCCTGCGTGTTCAGGTTGTCGATTTTGACCCCCCAGACCTGGGCTAATACTGGCAGCAGGGCCAGGTCGCTGTCCGTCAGGGTGCGCATCAGTGTCTTCATACAGGCCGCCTACAGGTTGTCCGTGTCCTGAGATGATTATAGCATTCAGAACGTTTGTGGATAAAACGGGGGGGAGTTTTCAGTTGGCAGTTATCAGTTATCAGTCCGGGCTTTTCGCTGACGGGCGACATTCAATTCTTACGGGCTGAGAATGCACTGGAGAACAGGCCACCGCTCTGAAACGCACTGCGCATGAGCCGTTCAGCCGGATAGCGCTTGAGCCGGCTTACTGCGCGGCGCGCACCAGTTCCATCATGCGTGGGATGTCGCGGGCGATGACCGCCGGGTCGCTGCGCCACTCGAAGGCCGGGCCAATGCCGCCATACTCACAGGCGACCACATACGGCCGCGCCCACTTCCCAACGTGAATCTGTTCCAGCGCCCATTCCAGCAGCGCCCAGTCCTCATCGGTCATGGGGAGATGATCTTCACGCAGGCCCTCACGGTTGCAGCCCACGCCGGTGACATGCAGTTCGCGCAGACGGTCTGTCGGAAGCTGGGCGATATAATCATACACATCCATGCCAGTCTGTTCACAGGTCAGGCGCGCATGGGCCAGATCAAGCAGCAGGCCGCAGCCGCTGGTTTCGATCACGGCATGGATCACTGCCGGTTCGATGATGACGCGCGGTTTATTGGGGGGAATATCAGGATAGGGGACGTTCTCGGCCATGATCTGGTGCGCTCCGAACTGCTGAACCAGCGGCCAGAGATCGCGCAGTATCACTTCAATCGCGTGATCCGCGTCACCGGGATCATCGAGGTCTTCATACCGGGCGGCGATATGGGTGTTGATATAGCGGGTATCTGTACAATCCAGCAGATCGGCGATCCGCTTCAGCCCCACCTGCTCGGTGTTGCCCTGACCGGCCACCAGCGGAAAATGCACGTACACGGGGCGCAGCGCACGGGCCGTCTCGATCAGGTCCGGCCAGTCCGGGCATTTGAACAGGTCAAGTTCGATCTGACCGGCCCGCAGCAGTTCAGCCGCCTGGGGCGAATAATTGAGCGCAAATTTCACAGACAGATGCTCTCGCAGCTAGATGGACGCAGGCCCGATGCGGACAGCGCCTCGCCGCCGCATTTTACGCCCCTGACGCCCGCCGGGAAAGGATCAATCAGGCGATCAGGGCCAGTTCGCGCTGGCGTTCCCGCAGAATCAGTGCCTGAGCTTCGTCCATATTGTCCACGTAGAACACGTCAAGCTGGCAGTTAACCACCCTCAGCAGGGTCTCGACCAGCAGCCGCAGATGTTCGTCCGCGCCGATGAACACCAGCACCCCAACGTTCGCGCTGCGGACGTGGGCGAGCTGGCGAAACTGGCGGACAAAATCCGGTGGAATAAGGATGCTCTGGGAAATATCGAGGACAAAATCAACCCGCAGACCACGCCGGGAAACCAGCATCTCCTGCGCGCGATCCCACGCATTGTGAAATTGTTTCATGTTCCAATGGCCGACGAATTGACTGTAAGCCACAGACTCGTTCTGATCCGACCAGTTCATCGAGATCGGCATCCTGCCACCTCAACAATCATCTTTATAGATACGCCTCTAAAGTTACGCTTTCTTACTGTATCAGTAAATTGGAGAATTGGACGGGATTTTGGGATATTTTTCAGAAGCAGCCCGATTTGTGAAAATCGAACAAATGGCTTCGGCGGCAGAATCTGCAAACTGGACCTGCCAGCGCTGCGGCAGATAGGGTGACAGCATTTGCCAGAGCAGCTTCAGATGGCTGTCTGCCCCGACAATGATGGTCAGGCCCGCGTGCTGTGGGGTCCCGGTGCGGCGGGCGCGCTGGCGGATCTGCGCCACCAGATCAGCCGGCGGCAGGCCCATCTGGCGAATATCGACAATAACATCCAGACGCTTGTGGGCGTGATCCACATTCTGACGCGAAAGCGCAATGGCCTGATCCAGATGCTCCCAGGTCCACTGCCCCCGGACACGCCATAACACGATTCCATGCTCACTGCCTGGTTGTTCCACAGAAATACCCATCGCCGCCCCCAGTGAATCTGAATGCACGCTGTTGAGTACAGCACGCCGGCCTAAAAATTCCCAAACGCCGCGCTGTAAAGTCGCCAAGAATTTATGAATTCGCGGGGGCAGATTGGTCAGCGGGGATTTCCTTCGTCAGACAGTGAACCGCGCCGCCGCCGTTGATGACCACGCGGCAGTCGATGGGGATCATCTGATAAGCGGGCATGGCCTGTGCATAGACCTTCAGCGCCGCCTCGTCGGTCTTCGCGCCATAAGTCGGAACCAGGACGCGCCCGTTGACCGTGAGCGCGTTGGTGTAGCTGCGCCAGATGGGGTAGACACCCCAGTTGTAATACGGCGGCAGCGCAGGCAGTTCCACCACCTGATAGGGCTGGCCCTGCGCGTTGGTGGTCTGCCAGAAGATCGCCGCGGCCTGTGCGAGAACGTCGGAGTTGACCGAGTCGCCCGGCGCAGTGATCAGCACGGTCTGCGCGTCGGCCAGCTTGACGATCAGGTCCACATGCCCGGTTTCTTCCTCGATCAAATGCGGCACGACGACGAGTTTTTCAACGGCGAACACCTCGCGCAGATGCCCCAACAACTCGGCTTCGGTCAGCGCCGGGGCGCGGCGTTGAAATTCACTGCTCATGATGAGCGTCCCCGCGCCATCGGACCACAGGTTGCCACCTTCGGTATACAATTCCAGCGGACGGGCTGGAAGGCCAGTATGGGCAGCCCAGCGCGCAGGCATGGCATCGTCCAGCGCCTGCGGATAATTGGGCAGGGGGTGGTAATGGGCGTACACGGCGACCTGCTCTCCGGCATTGTTCAGAGCGACCATCGGCCCATAATCACGCACCCAGATGTCGTCTGTTGGCAGCGAGAGAAAGCGCACACCCCGCTGGTCATCCAGGCCGCGCTGCGCCAGATAAAGCTGGATTCCGCTGGCCCAGGTGGGTCGCGGGACACAGATTGTCGCCTGCGCTGCGGGTGTAATGGCCTCGACCAGTTGGGCGTAGAGCGGCCACAGGGGCGGATACAGCACCGGCCATGTCAGCAGCACCGTCTCTACCGGCTCCCACTGCGCGGGCAAACGCAGCGCTTCATCCGGTACGGCGGCGGGTTCCTTATCCGCTCGCGTCAGTTCGACTGCGGCGGGCTGCTGGTCCATCCAGCGGCGGGCATCCAGTTCGTCCATGTCACCGAGCAGCTTCCAGCGGGCCATATAACGCGCCATCCGCCTGGAGGTGGCGGGGGGATAGGTGTCGGCATCCACCGGATAAAATGGGCGGCAGAGCTGCCGGACGACTGCGCCCATACCCGGCAGGGGCCAGCGCCTGCGCCACAACGGATAGGGGATGTATTGAAAGCGAAAGTCGGACATTATTCCCCGGCGTCCTGCTGGCGGTACTGGGCGAGGATGCCGGCGAGCGCCAGCAGCATCCAGAACAGGCCGACCAGCACGGGGGTATCCTGAAAGGCGGGGGTCAACTGGCGCTCGTTGAAGACGCGCAGGATGCGTTCACCATCCAGAATGAGGGTCACGCCAGTGAGGATGGTTGATGCGCCGCTGAAGGCCGTAATCACGATGATAAAGGCGCGGTTGATGAGCAGCGCGGCAAGGCCAAAAACCAGCGCGCCCACCAGCGCCAGCGCGAACACATTGTCGGCCCGGCCCAGCGCTGCCAGCAGCGCGAGAGTCAGGGCATAACCGAGAACAGCCCCGACAATAAACAGCGCCACGCGAAACAGGAAATAAATGAGCAGCGCGCCGCCAACTGCGCCGAGGCCCCCGGCGATCAGCACCACAATAGGCGCAGCTTCGGATGCCAGCGTCAGGCCCAGCGCCCCGCCCAGAAAAAAGCCCCAGATGCCCAGCAGCACCCGAAAGTAAAGGTAGCCGAAAAAGCAGTTGACAAGGCCGAACAGGGTAATCAGGACGCCGCCGAACAGCCCGGACCCGGTCATAAAACATTTGCCTCACAGGTAGATGACACCACGCCAGCGATGATACACGCGGCGCGGAAGCCTCACAAGGCGGGGTTGAAACGGATCGCGCGGGTCACGGTCAGGCTGTGGATGATGCGGCGCACCTCGGCCAGCGAAATATGGGCGGATGGTACATCATTGATGACTACCTGCGGCGCGCCGAAACAGGCCGCCATGTTCCAGGCGCGGGCAAGGTCACTGGTAAACCAGCCCACCTCTACATCCGGGCGGTTCATGACGGCCAGTACCTCATCCAGTTCGTCAAAGGGCAGCAGATAGGCCACCGGACCGGCCCCAGGCAGGCGCATGATCTGCATGGCTTCGTCAAGGTTTTCCAGCACAATCGGCGCGACCAGACGGCCTTCACGCTCACCCCCGGCCAGCAGCCAGGCCCCTTCTTCCAGCGCCCCATTGACCAGCGCGATCATCTGGTCAGCGGCAGCATCGGAAATCAGCGGGCCAAGCACCGTCTCGGTCTGCGTGGGGTTGCCTGTGCCGAGCGCGCTAACCGCATCCAGAAAAGCATCGCGGAACGGGTTGTACACACTGCGCTGCACATAAATGCGACGGATGGAGGTGGGAAGCTGGCCGCTGAAGGCGAACACGCCGGCCGCACAGCGCGCCGCAGCCTGGGGAATGGGCGCGTCTGCCTCGACAATCGCCGCCGCGTTGTGATGCAGATGCAGCGAGGTGGATCGCAGCCCGGCCTGAGCGATGATTTTGTGCGCCGTTTCCGCCCGGCCGGCCACCGCGAGATGCGCCACACGGGGATCAGCCGCCAGCGCGCGCGCGGCCTCGGCCCCCAGCACAATCTCAAACGCGCCTCTGGGCCAGCCGGCCTGTTCCAGCAGGTCCGTCAGGCGCAGGGCCGTGAGCGGCGTATAAGGTGACGGATACAGCACCAGCGGGCAGCCAGCCGCCACTGCCGGGGCCAGCCAGCGGATAACGCCCAGCAGCGGTTCACCAAACGCGCTGAACGCCGCGACCACACCCACCGGCGCAGGCACGGCAGAAGCGAACGGCGCTGATCCATCCAGCGATTCACCCTGAAGCTGAACGGCTTCGCTGGCAGCCAGCCCGCAGAACTGCGCGGCCTGTTTTACTTCAAGCTGTGCCAGACTCAGCGGTTTGCCACTTTCGCGCACCATCAGCCGGGCCAGCGGGTCGCTCTGCTCGATGATAAAATCCGCCAGCCGGTGCAGCACAGCGGCCCGATCATGTGGGGGCATCTGCGCCAGGGCTGCGGTGGTCTGCCACGCGCGTTCGATAGCGGCCTGCACTTCTTTTTCGGAAAACACCGGGACACTGGCGATCACCCGGCTGTCGTAGGGGTTGATAATCTTTGTTTCGGCTGCCATGTAAGTCAGTCCTCCTTCTCAATTATACACTGAGCAAGGGACTTAACATGGTGCGTATCAGGTTAATACAGAGTCAGAAAAGGGTGAGAAAAAATTACGATTTGCAAAGGATACGCGGGCTGGCGCGCAAAGCCTGCGCGGTGATTTCCACCATCGCACCGGCGCGGATCAGGCGAAGGGTCGCCGCGCCGATCTGCCCGGTGTGCTGGATGCCGCGCTCGATGTAAACCGGCTCCATCACGTTAAACTGGCGGGGTGTGCCGTAGGCGTGCAGCAGCATGTGCCGCACCATTTCCTGCCCATTGACCAGAATGCGTGCGCGGGCCAGGCCGGTCTGCATGTGGTAGGCCGCGCCGACAATTTCCTCAACATGGTGCATGGTGGTGTTGCTCTGGTGATCGACGCCGATCAGCAGCACACAGCCGCGTTCATCGGCGGCCAGTTTGCCGTAGGGTGAGGCATAGTCGCAGGGGGTGAGCGAATTCACGTGGTCGTCCGTCAAAGCGGCGGCGTCCGGGCCGATAGCCGCGACAGAATGGGTCGGGTGCAGGCTGCGGATAGCTTCGGCGCGCCGGCGAAACGTTTCAGGAATGCGCCCGGTCCAGCAGGGTGTGCCCAGCGGGTCAAACACCGGCGGGTTATCCGGGGAGAGTGACTCACTGCCGGTCAGCGTGGGGACCAGCACCGTTCCGCGTGTGCCGACGGTCTGAAGCAGCGCATCGATGACCGTGTCCGCGCCGCCTTCGACGTGTCCAAAGCTGCTCAGGGAACTATGGACCAGCGCGTGATCCCCGGCCCGCAGGCCGAGACTGCGCAGGCCGCTTACAATGTCCGCCTGTGTGATGGTCGTCATTCTTTGACCTGTTCGCTGTGTGCGGCCAGCCAGCGCTCGATTATGGCGCGGGCGGCATCCGGGGCTGCGTGCGGGAACAAATGGCCGTAACCGGGTAACTGGACATGCGCGGCCTGGGGAAGAACTTTTTGTACCTGCCGGGCAGCGTCCTCGACATAGGTATCCGTACTGCCGCCCTGAATGACCAGCATGGGCAGTTGGCCGTTCAGCCGGGGCAGCATGTCCCAGATGTCGGCGTCGATGGACAGGTAATAATAGGCTTCCCATTCACGCGGCCACGTCAGTTCGAGTCCCGCGCCGCTGGCTGCCGGGCGGGTCAGGCTCTCGGCATACAGGCGCACCGCCGCGTCGGACCAGTCCTTAAAGAGCGGTTTGCCACGCCAGTATTCATAGGCTTCGTCGATGCTGGCGAATTCATGCCGCCGCTTGAGCGCGCCATCGACCAGCGGGATGCGCGGTGTATGGCCCTGCGCCCGCGCCGCCCTGATCGCATCCGTCACCGGGACCGGCAGAATAGTCGGGTCCAGAAGAATCAGGGCGCGAAAACGATCCGGTTCGCGCAGCGCGGCCATAACCGAGGCCACCGCGCCGAAGGAATGCCCCACCGCGATCACGTCGTTGAGCTGATAATCGCGCAGGCCCTTGAGCATGTCGTCGGCCAGTTCCTGCCAGGAACCCGCGCCGTCGGGGGGTGGGCCAGGGTTCGGCCACAGCGCGCGCGGCGGCAGGCTGACCACGCGGTAGCGGGCTGTCAGCGGATCGAACAGCGGGTGATAGGTCTGCGGCGGGAAGCCGTTGGCGACTGCCAGATGAATGACCGCCCCCGCGCCGCCAAAGTCGTAGAGTGGTTGCTTTGCCATGCGAGCATTATAATCGACATGCCTGCCTGTGCCTACAGAGGAAGTATGTCCATGTTGATGAGACCCTTTCATCTGCCTGCCCCCACCAGCGTGATTGAATGGGATGCGCGCAAAGTTCGTCTGCGCAGCAAACTGTACAGCCTGCTGGGCGAACTGCCACCGCTGTTCACGCCGCAGCCAGCCATTGTCGATAGGGAAACCGGCAGCGGCTACCGGCTGGAGAAGTTCGAGTTTCGCAACGGCCTGGGCGATGTGGTGTATGGCTATACCCTCGTGCCCGATCAGCCCAGCGGCGCGGCGGTGCTGTACTGCCACTATCACGGCGGGCGCTACGAACTGGGCAAGGATGAATTGTTTCAGGAACCGCTGTTTGATGTCTGGGCCGGGCAGACCCCGCGCGGCATCGCGCTGGCGCAGGCCGGGTATATCGTCATGGCGATTGACACCTATGCCTTTGGTGAACGCCAGAATCAGGGGCCGGCGGGAACTCGCGAATCCGGGCGCGACACGGAACATGCCCTGTTCAAACGCTTCCTGTGGGAAGGTTCGACGCTGTGGGGCATGATGGTTTACGATGACCTGCTGGCGCTGAATTATCTCCTCAGCCGCCCGGAGGTGGACCCGAAGCGCATCGCTGTGACCGGGGCGAGTATGGGCGGCAGCCGGGCGACCTGGTTAAGCGCGCTGGATGAACGCATCAAAGTGACCGCTCCGGTGGTCCAGTACACCCGCTACCAGAATCTCCTCGCCAGCGGGAATGTCAACCGGCATGGCTTTTATTATTATGTGCCGGGGGTGCTGCACGCCGGGCTGGATATGGAAGCCATCACCGCCCTGACTGCGCCGCGCCCGCAGATCGTGCTGGCCGGGGGCGATGATGCCCTCTCCCCGCTGGATGGCATTCAACTGATTACCGAGTTTACGCGCGGGGTGTATCGTCTCTACGGCGCGGAAGCGCACTACGAAACGCACATCTACCCCGGTTTAGGGCATGTCTACACGCTGGAAATGTTCGACACGCTGCTGGATTTCCTGGGGCGGTATCTGTAGGCGGCCTCAGCGCTGGGCGGCGGCCAGTTTGCCTTCGTCGATTTCGATTCCCAGGCCCGCGCCGGCCGGCAGGTGAAAACGCCCGGCCTCGCATACCAGCGGCTGAACGAGCAGGGTGTTCGCCAGTTCAAACACGGGCGGCTGATATTCCAGCATGAACAGATTGGGGATGGCCGCCGCCGCGTGGATTGACGCCGCGATGCACACCCCCAGCCCGACGCTCTGGTGCGGGGCGACGGGGATGTTAAACGCCTCGGCCATGCGCGCGATTTTGATGAGTTCGGATAATCCGGTGCGCCCCACATCCGGCTGCAACAGGTCC
>CAZKIB010000120.1:0-1802 GCA_964552425.1 uncultured Anaerolineaceae bacterium | reverse complement strand
ACCAGCCAGGGTTTGAACTGGTAGCGGGTGCGTTCGGTTTCACCGATGGCGATGGGCACAGCCACCGCCGCCGCAAGCTGCACATGCGCCTCGATGTCTTCCGGGTTGATGGGCGCTTCGAACACCGCGACATTCAGTTCTTCCAGCCGCCGCGCCAGCCGGACCGATTCATCCAGCGTATAGACCCAGTGCGCATCCAGCAGCAGCGCGGTATCTTCCCCCAGCGCGGAACGCAAGGCCGCCAGGCTGGCCGCATCCGCCGCGACGCCGTAACCCGCCGCCAGCTTGAAGGCGTGAAAATCGCGCGCGGTCCATTCCAGCGCCAGCGCCACCCGCCCGGCATCGTCTGGCCGGGGCAGGCCGGACACATAACAGGGAATTTGCTCCCGGTATGCGCCGCCCAGCAGCGTCACCACTGGCTGATTCAGCAGCCTGCCGCGCAAATCGCACAGGGCGATGTCGCAGCCGCTGATGGCGTCCAGCATAAAACCGCCGTAATGCCCGCGTTCGCGCATCAGGTCATACATCGTGTTCCAGTGGACATCCACCGCCAGCGGGTCGCGTCCGATCAGGGCCGGGGCAAGAAGCTGGTCGATGATCGTGGCGACAGCTTCGGGCGCAACCGGCGCGAGACACTCCCCCCAGCCGCTGACACCATCTGCCGTGATTTTGACGAAGACGGTCTCGAAGAAGACCGAATACAGCGCGCGGTACGGCGGGCGCAAAAAGTAACCGCGTTCGCTGGCCCCCGGCGGCAACGCGCCGAGATAAGACTCTTCCCGGCGCAGGCGCACAGGGATGGCTTCGACTTTTGTGATGGGCATACAGGACTCCGCTGTGACTTTTTCTGCGGCTATGATAACCCCAATTTCAGTGAATCACAGTTTTCCGGGCCGCAGGTTAAAACCATACGGCTGATATGTAACAAGTCCGTTAATGCTGTTTAGAACCTGTTTGGAAATTCCTGTCGGGTAAACTCGATGTAACCAAACAACCAAGTAACCCGAACAGGAATGAGACCAGTGTCGCACAAACGGCGTCAGTACACCAGTGAAGTGAGTGAGAAACAATGGCAGCGGTTGCAATGGCTGTTGCCCAAGCACACCGGGGCAGGTCGTCCGCTGGAGTTGGATTTACGGATGGTGATGAACGCGATTTTCTATGTGTTAATAACGGGTTGCCAGTGGCGTAATTTACCCAATGATTACCCGAACCCCCATAGCGTGTACTATCACTATCGCAAGTGGTGTCGGGATGGGACATGGCAGCGCCTCAATCGGCTCATGGGCTTTCTGGAACGGCGGCGGTTGGGTCGTAAACCACGTCCCAGCGCAGCTATCGTGGATAGTCAGAGCGTCAAAGTGAGTGATATAGGTGGGGTAAGCGGCTACGATGGCTTCAAACGGATCAAAGGGCGTAAACGCCACATCCTGGTCGATACCCTGGGTAACTTGCTAGAGGTGGTGGTATGGGCAGCCAACAGCGATGATCGGGACGGGGTCAAAGCCTTACTTACCAAGGTCGAACGTTTGATCGCTGTCCGCTTGCTTAAAATCTGAGCTGATGGGGGCTATCAGGGTGATGTGGATGTTTGGCTGCGCGAACAATGGGATATTCAACTCGACATCGTTGCCCGTGATCCCCAACAGAAGGGCTTTGCTGTTCAACCCCGTCGCTGGGTCGTCGAGCGCACCTTCGCCTGGTTAGGTAAGTTTCGCCGTTTGAGCAAGGATTATGAACGCGATCCACTCAGTGGTTCTCTCGCTAAATAACAGATGTCTTCAATCAGGCAAGACGCGGCT
>CAZKIB010000119.1:12992-20359 GCA_964552425.1 uncultured Anaerolineaceae bacterium | reverse complement strand
GCTCCCACAGCCGCAGGGTGGCATCGGCTGACCAGGACAGGAGGCGGGCGTCGGGCAGGGCCAGTGCGCCGGAGACGGGGGCGGTGTGGCCTTTGAGGACGGGGCCGGGGGAAGCGTCCCGCTCCCACAGCCGCAGGGTGGCATCGGCTGACCAGGACAGGAGGCGGGCGTCGGGCAGGGCCAGTGCGCCGGAGACGGGGGCGGTGTGGCCTTTGAGGACGGGGCCGGGGGAAGCGTCCCGCTCCCACAGCCGCAGGGTGGCATCGGCTGACCAGGACAGGAGGCGGGCGTCGGGGAGGAGCAGCGCGCCGTAGATGTAGCCGATGGGGCCGGTATGGCCGGCCAGGGTGCGGCGCAGGGCGCGGCTGGCGGGATAACGCGGGCCGGTGTGGCGCAGGTGCGGGCGATCCTTCAGCCAGTTCTCAAAGGCGGCCCGCAGAGCCTCAGCGCCTTCGTGATGGGCGCGGTCACGGATCTGCTGGACGACGTAGCTGGCCGGCGCGCCGCGCGGCAGGCTTAGCAGGCGCGGCTCCTCCAGCGTGAACAGGCGGGTCAGGGCGTCGAGATCAGGATGGGACGCGGCCAGGGCGGATTGAGTCGCCGCCAGATCGCCCAGCACAGCGGCAAACCCGCGCGTCCGGGCCTGGTTGTCGAGCAGGTTCGGGTCGTGATAAGCCGCCAGCAGATGCGCAGCCGACTCGGCCAGCCGCGCGCCGGAATCCAGTTTGCGGGCGGCGTGCTGCCGGGTCAGCGGGTGCAGGCGGAAAGCCGCGCCGTCTTCGAGCGTTTCGACCAGATGGTAGGCTTGCAGCTCGCGGACGGCTGCCGGGAATGGTCTGACCAGGCCCTTGTCCGGCAGGCCGGCCAGCAACCGCAGGCGTTCCAGCGGCACCACAGCGGCCTCGCCATAGGCGGCGATGAGAGCCAGCAGCCGGGGGGAGGGGGCCTCGCTGAGGCGGCTGATCTGCCAGTCGAGGGCGGCGGCCACCAGCCGGTCATGATATTCGGGCGTGCCCAGGTCGATGCGGTGTGCGCGCAGTTCGTGGATGAGATCATCCAGCCCGCGCGCGTGCAGTTCGGCCAGCAGTTCGCGGGGCGTCAGTTCGGGTAGTTGGCGCAGGGCGGCGGCCATCCAGCCCAGGGCCAGCGGCAGATAACCCAATGCTATGGCGATGGCATCCAGCGCGGCGGAATCCGGCGGGTCGGTACGCGAAGCGCTTGTCCAGGCGTCCAGCAGCACGGCGCGGGCATCCGGCGGCGCGAGGACATCCACCGCGACGGACTCGAAGCCGTCGGGCAGAGTCTGCACGCGGGTGGTCAGCAGCAGGCGGGAACGAGTCTGCTCGCAGAGGTTCATGATGGTGAGCCTGGGGGCCACCTCGCGGCGGAGTACCTCGGCTGGGTCGGCCACATTATCCAGCACCAGCAGCGCGTCAGCAGCCTGGGCGCCCAGGTGTGCCCGAAAGGCCAGCGCCACTTCCTCCGGGGAACGCCCGACCAGGCTGTGGTCGATATGCACCGCGCAGTCGCCCAGTTCCGCGCGCCAGTCGGCGGCCGCGTTCAGCCAGTAAACGCCGCCGGGATAGTAATAGCGGTAGCGGTGAGCATATTCCACCGCCAACTGAGTCTTGCCGATGCCGCCTGTGCCATGCAGTCCGGCGGTCTTGACGCCCACGCGCCCCTCGCCAATCAGCTTCTGATGGAGATCGATCAACTGCTGGTCACGGCCTTTGAAATTGGTCAGGCGCGGCCAGGAGACGACGAAAGGCTGTGTGCCGGCCTGGGGCAGCGGCAGCACGTGCTTTAATTCCGCGTACACCCGTTCCATATCCCCATCGCGGGCATCAATCAAGCGGGTAACGTGGGGAGTCTTCAGCAGGTCGGGCAGTTCCACGTCATCGAAGAGAATCGGAAATAACTGCGCGCCCTGTCTGTCCTTAAAACGTTCAAAGGCCCAGGGAATTTCCTTGCTGAGAATGAAGGGGCGGGTCAGAAAGACGCTCGTCACCGCGAAGATGACGCCGTAGCTGTCATCAATGGCCGCCTTGATGGAGTTTTCCCAGGCTGCGCCGCGCTCCAGCCCGATTTTATCCAGCCACAGGTTGTGTTCCGTGACCAGTTCCATGCGGGCATGGATCGGATAGAGGCGTTCCGCGTCGTCATGGGCATAGGAGAAAAACAGGTGGGCCATCCCGCACTTACTCCGCAACGTAATAACCTGTGATCTGCCTACCATTATGCCGTCAAGGGGGTATTCTGGCGAACATACCGGACGGGTCAACCATTGCAATTTGAGGCGGGGCGTGCTTAGATGGTGGGCTGTTTTGCCAAATCATGACGGGATCGATTATGACCAACCATCGGGCACGGACAATCCAGCAGGCGGGGTACAGGGTCGGGATGCTCGGCGCGGCACTGCTGCTGGCGGCGGTGGGCTTTCCATCGGCTGCGCAGGAAGACATGGACCATGACGCATCTCACCTGCTGCGTGTGCCGCCGGGCTTTGAGGTGACGGTATACGCTGAGGGGCAGAACTTTGGCCTGCCCACGCAGATCACCTTCGGGCCGGATGGCTGCCTGTACGTGCTGTCGCTGGCCGGCAGCATCTACCGGCTGGTGGATGACGATGGCGACAATTACGCTGAGACGGTGGAAACCGCCTTCTGGGATGCGGACCGCAATTACGTCACCGAGGAGAATGTCGAGCAGCTTTCTGTCCTGCCCGACCAGTTGTATCACGCCGTCGGGATGGCCTTTGATGGCGATGTGCTGTATGTCTCCGACAGCGGACGCATCAGCAGACTGGAAGACACTGATGAGGATGGCACATTTGAGACGCTGACGCCGGTAGCCGAAGGGCTGGTGTCGCTGCATTATGAGGGTCACTCGAACAATGGCATCGCTATCGGGCCGGATGGCTATATTTATGTGGGCGTCGGCGCGACCAGCGATCACGGGCCGCTGAATGAGCCGATGGAGGCGTCGATTCTGCGTGTCAACCCGGAGGATGGCGCTGTCGAAGTGTTCGCCACTGGCCTGCGCAACCCGTATGACCTGGTGTTCGCGCCCAATGGCGACCTGTTCACTACTGATAACAACCCCACCGAGGTGAACCGCACGCTGCGGGTGATCCCGCCGGAGGAACTTAACCATATCCGCGAGGGGATGGACTACGGCTTCCCGCGTGTGTTTGGCTTCCCGCCGCCGGGGGATGCAAGCGCTGCCCCGGTCATGGAGTTTTATCCGTCGGTGACATCCGCCGGAATTGATTATTACGCCGCTGATGCTTTCCCGGCGGAGTGGCGCGAGGGGGTGTATGTGGCGCAGTGGGGCACAGGCGCGGATGTGCTGGTCAACCGGGACTTGCTGTTCGGGTTCGCGGTGGTGTTTGTGCCGCTGGATCAGGACACCGACGGGTTTTATCACGGCGATTTTGTGGAATTCGCGTCCTCAGCCACCGAACGCGCGGCGGATTTCCGTCCGATTGATGTAACGGTGGGGCCGGACGGCGCGCTGTACATCATCGAATTTTTCAGTTCGCGGGTGTTCCGCGTGACGTATAGCGGTGCGATGCCGCTGGTCGAAGCGACGGCTGAAGCCGAAGCCACCGCCGAAGCACTGGTGTCCGTGCCGCCGGAGGTGCTAGTGCGCGGGCGGACTCTGTTCAACAACGGCGCGCGCAATGCCCCGGCATGTGTGGCCTGCCACCGACTGGAAGGCGAAACCAGCAGCCTGGGGCCGTCACTGCGTGGGCTGCGCGATGTGGCCGGGTCGCGTGTACCGGGGCTGGATGCCGGGGCGTATGTGCGTCTGTCGATTCTCAACCCCCTGGCGTATGAAGTCGAGGGCTACAACGCCACCTACATGCCGCAGAACTATGGCGAGGCGCTGGAGCCGGATGAGATTGACGCGCTGGTGGCCTTCGTGCTGAGTCTGGAACCACTGGAAGCGGATTAAACTGTTCGCATTGACCGGGCAAAAAGGGTCTGTCCGGCCAATTTACCAGCCAATCTTTAAGAGATATAGACAGGCTGTTAATCAGACAGCAAAAAATACAGATTGTAATATATAATCGTTCATGGGTAATGTGCAGCTATACAAGGACGCAGACCCATGCGATTCGTACTCCTGCTTCTGGTTCTGGCACTGGCAGCCTGCGCAGAAAGTGCGTATGTGCTGCCTGCCACTGCCCCCCTGATCGACCCATCCCCCTTCGCTACCGCGACCACCCCTCCGCCAACAGCCACAGCGATCTCAGAAGCGCCTCCTAGTCTGGTTGAACCGGCCAGCGACGCGCATCGGCACATCAGCGGCGGCGTCTGGATGGCCTGGACATGGCATCGCTATTTGCAGCCCGGTGAATATTTCGAGATTCTGGTGAGTCGACCCGGCGGCAGCCCGGAACGTGCCCTGCTGTCTCAATCGACGGCTGCCGATGTGACCGATTGGTTTGCGGTCCAGCCGCCCGGCCAGTTTGAATGGACCGTGCGGGTGATCCGTGAGGGACAGGCCGGCGAAAACTCACAGCCAGTCAGCCATTTGGCGACAGCCCATCTGCTGGAAGTGGATGGGATGACCGGGACGCCGCCTGCCACCGTCACGCCCACGCCATCGCCAACCCTGACGCCGGAACCGACTGCCGCCCCCGTGACGGAATGGATCGCGCCGGGGTTTACGCTGACACTCTACGCCACAGTGGGTGTGGGCGCGAACGCGGTGATTACCACCGGGCCGGATGACTGCCTGTACGTTATGAATACCGGCGGCATTATCACCCGGCTGGTGGACACAGACGGTGACGGTTACGCGGAACAGGCCGAGGTGGTGTTCGACGATCCCCATGAAGAACTGATTCATACAGTGGGGATGGCCTTTCAGCCGGGGACAGGCACGCTTTACGTATCCGACAGCGGGCGGGTGAGTACGGTCACGGATGAAGATGATGACGGCGCGCTGGACACGGTGACGCCGGTTGTGGAGGGGCTGCCCTCCCTGAAATATGTCTTTCATTCCAACAACGGCATTGCTTTTGGGCCAGACGGCAAGATTTATGTCGGCATTGGTTCGTCTACCGATCATGGGCCAGCATCAGATAATCCACTGGAGGGCAGCATTGTGCGCTTCGACGCCGATGGCAGCAATCTGGAAGTCTTCGCCAGCGGTTTTCGCAATCCCTATGATCTGCTCTTCACACCGGGTGGCGACCTGTTTGCCGGGGACAATGCGCCCGATGTGCTGGACAGCACCCTGCGCTACATGCCGCCTGAAGAACTGAATCATGTGCGGCAGGGCGAACATTATGGCTTTCCGGGAACCTATGGCAAGCTGATTCCTGCCGGGGATACCAGCCAGCCGGCCCTGGTGGAGTTTTTTCCATCCAGTGTCACGGCGGGGATGGCCTTTTATGATGCCAATCAGTTTCCACCGGCTTATCGCGGCGGGATTTTTGTGGCGCAGAACGGCACAGGCCTGGGGAGTATGGTGACGCGCCATATGCTGAACGGGTTTGCGATTGTGTTTGTCGATCTGGAGAAACTGCCCGACGGAAGCTACAGCGGGGACCGCAAAGTGTTTGTCCAGTTCAACCGCGCCGTGGACCCGGCCATCCGCCCGATTGACGTGACTGTGGGGCCGGATGGCGCGCTGTATGTCACACAGTTGGAATCCGGCGATATTTACCGCATTGCTTACACCGGAGCTGTCTGAGGGCGATAGTCCCGCTGCGCGGCATTCAAGTCTATAATGAAGCGTGTGATTGTGCTGAGCGAGATGCCGGCCTATGGTTCATTACGTCTTTCTGTTCGCGCTTGTCGCGGCGCTGCTGACCGCCTGCGCGGAACGCAACAGCCAACTGCCGACGGTGGCCCCGGAGATCGCGCCGACCCGTGACGCGACGCCCACGCGCCCGGCTCCGACCCCGGTGGAAGTTATAGCGGAGGCTCCCAGACTGCTGAACCCGACGAACGGGGAGCAGCTTCATATCCGCGATGGGGTGCGGTTGGCCTGGGTGTGGGAGCGCAACCTGCAACCGGGCGAGTATTTCGAAATTCTGATCGCGCGGCCCGGCGGCAATCTGGAACGCGCGCTGCTGGCGCAGTCCACCGTGCGCAATGCGACGGACTGGTTTCTGGCGCAGCGGCCCGGCCAGTTTGAATGGACCGTGCGGGTCATCAAAGAGCGCCAGGGCGGGGCCGCCGAACGCCTCATCAGCTACTCGGCGGAAAAGTTCACGCTGGAAGTCGTCGGCATGGAGCCGGACCCGAATGCCCCCAGCCCCACTCCGAATGTAGCGGGATAAATACATCCCCCTGATTTCCAGGCTGTTCGCGCCTATAATGGGCGGCGTGCGGGGTGTGGATGAGGTTGTGGGCTATGCTGGGTATCATCATGGCGCTGGCTCTGGCGGGCGCGGGGCTGGTGGCGCTGGCGGCGCAGAAACGCTGGCAGAGGGCGCGGCGGATCGCGGCGAACCTGCTGGTCAGTTATGGGGCGGTCATCGTGGCGCTGGTGGGCGCGGAATTGTTTGTGCGCTACGCGGTGGCCGATTCCGCCACACCGATGCAGTGGACGCTGGCGGGGCAGAACTGGATCAACCGCTATATCCAGCGCAACAGCCTGGGCTATCGGGACCGCGAATGGACGCCGGACGAACTGGCGGCGCGCACGACGGTGCTGGTGGTGGGCGATTCGTTCACCGAAGGGTGGGGTATCGAAAACCCGGCGGAGCGCTTCAGTGATGCGCTGGGGCAGATGCTCGGTGACGATTACGCGGTGGTTAACCTGGGCATCGGCGGAACCTCGACGCTCGACCAGTTGAACATCCTGCAAGAATACCCCTACCAGCAGGCCGATGTGGTCATCTGGCAGTATCTGCTGAACGATATTTACGTCGCCGCCGAGAGCAACGGCTACCCCTGGAACGTGCCTGTGCCGGATGTCCCGCCGCTGGCGCGGGAATCGCACCTTGCCAACTACATTTACTGGCGCTTCTACACACCCAACCTGTACCGCGACCCCAACACCGGCCTGACTCAATGGGAATGGCTGTACACGGCCTATGACAACGCCTACATCTGGGACATTCACCGGGCGGAGATTGGCCGGTTCATCGATTATGTGGAGGGAATTGACGCTCGCCTGGTGACGGTCATTTTCCCGAACATGGAAGACCCGATGGGCAGCATCCCCTACGTGGACCGCGTGGCGCAGGCCATCGAAGCGCGCGGACACAATGACATTCTCAAGCTGTTTGATGAAGCGGCAGGCTGGCCGCCGGAGACTCGCTTCGTTTCCAGCCGCGATACACACCCCGGCGCGGCCTTTAATCAGCGCGTCGCCGAACTGCTGTATGAACAGTTTTTCAACTG
>CAZKIB010000119.1:1813-12982 GCA_964552425.1 uncultured Anaerolineaceae bacterium | reverse complement strand
AGAGCCGAATCAAACAGGGCGGATTGCGATCCGCCCGATTTTCAAAGGTCATTCATCCACTGACCAAAATGGTTACGTCAGGGCTTCGCGCACGATCTCGCTGAGGCGCTGCGTCAGGTTGAAGAGGGCCTGCCCGGTATCACCCCCCGGCGGCCAGGGCGCGACATGAACGGTCTTTGTCTGCCCACCCGCCTGAACCTGCCATTCTGCTTCCCGGTTGGCAGTGGAACCTTTGCCATCGCCGCTGACATGGGCTGGCAGGTCGCGCAGGCCGCTGGTTTCTACCGCCTGCTGGACGGCTTCAAGCTGCGAGGCGCTCAGTTCCGTGACCGGATACCAGCCCGGATCAACGGACTGTTCCTGATAGCTGCCATCCGCCGCTTTGACCAGCCGGCTGATGCGGTAGTCTTCCGCTTTGCCATTGTCGTAAATGCGCTGGCCGTAGGGTTTGCTGTGCTGGCTTTTGACCAGGTAGCTGACGATCAGGTCTGCCATAATCGAGTGCGCTCCTACACAATCACGCCGCCGGGAACGGGTGTGCCGGGAATCACGGAGGGCGCATCGCCTTCGCCGCCGTAGCGCCAGCTTTTACCTGTGACCTGTTCCAGCGCCGCGTGGAAAGTCGAATAATGCTGTGGGCGCACGGTATTCCCAAGAGACATGATGTTATCATTGTTCTCGGATACGGCCCCGTCAATAGGCGCGTCGGCCAGCCCATCGGCGTCAATGTCCGAATGGGCGATGGACGAGCCAATCGGGTTGCCGCTGCCGTTAATGAAGCTGCCCGCGCCGGTGGCATATTCGTCATCGAGGCCGAGCAGATGCCCGAATTCATGATTGCCGACCACCTGTGCCTCGCCGGAACCGATCACCAGATCAACGCGGCGGGAAGCGTCGTCGTTGCCGGGGGCTTCCTCACCCTCACCCGAATCCTGCGTGCGATCTACCGATCCGGTCAGCCCATTGGATTGCAGGAAGGCTTCCACCGCTGCCGCGCGCCGTTCCGAAAGCACCTGATTGTACTGTGGCGACCCCACCGAACTGGCATGGCCGATCAGTTGAATGGTTTGTCCCGCGTTGCCGGGGGCGGCGTTAAAGGTGTTGATAAACTGCTGCAAGAACGCCGGGCCGGGTGTGCCCCCGCCGCCTGGCTGTGAGCTGGCCGCGTTCACATCTGCCGAATCGTGCGCGAAATACAACTGCCAGCGCAGCAGGTTGTCGTGCCGGGGGTCAATGGCGGAACTGGACATAATCAGTTCCTGATCGTCAGCTTTAGAGGCATCGTTGGACTGAACATACGCGCCGATTCCGCCGGGTGGGGTCTTGACGATCTTGCCCTGACAGTGATCCTTGTCGGACTGGCCGCGATGCACATTGACCTGAACGCGCACATTTGCCATCAGTTCGGGCCAGTCCTGGCTGACGAAGAAGTGTTTGCCGCCCCACGCCTGCTGGACATTCTGCTGGTAGCTGGTCATCCAGCCATCTTCCTCGCCACCCCAACGCCACTGTGAATCGACCACGCTCTGGCGATCTGCCGCCGGGACATCGGTCATGATCTGGTTCGCGCCGTTCTGAAGTTCGCCAAACGTACCCTGTTCGTCCGGGTCGCTCAGGTCCAGCCCTGTGCCATCTGCTGTGACGGTGCTGGTGGAGGTGTCGATCTGCAAGCCGTTGATAAAGGCGATGCCCACATTCATCGAAATAATCAGTTCGCGGGCATTCGGGTCGAATTTGGCGTTAAAACCACCGATGCCGGTAGGGGTGATATTCGCGCCATCCGGCCCTGGCATCATGCCGCGTGACAGAAAATCGCGCATTTCCGCCGGCATGGCATCGTCTGGAACGTGCGTCTCCTCTTCCTGGTCATCCAGCAGAATGCGCTGAAGAGTCTGGTTGCCCAGCACCGGCCCCAGCCGCTGCATGGCCTGCTGTTTCATAGCGGCGCTGCCGGCGCTGGCGGGCGCGCGTTTGCGCAGGATTTCCAGCGCGGTGGCATGATCCATACTTTCCGGGCCAGCGTTTGCGGGCGTATCATGTTTCACAGGTGGATTCTGGGCGACCCGTTTTTTCTTCGACTGCCTGAGTTTTTTTGGCATAGCTCTGATCCAGATTTCAGACGGCGATGTATTCAGCATAGTGCGAAACAATTTTCCGCGCAATCCGCGCTGTAAGATTGCCATTTGCACCCTGAGACGGCTGAATTATTCCGGGGAGCCATAGGGCCGGGGCGCGTTTCACGGTAAAGTTGTGCGGGAAGGGCAGATCGGGTGGAGGCGATGCGACTTCTGGAAATCTTGATTTTCAGCTTCGCGCTGTGGTTCGGGCTGTATCTGCTGGCGCGCGATTTTGACAGTCCCGGCCAGCGTTATGCCGGGCTGGGCCTGCTGGCCTATGCGCTGGGGCTGGCGCTGGATGTGCTGCAAGGCACGCGGGCAGAACCGGCGGAATGGATGGAACGCGCGCGCTGGCCGCTGCTGTTTCTGCCGGCGCTGTGCTGGTTCGGCGCGACAGTGCATCGTCTGCCGGACGAACTGCCGGGGCGTGCACGTCTGGTCCGTGTACTCAACGGCGCGCTGATCGTGTATGTCGTTGTCCTGTACAGCGCGGCGCTGGTCGTGCGCCGGCCAGAGGGGATCGTTTACAGCCTGCTCACGGCAGGGGTGGCGCTGCTGCTGGGGGCGGCTTTCTGGTTCGTCGTGCAGGCGTACCGTGCCAACCTGCCCAAACGCCCGCTGGCCCTGCTGCTGCTCACATCGGTTTTTTTCGGGCTTGGTATGGGGATGATTCTGCTGCCGCCGCTGGACTGGTTCACGCCGGAAATCGAACTGCTCACCATCAGCTTCGACCTGTTCATTCTCGGCGCGGTCATCGTGGCGCTGGATGCCTTCGATGCCGGTGAGGCGCTGCTGCCGGATGTGCTGCGTTCGCTGGGCGCGGCGGCCTTCATGGCGCTGCTGTTTGGCGGGCAGGTGGCGCTGGTCATGCTCGTCAGTGGGGAAACCTCGCCAGAACTCACTGCGCTGCTGCTGGCGCTGATCGCCACCGCCATTTTTACGCAGACCTTTGCCGACCCGCTGCAAAGCGCGCTGGATCAGTTTGTGCTGGCGCGTTTCCCACGCCTGCGCCGCGAACGCGCTCAACTGCGGGCCGCTGCCAGCGCCGCCGCCCGGCTGGATGAGGTGCGCGATGTGCTGCACATGGACGATGCAGAGTTTGACCGTCTGACGCGCCGCGCCCTGAGTCACTTTGGCGATCTCAACCGTCTGGCAGCCAGCCCGCTGACCCGGCTGCCGGTGATTGACGCCCGCCTGCGCCAGCACGGAAAAGACGACACGACTCTGGAACGGGCCGCCGAACTCAAGGCGCTGCTGGCGGAAAGTATCGCCCGGCTGAGGCCGCGTGATGGGGGCGATTTTGGGACATCGGATGCGTGGCGCTACTATAACGCGCTCTATTTCCCCTATGTGGTCGGCCTCAAACCCTACAGCCAGCGGGCCGATCATGATGGACTTGACCCGGCGGCAAACGAAGCGCTGCGCTGGTTCCAGACGGCTGTGCCGGAGCGCACGCTGCACAACTGGCAGAACGCTGCCGCCCGGCTGGTCGCCCAGGATTTGCGCGACAGGCTGACGGAGCCTGAGCAGCCATGAACCGCATGGACCGGCTGTTCAATATCATGCTGCTGCTGCAAGCCCGCCGCCGGGTGCGCGCGGTTGATCTGGCGGAAACGTTTGGCGTGACAGAACGCACCATCTACCGGGATATGGCCGCGCTCAACGAGATGGGCGTGCCGCTGGTGTCGCTGCCGGGCGAAGGCTACGAACTGATGGAGGGCTATTATCTGCCGCCGCTGGTTTTCACCCCTGCCGAGGCCAGCGCCCTGGTGTTGGGGGCCTCCATGCTGGCGGCTTCGGGCAATTATCCACAGGAAGCGCAGCAGGCGATTCAGAAAATCATGGCTGCGCTGCCCCCCCGCACCCGCGATCAGGTCGAACCACAGACCCGGATGATCCATTTTATGATGAATGCCAGCCGGTTCGATTTGCAGAACCCGTTTCTGCTGGACCTGCAAACCGCCATCCACGAACGGCGGGTGATGTTCCTGCGCTATCACAGCCTGCTGCATGACGAAATCAGTGAACGTGAGATTGAACCGCACAATCTGACTTTCTCTGAAGGCGTGTGGTATGTGAACGCGCACACCGAGCAGGGTTTTCGCACCTTCCGGCTGGATCGCATCGAGGCGCTGCGGCTGCTGCCGAAACATTTTGAACAACGGGCCAGCTCCGCCAGCGCGGAGCAGCCTTCCATCACAGTGCGGGTGCGTTTTGTCGATACCGCGACCCGCTGGGTGCGCGAACGCCAGCATTATGGGTTCCAGTCTGTAGCAGAGGAACCTGGATTCGCGGTGATGACCTATCAGGTGCAGCGTTTGTCCGAGATCAAAAACTGGCTGATGGGCTGGGGCGCGCAGGCCGAGGTGCTGGACCCGCCGGAACTGCGGGCCGAAATTCGGGATGAGGCGCACAGGCTCCTGAAGCTCCTGACATAACGTTGTCAGGGGCAGCGTTCTATGATGAAAAGGTCAATGAGTGCTGCTAAGGAGCGTACCCTATGAAACCTGTTGTTGAAGTGGCATTGTTTCGTCTCAAGCCCGGCGTCAGCGATGCCGAGTTTATGCCCGGTGTGCAGGCCGTTCAGGATGTGATCGAAAAGCTGGACGGGTACATCAGCCGCGAACTGGTTAGAGCACCGGACGGCCAGTGGGTCGATATTGTCCACTGGACAAGCCTCGAAGCTGCCCGCAGCGCGGAACCGGTGGTGATGGCGGACGAAGGCTGCATGGCGTTTTTTGCGCTGATCGACGAGTCCGCCGGGCAGATGATCTACGCCGATTCGGTCAGAGTTTATCCCGAACCACAGCCGGCCTGATCGTATATATCCTGAGCGAGGCAGATCACGTCGCGGTGGTCTGCCTTTTTTGTTGTCTGAGTAATGACTCTGTAACTCGCTGGACATGTGCCTTAAGGCAGCCTTTTTTAATCATGATTACACTGGGACATGGAGGGCAATCCAAAGAAAAGCACCACGATTTATGGAGAAAATATCATGCTGGAAAATATTGATCGTCCGCAGTTGATTAAATGGGTCGCTTATTATCTGATTGTCGGCGGCATCCTGACAATCTGCTCCGGGGTGCTGCTGGCCGGGGCAGGGGGCCTGGCCGGCATGGTGGGGGTCATGGGGCTTGGAACGGGGACCGCTGTCGGCGACCCGGAAGTGGCCGGTGAACTGGCGGCGGCGAGTGCCGGGTTGGGGGCAATTGGCGCGCTGGCGGTGATCGCCGGGATCGCCAGCATCATCGTCGGCCCGGCGATGGCGGTGGTTGGTTTTGGCCTGCTGCGCAAACAACCCTGGGCGCGCATGGGTACAATCGTGGTGGTCGCCATCAGTCTGATTACGTCCCTGATGTTTGTCTTTGGCGGGAGCGGCCTGCTGCAAGTGTTGTTCGTGATTATTGACGCGGTGATTATCTATCTGTTCCTGAATGACCCGCGCATCAAGGCGGAGCTGGGCGGATAGCGGTCTTTCGATGAGGCACGTTCAAACGCGCTGGATCAACCCGGCGCGTTTTTGTTTCTGTTTGTCACATATCGTTATAATGTTGCCATACGAAAGCTGGAGCAATGACCCATGGTCGGGGATCGTCTGGTTGGGGGACTGGACATTGATACCTACACGGCTGCCCCGCTGCGTGTTGAACAGGCCGCGTATCTGGATGCGCCGCCGAAGCGCGTATTTGCCTATGTCAGTGACCATGCCAATGTCCGCCGCTGGATGCCGCTGGTGGCGCAGGTCAACCTCAATCGCGGACATGCCGACGCGCGCGACGGGGTGGGGACGACCCGTTATCTGCACATTGGCGAACTATACACCCTGCGCCAGTATGTGATCGCCTTTGACCCGCCGCATCTGCTGGCCTACAGCATCGAAGAAGACCATCTGTTGAGCGATCATGTCAGTGTGCTGCTGCTGGAGCCGGAACGCTTCGGGGGTACAAATCTGCTGTGGCAGCACTACTTCCGGGTTACAACGCTGCCTTTTCTGACCGTGCCCCTGTGCAGCGCCCTGTTCACACTGGTCAACCGAATCGCGCTGGGCCGGCTGGTGACTCAGTTCGGTGGACGGGTGCGCTGATGGGCGCGAATCAAAAAGGGGAGACCGGCTCCCCTCGTGGTGTTCAGCTTTGCGGGTTCGGGTTTTGAGCGGCGGCATTTTCCTGCCCGGCCTGGATTTCGCCGCTGTCGCCCTGCCATAACTGGCGCATTTCATCACAGTTTTCCAGCAGGTCTTCCAGCCGCCCGCGCGCCAGCACCTTGCCGTCCTTCATGACGATGATCTGGTCCGCGCGCCGCAGGGCCGCCTTGCGATGGGACACTGCCAGACAGGTCGCACCTTCCTTGGAGAACACGCGGCTCCACAGCTTCTGCTCGGTTTCGACATCCAGCGCGCTGGAAAGGTCGTCGAAGATCAGCAGTTCCGGTTCGCGCACGAACATGCGCGAGGCGGCGGTGCGCTGCATCTGCCCGCCTGAAAGCCGCACCCCGCGCGGTCCGACCAGCGTATCCAGCCCGTGATCGAGTTCCTTGATGTCCCGCTCCATGACGGCGGATTTGATGGCGTTAGGCACGTCGGCCTTGTCTTCCGGGATACCCATGAGAATGTTGTTGCGCAGGGGATCGCTGAACAGGCGCGGAACCTGTGGTGTATAAGCGGTGTGCGGCGGCACAAAAAAGTCGTCCGGGTCAGTGACAAGCTGACCGTTCCAGTAGATTTCGCCGCTCTCTTTGGGCAGCAGCCCTTGCAGCGTGCGCAGCAGGGTGGTCTTGCCGCTGCCGATTCGTCCAGTGACGACGGTGAACGAGCCGCGCCTGACCTGCAAATCAACCCCTTCGATGCCGCGCCCTGAATCAGGATGGTGATATGTGAGGCCGCGTACCTCCAGCGCGTCGAGGTGATCGGCTTCGCAGCGGGCCACATACGGAACTTCCGGCAGTTCACCTTTCAGATAAACCTCACCATGTTTGACCATGATCTCGCGGGGCGCGCCATCCAGCAGGTATTCAACACGCTCAATCGACACACCGATCTGCCGGTACTTGGACATGGTCATGCCGAAGATGCGCATGAACTGGGTGATGCGTTCCAGATAGAAAATGAACAGCGCGAAATCGCCGACGGTAAACGTGCCTTCGCGCATGGACTGCGATGACAGAATGAGGATCACGCCTGTGCCGATGTTGACGGCATTGAAGAAGATCGAGCGCAGCACTTCCTCAAACACGCGGTCCTTGAGTGCGGCTTTGCGGCGGACATCGTTGAGGCGGTTGAATTCGCCGATAATGGTTTCTTCGCCGGTTGCCACCTTGATGGTCTGGACTGCGCCGAAGGTTTCCGCCACGTAACCGACCACGCGGGCCGCTGCGGTACGATATTCCTCACGATAGCGCTGCACGCGCGACATGGTCATGTTGGCGACGATGGCGACCAGCACCAGCGGCGCGAAGGCCACCAGCGTGATGAGCGGGTTGATGCTGACCATGAAAAAAATCGCCACGACGGTGGAGATGGCATGACCGAAAAGCATTTCCAGCCACTGGAAAAACTGGCCGATTTCGTCCAGGTCGCCACCGAACCGGCTGATCGATTCGCCGGGTGAGGTGGGCATAGGGCGCGCGCCGGGTTGATTCAGCACATGCGAGAACACGTTCTTGCGCATGAGCGCCAGCGCCGTGAAATGGAAAGTGACGCGGTTAAAGATAAGGCCGTAGCGCACTGAGGCTTCGGCCAGGCCAGACGCAATCATGAGGGCTACCAGTGCCCACAGGTCGAACTGCGCCTGCGCGCTGTCGCTGAGAAAGTTAAAAAACTCGCGGGTGAGCAGCGCCGGGGCCTGCATGGCAAGCTGCATGATGGTGGCGAAAAAGATGCTGCCGCCGAACAGCCAGGGGCTGAACTTGACCAGTTCCCAGAGTATCTGCCAGTTTTTCATTTTTGTGTCTGTATCGGCGTTCATGTTTACAGCGGCGGTCATGCCAGCGCCTCCTCCAGCCCGGTTTGCAGCAGGTGATAGAAGTGGGAGTTGGGGTTGTTGACCAACTGCACCCGGTCCCCATGTTCGAGAATGCGGCCTTTTTCAATAATCATGATTTCGTCGGCGCGCTGCACAGTTGCCAGCCGGTGGGCGATGATAATGCCAGTCCGGTTGTGCAGCAGCTTGTCGATAGCCCGCTCGATGCGCTGCTCCGTCACCGGGTCCAGCCGGGAGGAAGCTTCATCCAGAATGACCAGGCCGGGGTCTTTGAGGAACACGCGTGTGAAGGCCAGAAGCTGCGCCTCGCCAGCCGAGAGACCCGCGCCGCCGGATCGCATTCTGGAATCCAGTCCTTCCGGCAGAGATTCCAGCCAGGGGCCGAGGCCAAGATCATAAATGGCTTCGAGAATGCGCTCGTCAGGGATGGTGCGATTAAAAAAGGTCAGGTTGTCGCGTACCGATGCGCGGAACAACTGCACATCCTGGGTGACGATGCCGACATGCTGGCGCAGATTAAAGAGTGTGGCGTCGCGGATGTCCGTGCCGCCCAGCCGGATCGCCCCATCCGTGACATCATACAGGCGGAACAGCAGGCGGCTAATGGTGGTCTTGCCGCTGCCGGTGCGCCCCAGCAGGCCGACCACTCTGCCGGGCTTCAGATGAAAATCGAAGTGATTGAGGACGATCTCATCCTCATTGTAGGCGAAGGTGACATCGTCAAAGTCCACCGCCAGGGGGCCGTCCGCGAGGGGCGCGTCCGGACCGTCAATGATGTCCGACTTGATAGCGAACAGTTCGTTCACACGCCCGATACCTGCGCCGGCTTTTTGCAGTTCCTGGATCTGCATGGTGATTTCGCGCATGGGGCGGAAGAGCATATTGGTGTAGCTGACGAACAGGAACACCGTGCCAATCGTGACCAGGCCGCTCTGGTTGAGGAAGTAGCCCAGCACGAATGACAGCACCGTGCCCAGGGTCACGCACATGACAATGACCGACATAATGGTTACATTCATGAACCCGGCGTGCTGCTCTGACTTGAGACGGTCATAGAGCAGCTTGTAAAAATTGCGCAGGGTGTAGGGAACCGCACCGCTGGCACGGGTGTCTTCTGTGCCGGAAAGCTGTTCTTCAAGGAAGCCATAAAACTGGGCGCTGGCCTCACGCGAAGCGGCCCAGGCAGGGATGGCGTAGCTGCGGACTTTGTTGAGCGCCCACATGGTCGCCAGCGCGAACAGGGCCATCGCCAACCCAACGTAGACGTTCTCGCGGAACAGCAGCACCAGTACGCCCACCAGCAGTAATATATTTGCCAGAATCATGATGACAAATTGAGAAAAGAAGTTGGCGATCTGCGTGACATCACTGTCGACCCGTTCGATCATTTCGCCGGGGGTGCGCACATGATGAAAGGTCATGTCCAGGCGCATACAGTGCATGGCGAGATCAGACCGCAGCAGATTGGTCGCGGTCCAGCCCACATTTTCGCTGAAATAAACCGCCAGGACAGAGATACCCTGCTGCACCAGCGCGACCATAATGAACAGAATTGCCGCCAGCAGAAGATCGTTCTGGGTGGTATCGGCCACATAGGGAAACTGGACAGAGGGTGTGATGGGGTTCTGGATGCCGGTGTGGATGGCGGTATCAATAAAGGCGCGAAGGATTTGCGGGCTGACGAGTTGCAGACCGATGCTGCTGAACAACAGCACCGCCAGAATAAATACTTGAGATCGTTGGGGGACCAGGTACTTGACGAGCATGTCCCGGTATTGAGCCAGTTTTGGGATGTTCAACGCAGTCCTCCCGGTGGCAAGGGTGTCCCAACGCAGTCTATTGGGTTATTTGGGTGACAATCATCGGTTGTATTTTGCATGGTCACGAACCAGCCGAAGCGGTGAAACGCCCTCCTTTTAGGCTTATCTGGACACATGAGAAAATAAAACCACCGATGAGGGTGGTTCATCGCACTCTAAATATTGATTAAACCTTATGGGTTGTGGGGGTGTCAACCAAAAGTTGGCCCTACATGGTAATAATTTATAATTTGAGTGTTGGGAAGATGCCCGCCAGTGCAGTTACCAGTCATCAGTCGCCAGTTGGGGCTGCGACCCGCAACGACTCTGGATAAGTGCGATGATCGCTTCTGGGCTTTTCGCTGCCGGGCTACATTCAACGCTTACAGGCTGAGATTGCACCAGGAGCCTTCAGACATGACGAAGACGATCACAAGCCGGAATGGGGATGAACTGGTGGCGTTTTATGCCGGGGTGGAATTGACGACCCCGGCGGAATACGCGCACCTGCCGCTGGAATTTGCCGTCGTGATCGCGCGGCATCAGGACGGCGCGCTGTTCGTGTGGAATACGTGGCGGCAGGAATGGGAACTGCCCGCCGGGTTGATCAAAGCGGGGGAAAGCCCGATTGACGCGGCACGGCGCGAACTGGCCGAAGAGTCCGGTCAGGAGGCGGTTTCACTGGCTTATGCGGGGCTGGTAGTGCTGCGGCTGGCCTCCAGCGGACGGCTTGAGATGGGCGCGGCTTTTCGGGGTAAAATCGAAACCCTGCGCCCCTTCCGGGCTAATGCGGAAACCGCCCGCATGATGTTCAGGAACGCTCAGACAAGTGTGAGCGAGTATGTCAACGAAATCGGGATCGCGCTGGCGCAGCTCATTTATTGAGGATAAGACATGCAGCCCTTCAAAATGATGACCTTCAATGTCAAAGGCGCTTTTTTTAACGATGGCGCGAACAACTGGGAACACCGCCTTGAGTTGAATCTGGCTGTGATCCGGCGATACGCGCCTGATCTCATGGGCCTTCAGGAAGTTCAGACGCGCAATCTGGAAACCTACCAGCAGCACCTAACGGACTATGCTTATGAACTGGGACCGGAGACTGCCCGCGAGAACAGCACCCGACGCGGCTATTTTAACGCCATCTACTGGAACCCGGCGCGTTTTGAGAAGCTGGGAAACGGCAGCTTTTTTCTCAGCGAAACACCGGAGGTCTACTCGCGTGACTGGGGCGGCGCAGAGGTGCGCGGCGTGAACTGGGTGCGCCTGCGTGAC
>CAZKIB010000119.1:0-1735 GCA_964552425.1 uncultured Anaerolineaceae bacterium | reverse complement strand
CAGCAGGGCGCTCGTGTGGTGAATCGCCAGTTGGATGTGTGGCGCGGGGATGCGCCGGTGGTAATGACGGCAGATTTTAACGCGCGGGCACGCGACACTGGAAGCGCGAATCTCGAAAGTTTGCCGGACGAACTGCGCCGCTGGCTGGCCCGCGACCCGGTTCCACCTGCTGGTGGTGTCTACAACCTGTTCCGTGACTACGGTTTTGTGGACACATTTGATGAAGCCGGGCTTCACGATGCGCCGGACATCAACACCTATCATCATTTCCTGGGGCGCGGTTTTCCGAGTCTGGGTTATCGCATCGACTGGATTCTGACTCTCGACGGCGCGCAGCGGTGGCAGACGCGCGCCTGCCAGATTATCCGGGATGAAGCGCCGCCGCTCTATCCCAGCGATCATTACCCGGTGCTGGCGGAAATTGCGCTGGGATAGACGTGATCTGGCTACAGGCGGTAGCGGGCCACCGCTTCTTCAAGCTGCTGCACCATATCGACAATATTGCGCACGCTTTCCTCGGTCTGCTGCGTACTGGCAGTAGCCTGAACGCTGGATACCTGAATCTGGGACATGGCCGTCGCCAGTTGATCCATACCGTTGGTCTGCTGGTGGGTGCTGGCGGCAATCTGCATGGCGGCCTGCGCGGCTTCTTCCAGCACAGCGGCCAGTTCGCGGATAGACCCCCCGGCGCGCTCGACCAGCGTGACGCCGCTTTCCGCGCCTTTGCTGCCTTCTTCTGTGACCATCACGGCGGTGTTGGTGGCCTGCTGAATTTCGCTCAGTATGCCGCGCACCCGTGAGGTTGCCTCGCGGGACTGTTCGGCAAGCTGGCGCACTTCCATCGCCACGACAGCGAACCCACGCCCTTCCTCACCCGCGCGGGCGGCTTCGATGCTGGCGTTGAGCGCGAGAAGTTTGGACTGGTCGGCCAGGGCGTTGACGGTGTCGATGATTTCGCCGATCTGCTGGGTGCGTTCCGACAGCATCAGGATTGTCTCAGCGATATTGTCCACCCGATGGCGCACCATCTGCATTCCATCAATGGAATCCGCAACCACGTTCTGGCCCTGACGCGAAATGGACACCGACTGGCGCGACGATTCGGCGACGGAGCGGGCACGATCCGCAGTCTGCGAAACCGTTTCGCGCACCTCAATGACTGTCGCCATGGTCTGGGTAACGGCGGCTTCCTGTTCAGCGATGTTGGCGGTCTGCTGGATCGCGGCGGCCTGAATCTCGCTGGCAGCGGCGATTACCCCTTCGGAGGCTTCCCGAATATAGTGGGCCATAGCGCTGAGGCTGTCCACCATCGTGTTCAGGTTGACGCCAAGCTGGAGCAAATCCTCGCTGACGGTCTGGTCCGACATGAGGCTTTCGTCCAGACTCAGGCGGCGGGTCAGATCGCCATCGGCCACCTGCCGGACAAACTCACGGTAGGCGGTCACGGCATGTTCCAGCGTGGCTTTGCTGGTGCGCTCGGTTTCGACCATCCGCTGAAGATTTTCGGCCATGCTGTTAAAGGCATAGGCCAGTTCGGCGATTTCATCGCGCGTGCCAGTATAGATGCGGTGATCGAGATCGCCCCCGCCCACACGCGCCGCGCCCTGCCGGATAATCCTGAGCGGCCCAAGTACCGAGCGTGACAGATAAAACGACGCGGCCAGCGCCAGTACAATCGCGCCGACGAGGATGATCCAGATAATCTGTTCGCGTTCGACAATGGTCGTATTGACCA
>CAZKIB010000118.1:10295-20359 GCA_964552425.1 uncultured Anaerolineaceae bacterium | reverse complement strand
GGGGGTGAGGTGTGGGGGACAAGTTCGTTATCTGTTTATTTTCCTAACTTGCATAAACCCACTGTCCAGGCACGGATTATTGGTCAACTGCGTAAGTTCTAATTTGTAAAACATTCTGCGGAAAGCGGCGGCTAATGAAAAAATATGCAATATTCGTAGGAATCCTCTTTTTCAGTTATGCCATCATCGCAATACAAAGTGGTTCACCTGCTTTTGCACAAAATGGTGTTTGCACAGCAGAGTGGATGGCCCTCGATCTGGCTGTAGAGCGCATGAATACCTTTGACGAAAGTCAGCGACTACAACGAACGGCATTACAAGAACAGATCGAAAGACAACAAATCGCCGTTGGGGAGCTTGAATACCAAAAGAATCTGCTAGACTACGCTGAGGGAGTATGTTTATCAAACGATTATGACAATATTAGTGTTCCACAAAATCTTTATGACTATCTACGTCGCAAGGTAAAAGTTGGGATAGAAGATGTGTGGTCTGCGGTTTGCGACATTACATTCGATGTGTATAAAAGGAACAACAATGAAGAGTTAGCCGCAGCGAATGCAGAACTGGACAAATTGATATTCGATCTTGAAACCCTTAACAGCAATATTCGGGGTGATCTCCAACGAGAATATGATGAAGCGCTCGCAAATTTAGGAAACTGCCTTAGAAACCTTCCACTTGATGAGGCCGAACCTTTACTAGTGCCAACGCCAACCGAAACGGCTCCAACAGATATGGGGCAGTGTGATACCGTGCTTTCTGGCTTTGACGACCCAGAGTCAGTTGACCTCTTTCGCTTACCTGCTGGTGCCTCAGGTTTATGGTGCATCACTGATCCTGGTGGGGATGGAGATTGGCTGTTTTTTTACGGTTTTGATGAGCCTATAACTATTGATTTGGGTAACAGTGAGGTTCAAATCGTGTCGAGCAGCCTTCGATTGCGCCTAGATGGCACATTTGAACGCGTGACAGGTACTCGCTTTGACGACGCCATTGTTGGTAATGACGAAGACAACGTGCTTTCCGGCTCAGAGGGTGACGACATATTAATAGGTGGCGCAGGTGATGATCTCCTTCAGCCAGAGGCAGGCAACGATGTGGTTACTGGTGGGCCTGGCAACGATAATGCTTCTGGAGACGACTGGGATGCAGCTTGTGACGTAATCGAGCGTGGATTTCAGTTTCTTCGCTTTAGTGATGAACGATGCAATTATCAGATCAGGCAGCCAGCCAGCAATCTGACTTCTACTCCTACCCAGCTGATCACTGCCTCACCTTCACCAAATGGCACCGCAACTATTGCAGCAACCCCAATTCCTCTGGCAGCCCAAGGTCGCCTGGTCGCGCCAGGTGTGGGCGACATATGTCAATATCCCAATGGCGTGATCTTTGATAAACCGGAATATTACGCGGGGAACTCCCTGTATGCTCCATCACTTCTGTTTGGTGCTACAGACATATGGAATGTGGAACCAGGAACCGTCGCAACGTTCATTGTCCACAATCTTCAAACAGATGACAGTCCGAGAATACTTAGACCGCACTCCGGTTTTGACATGTTCAGTTATGTCGATGGGCCGGGACAGGCAACAGCCAGCAACAACAAGTTGGTATTTACGTTTGGGGAATTCAAGTATGAATGCACTGATTGTGACAGCATTGATTATGAAGAGCTATTTGGCGGATTCTTTGTTGGATTCTATGCCGATTCCTGGTTAGAAACGGAGCCTGAAAATGTCACTTTGACAGCTTACTGTGGCTCCGAGGAGCCTGAAGGAGATCCGGTCACGGTCAGTTCCCTGGCACCCCAGAGTTGCCCTGGCTTACTGGCATCTCGAATGGTTGTGGGAGAACAAGGGCGTGTTACTCCGGGTGCTTCGAACAATCTCCGCGAGGAACCGTCTCAAAGTGCTGAGCGTGTCGGCCTGATACCAGCGGGTGAAGAATTCACTGTCCTGAATGGACCGATGTGCGCCGAGGGTTATGCCTGGTGGAAAGTGAACTATCAGGACCAAGTTGGGTGGACAGTTGAAGGCAATGATTCCGAGTACTGGCTTGAGCCAGTCCAAGAGGGTACCTCAGCTGACAATGAAACCGAAACCACGGTTGATGAGGTGCCATTCTCGATGGATATTCCTCACGCGGGATACTGGACACTGTTCATTACACGTTGCAACGGCACCGTTGCTCAATACCCACCTACTCTCATATTTGTGTTACAGGACGGTCGGGTCCTCAGCTCGGCGCTAGAGACGGAAACTGGTGCGGAGTACTATACCTATGTTGCCACTGAACCTGGGAACTACAACTTGGATGTTGCAGGAACCCGCTACATTTCATTGGTAATTGCTTCGGGTGATCGTATTCTTGTTCAGAGGCAAACATCAGACTGTATGATGCTTGGGCGCTATGAGCTGACGGACATCCTACCGAATGTGCCCTCTGATTCTAACGTGGCGGGGAATAACTTCAGCGTTGGCGATGCTGTGCTCGTCGCAGGACAACTTGACGCACCCTCAACCTATTTGATGTACCCAAGTGCAGATTTCTCATCCCGTCCGGTTGCATGGGTTCGCACGGCAACCGAACTAACCATTATTGATGGGCCTCAAGAAACGAGAGATTCCACTTCGGGAGTTTATACCCTGTGGTGGAAAGTACGCATGTCTCCAAGAATTGAGGGATGGATACCATCAAATTGGCTGGATCATGACGTTTTTCAATGACAGGCGTTACTAATCAGGATACAGGGCATCTGTAACCCCCGGAGCGTGACCATAAGCGTGAAATTATTTGTTATGCTGCAAACGCAGGATGTGATTTTTTATCGCAGGATAATCAGGGGGTCAGGGACATGGAGACTGAAGAAAAATCCAAGCGGGAAGGCGAAAGCAAAGCCAGTGATCTGATCGAGCAGCCGGCCGCGCGCGTGACCGGGGCGATTGTGCTGATCGGGCTGGGGGTGTTTTTCCTGCTGTCCCAATACGGCATTCTGGATTTACAGGGCAACTGGTGGGCGATCTTCATCGCGCTGCCGGCGCTGGCGATGCTGTACTCCGCGTACAACACCTATCGCCGCGAAGGCCACATAACTGATGAAGTGACCAGGAGTCTCTCCGGCGGGATTATCGTGGGCCTGATCGCGGTGCTGGCTGCTGTCGACCAATGGGCGCTGCTGCTGCCGCTGCTGCTGATTGTGATCGGCGTGTTTGTGGCGCTGGGATGGCGTGAGCCAGGCCGCCGGCACCCACGCCATTGAGATATTCGCCCGGCGTGCAGGTCAGCCGATCTGCCAGAAGAGCGCCATGCCGACCAGAAGCGTCACCAGCGTGACGATGGTCATGCCGACGCCGACCTTGAAGAAGTCGCCAAAACGATAGCCGCCCGGCCCCATCATCAGGATATTGACCGGGTGGGCGATTGGCGTCAGGAAGGCGGTAGAGCAGCCGATTGCCACCGCGACGGCCATGGCCTGCGGGCTGATGCCGATCTGTAGGGCTGTCGTAATCGCAATCGGGCCGACGACCAGACCCGTGACCTGCCCGCCGATGATCTGCGTCACCAGCATGGTCAGCAGAAACATCCCGCCGACCAGCACCAGCGGCGGCGCACCCGCCAGCAGATCAACCACCGCGAGGCCAATTCGGGCGGCGAGACCCGTTTCGGTCATGGCGATGCTGAGGGGCAGGATACCGGCGATCAGAAAAATCACGCGCCATTCCACTGCCTGGTAGGCTTCCTCCATAGACAGGCAGCCACTGATGACTACCGCAACGGCCCCGGCCAGCATGACTTCTGGCAGGGGGAAAATGTCCAGAATGGCGAGAACCAGTGTGATGGCCGTAATCACCAGCGACCAGAGGGCTTTGTGCGGGCGCGGCGGGCGGGATGAATAACCGCTGCTGGGGACCAGATAATTGCGATCATTCGCAAGGTGTTTGACGCGCTCCGGCGGGCCGACCATCAGCAGGGCATCACCCACCTGAAGGGGCATCTTGCCGACATCGGTGCGGTAGCTGCGGCCCTCGCGCCACAGCGCCACCGCCGTCAGCCCGAACTGGCTGCGGTGCTTGAGATCGGTGAGAGTCTGCCCCTTTGCGGATGAACGCGGCGGGATAATCACCTCGGTAAAATCGACACTGTAATCGTGTTTGTGGTTGCCTTTGGTCTGCTCACGCGCCAGGACGGTTCCCCACTGCAAAAGCTGCTCCACGCGCTCCTGACGGCCCAGCACCAGCAGGTGATCGAGCGGGTAGATGACTTCTTCCGGCCCCGGCGAAAAGATGGCGCGTCTGCCCCGCCAGATCGCCAGCACGGTCAGCCCAAGCTGTTCGCCGATGGCGCTTTGGGACAGCCGGACATGGGCGAGGCGTGACCCCGGCAGGACCTCAAGTTCCCATTTGCGTTCGTCAAGCTGGTAGGTTTCCTGCAAGTTGATCTGGATCATATTCTGCGTGAGGGTGGCGCGCACGGGGAGCAAATGACGGCCCACCAGGAGCATATAGGCCAGCCCAGCCAGCACGATCAGGCCGCCGGTGGGGATGAAGTCCACCATGCCCGGACCCCCCAGACGCTGCCCGCTCAGCAGGCCGCTGAGGATGATATTGGCTGTTGTGAGATAGGTTGCCATGCCGCCCACGAGTGTGCCAAACGACATGGGGATGAGCAGTTTGGACAGCCGGACATTTGAAATCTGGCCGACGCGCACCGCCGCCGGGAGCAGCACCGCGCCTGCCGCCACGTTGTTCATCACCAGCGAGAGCAGCGCGCCCGCCGCCATGAACAGCAGCACCAGCCGCACCTCCGAACCGCCGCCCATGCTGTTGATGCGCTCGGCGATCCACTGGATGACGCCGGTGTCTTCCAGCGATTGGGTGATGATAAACAGGCCGATCAGCGTAATGACCACCGAACTGCTGAAACCGGACAGGGTTTGCTGGGGTGTCACCAGCCCGGTGATGCCGAGAGTCAGCAGGACCAGAATGGCGACGACATCCGGCGAGAGGCGATTGGAGATAATCAGGGCGAGCGTGCCTAAGATAACGGCGATCAGCAGCGTTTCGTTGAGCGAGAGCATTGCAGCTTCTTTGGTCTGGATGGGCAATTACCATGATGCGCAGATCAATCCGCGCTTCTTCCAGACACTAACGAAAATTTCCTCAATCCGCAATCGAAAATGGGGATTGGTCTGCCCCTCAGCGCAGTCGGAGCAGGCGCGCCAGATTGTCGCCTTTGACCGCTGATCGCTCTGCCTCTGTACAATGGCTCAGATGCGCATCAACAATGTCTGGTGAGCCGCTGCCCCAGACCATCCGCTGTGGGCCAAAGGCGTCAATCACCAGCCGGGTGAAGGGCCGCGCGCTGAGATAGAGCGGTTCGTCACTGGCGAAATGATTCAGTCCCGAAAGTTTCATGTAGACATTATCAAACGCAGCCAGCGCCAGCACGCCGGCATATTCCACCGCGTTCCCCAGTTTCGGCTCGGCCAGATGGTCGATCAGCACCGGGCAGTGCGGATACGCCCTGATGAGGTCCACCACCTGAGATGCGTAGTCGGGGCCGATGTGCAGTTCGACGATGATGCCGAGTGACGCGGCGGTTTCCCACAGGGCGATCACGCCGGGGTCGGTGAAGCTGTCCAGGTAGATTTCCTTGCCGCGATGGGCGTGAAAGCGGGTGGCGATGATTTTTGGTTCCTGCCGGACCAGATCGGCCAGTTTGCGCGGGGCGTCCGGGTCTTTGGGGTAAAAAAGGCTTGTGCCAAAGAGCCGGTGCGATTCGCGCCTGAGACTGTCCAGCACCAGCCGGTGATCGTCGCCGTAGGGTTCCGGGTGGACCAGCACGGCGCGGTCCATGCCCAGGGAGTCCATGCGGTTCAGATAGTCCGCCAGTGGATCGGGCAAGAGATGCTCTGCTGAAGGGGTGTAGGCTGCCTTCGGATGAAAGGGATAACGGGCTGTGTCCCGGCTGAACAGGTGGGTGTTCCATTCAATCAGCATAAGTTCCTCAGATGAACGTCTTTCGTTGATGGTCCATAGTCGACAGTCAAAAACGCCTGACTGTTTGCCGCCGCCGAGGGGGGTCCGGCGGCAGACCAGCGCGCCGCCCGCAAGCGTTCCCCCTGAGCTGCTGACTATCGTGTATCAGCGGCATGGCTGTTCCTGTCTGGCGATGCGGTCAGCAGAGAGGATAACACAGGATGACGATGACAGGGTGGATGTGTGTTCTCTTTTTTTGGGTATTAGCAAAGAGGTTTTCGGGGTAGTTTACGAAGGGCGGTTCGCGAACCGCCCCTACAAGACCGGAGCTTCAGGCACGTGCCGCCGGATTTTGCGCTAAACCAGCAGCCGAAAGCCTTATCATCGCGGCATCATCAGACCTGTGCTTTGACCAGGCAGAACAGATCGAGTGCTTTCCCAGCCAGTTCACCATTATTCAACGTGAGATAGCGCTTTTCCATCTCGATTGATGTGATCTGCTCCACGAAGGTGAAACCACGCGCGGCCATGAACGTGACAATCTGCTGTCTGTCCAGGTCAAATTGAAGCGGTTCCTGTGTGTACATCACCTGCATGGCATCGCGCGCCTGTTTCGACCCATAACCATCCAGGTTCCTGACCATATAATCAAAATAGAGGAGGCTGCCAACGGGTGAATTCTGCCTGATAAAGGCGAGTACCTCATCAACCGATGCGGGTGGGAGATAATAGGTCACGCCTTCCCACAGAAAGAGGGTTCTTTTCGCTCGGTCATATCCTGCACCCGCTAACACTTCGCCTAAATCGTTCCGGGTGAAATCAACGGAGAGGAAGTGGACCTGCGAGGGAACCGTCACTCCTGCGGCTTCCAGCAGCGAACGCTTATGGTGTTGGGTGGCGGCGCTGTCAAGTTCAAATAACTGTGTATTGTGGATCATCTCCTGAAAACGATAGGCCCGGGTATCATACCCTGCCCCCAGAAGCACTATCTGCGGGATGTTATCCTGAAGGGCCTGCTCCACAGCGTCATCGAAATAGTGTGTGCGGGCAAAAAAGTATTCATAGCCTCCGGGTGAAACAGCGGCTAACTTTTGCAGGATTGCGGGCCGGATCGCCATGTTTTTCAGCGATTGGCGGGAATCCTCTGGAAGGAAAATTTCAGCAAGATTGTCCGCACCGCGCATTTCGGCTCGTGGGTCATGCGCGGCAAGGGCACGACAAAGGGCGACATTATAGGCACTGGTCGAGGGCTGTTTTTCAGAAGTACGAGGATTGGTCGTCATCAGTGGATACCTCGGTGGACTGTCATCCGTAGACGACAGGGCAAAAGTGGGCCTCCTGTATACTAAATCATTGTCCACTCAAGTGATATATTTCACAATCAACCAGATTATACCATATTGCAGCAGGAATTATTTGATATTTTTGGCGAAGTAGTCAAAAGCGTCCGGGCGCAGGGATTTGAGCAGTTTGGGATTGAGGATGTACACCGAAAGCAGTTCGGCGAAGTTTTCCAGGGTCTTGCCCACGCCATATGTGGAGATTGGTTTACCCTGCGCGCTCTTGAAGGCCGGGTTGTTGGCGTGCGCGCCGCCTTTGGTCACATCCAGATTCTGCCTCAACTTGCTGAGTTCTTCCTCGGCCTTGAACACCTCGTTCTGAAGCTGTTTGACCTTATCAAGTTTGGCCTGTTTCTGCGCGGTTGGTTTTCCATTGAGATCGTAGTCATCTGTGCTGGCTTTTTTGGCCTCTGCGGCGGCGTCCCGAAGCTGAATTCTGAGTGTGGCGACTTTCTGCCGTGCGCTGTTAAAACTTTCATAATCGACGGCATGGCTGATTTCGTGAGTCACCGCGTAAGTGAACCAGTCTGCGCCGCTGGCATCGGCCGAATTCAGGAAGGTCCTGAACGCCTTGTCATACAACTCGATGGTATGGGTGTTGGGATCGTAGCGACCCGCATCGTCCTGACCCCCTGATGACACTGAAGTGCGCATAAAGGTCACTCCGCGTATGCGCTCAAGAATGGCATCGGGCATCCGGGCCAGGGCCTTATAAAGGGTTTCTTTCATCTGAACGGTTGCAAAACCCGCGCCCCACTTGAATTCAAACGTGTCAAAGCGTTTTTCCTGTTTTGAGTTCTGGGCCTTGTCGAGTTTTGGGGGCGGTGTGCTGGATACCTGGTCGATAATCAACTGGGTTTTCGGGCTGGCCGTTCGCTGGATCAGCGCGAACTGATAAACCCCGTTGGTTCCTCCGAAGGGCTTCAGGTCAAGCGGCACATTGGTCACGCTGTTGAAGCTAAAATTCGACTTATTCTGGATCATTTCGACTGCCAGATGCTTTAATCCCTTCTGAACGCCGGCAGGGATGTCTGCGCCGAACAGCACTTTTTCAACAGGTGGTTTGGGTTCGGTGGTGTCCTTAAAGAAGGCTTTCATCTCCTTGTCCGAGAAACTGGATAAACCCCCTGTGGAAACCTGGAGGTTCTTACGATCTGCCTCGGTGGTATTCTGTTCCAGGGCATCCCGCTGGACTATGCCGGCGGACTGTCTGTTCAGCAGACCGATCACGAACTGATTGCCGTGCAGGCGCTGCAACTGCATCACCTGGTCAGGTTTCAGCGAGGGTATCGTTCCGCTGGCTGCCGCGCGATAGATCTGGCTGAATGCCGGGTTCGTTTCGTGATGGAGGTGCTGCGGGATGGGATGCTCTGTATAGGGATTGGAGTGGGATTTGGAAACGCGCCGATGCTTAGACCGGTGTTTCAAGGTGGGCCAATTCTACCTGAACAGGTCAGGTTTGTATGTAACTATACTTTATGGTATGCACACAGCGCGTCGGTGTCAACATTCACGCTGGAAACTGATGGATTTCAAAGTGCGCTGCACCACAGCGGATAACTGGATGGTACATGAATCGTTCCGTTAACGGCAACCGGGCGTGTCATTGTTTTCCTGCTGCAAATCATTGAAAACCTGATTTTATGAAACGTCGCAATCCCATATCCTCTGGCGAACTTTCCTACGCCTGTGCCCACCAGTTTACCCTCTGAACATTAGGGCAGGCTGCTCTCATATCGGCCTCTGTTTCAGACTATGCTCGAAGTGTCAGGCGCTTTCATGACGGAAGCGCCAGTAAAAATGGAGGCGATGATGACCCAGGTAGTCAGTGCTTTATACGATGATTTTATGACGGCCCGGCGCGCGGCGGAAGCGCTGTATGATGCCGGGTTCCCGCGTGACCAGATCAGCGTGGTGGCGAATGATGCGGCCAGCATCAACGCGGCCCGGCTGCACGCCAGCCAGCGCACCGATGCCTATGATGCTGAGGATGTATCCGGCGGCGAAGGGGCGCTGTTCGGCGCAGTCTCAGGCGCGCTGATTGGCCTGATCCCCGGCATCGGCCCGGTCATCGCCGGCGGCCCGCTGATCGCGGCGCTGGTGGGCGGGGGTGTTGGCGCGGTGGCGGGTGGTATCACCGGCGGTCTCACGGCTTTGCTGGTCGACTTTGGCGTGGATGAGACGACGGCTGAACAGTATGCCGAAGGTATCCGGCGCGGTGGTACGCTGGTTGTGGCGCATACCTCCGACGAATGGCAGCAGCGGGCGGTGGACATTCTGCGGAGCTACGGCCCGGTGGACCTGAACACACGGGCGCGCGACTGGCGCGAACGCGGCTGGGAAGGTTTTGAAGAAGGGGCTGACCCCTACAGCCCGGATGATGTGGAACTCGAACGGCGGCGCTGGGAGTAACCTGCGTTTCTGATCAAAAAGTGGCTCAGGCCCTGGTGGATGCTCACCGGGGCTTTTTTGTGTACGGAACCCGCGCTTCAGCGGGTCAGCATATCAGCGATCAGCGAAGGAAGCAGGATTAAGCCAGGATGGGAATTTGTACGGGTCGGGAGGTGAGGTAAAACACTTTGTTGGACGCCGATACTTGGGAGAAAATTCACATATAGTGGGGCAAACCGATTTTTTGCGTTAATATGGTGCGGGCCTCAGCAGAATTTGAGGAGAATCACATGCAGCAGATGGCAGCAGAAACCCCGGTCACGCGCTACCGGCATCAGACACTTGACGCGAT
>CAZKIB010000118.1:6075-10263 GCA_964552425.1 uncultured Anaerolineaceae bacterium | reverse complement strand
AGCCGAAGAGTGTCGCGGTGATCGGCGCGACAGAACGCCCTGGCAGCGTGGGGCGCACGATTTTGTGGAACCTGATCAGCAACCCGTTTGGCGGGACGGTGTACCCCGTCAACCCCTCGCGGTCCAGTATCCTGGGAATCAAAGCGTATCCGAGCCTCGCGGCGATTGGCGAACCTGTGGACCTGGCAGTGGTGGTGACTCCGGCGCAGACCGTGCCGGGGATTATCGAGGAATGTGTGGCTGCCGGGGTGCGCGGGGCTATCGTCATTTCCGCCGGGTTCAAGGAACGCGGGCCGGATGGGGTAGAACTGGAACGACGCATCCTTAAGACGGCGCAGGAAGGCCACATGCGGATTGTCGGGCCGAACTGTCTGGGGGTGATGAGTCCAATCAGCGGGCTGAACGCGACCTTTGCCGCCGCGATGGCGATGCCGGGGAATGTCGGGTTTATCAGCCAGAGCGGGGCGCTGTGTACTTCTGTACTGGACTGGAGCTTTGAGGAAAAAGTCGGCTTCAGCGCGTTTGTGTCGATAGGTTCGATGCTGGATGTCAACTGGGGCGACCTGATCTATTACCTGGGCGACGACCCGAATACCGAAAGCATTGTCATCTACATGGAGTCGGTGGGCGATGCGCGCTCATTTTTGTCCGCCGCGCGCGAAGTGTCGTTCTATAAGCCGGTGATTGTCATTAAAGCCGGACGCACCGAAGCCGCCGCGCAGGCCGCCGCTTCGCACACCGGGTCTCTGACCGGCAGCGATGAAGTGCTGGATGCCGCCTTCCGCCGCAGCGGGGTGCTGCGCATCAACAGCGTGTCGGACATTTTTTATACCTCCGAAGTGCTTTCCAAACAGCCGCGCCCCAAAGGTCCCCGGCTGGCGATTCTGACGAACGCGGGCGGCCCCGGTGTGCTGGCGACGGACGCGCTGATTACGCAGGGCGGCGAACTGGCCGAACTGAGCGAGCAGACCATCGCGGAACTGAACAAGCTGCTGCCGGAACGCTGGAGGCATGGCAACCCGATTGACATTCTCGGTGATGCCGATGCGGAACGTTACGCGAAGTCATTGGAGATCGCCGCGCGGGACCCGAACAGCGATGGGCTGCTGGTCATTCTCACGCCGCAGGCCATGTCGGACCCCACCGAAACGGCGATCCGTCTGAAACCGTATGCCCACAGCACAGGCAAGCCGCTGCTGGCAAGCTGGATGGGCGGCAGTGACATCGCGGCGGGCGAGGCGATCCTCAATGAAGCCGGGATTCCCACCTTCGCCTATGCGGACACCGCCACGCGCCTGTTCAATTACACGTGGCGGTACACGGATAATCTGAAAGCGCTGTACGAAACGCCGGCTATCACCGAGGCGGACGGCGAAGACGCCCCGGACCGGGAGCATGTGCGCGATATTCTGGAAAACGCGCGGGCGGCAGGGCGCACGATCCTCTCGGAGTATGATTCCAAAGAAGTGCTGGCAGCCTATGGTATCCCGACGGTGACGATGAAGCTGGCGGCCAGCGCAGAAGAAGCCGTTCAAGCAGCGGATGCAATGGGCTACCCGGTGGTTGTGAAGATTCACTCAGAGACGATTACGCACAAGACGGATGTAGGCGGGGTGATTCTCAACCTGCAAAACGCGGATGCCGTGCGTGAAGCCTTCGGGCGCATCGAGGCGAATGTCCTCAAACAGTACAGCGCGGCGGACTTCCTGGGCGTCAGTGTGCAGCCGATGGCAAAACTGGACGGCTACGAGTTGATTATCGGCAGCAGCGTGGACCCGCAGTTCGGGCCGGTGCTGCTGTTCGGGGCAGGGGGCACGCTGGTGGAGGTGTTCAAGGACCGAGCGCTTGGTTTACCGCCGCTCAATACCACACTGGCGCGGCGCATGATGGAACGCACGAAAATTTACACCGCGCTTCAGGGCGTGCGCGGGCGGCCCCCGGTGGACCTGGCGGCGCTGGAGCGTCTGCTGGTGCGCTTCAGCCAGATCGTCGCGGAAAATCGCTGGATCAAAGAGATCGACATTAACCCGCTGCTGGCTTCACACGAGCGCCTGCTGGCGCTGGATGCGCGGGTGGTGCTGTATGAGGCGAGTGTGCAGGAGGATGATCTGCCACAGTTGGCCGTGCGCCCGTACCCGGCGCAGTACGTGAGTGAGTTCACGCTGAAGGACGGCACGCCGGTCATCATCCGCCCGATCCGCCCGGAAGATGAGCCGCTTATGGTCAGATTCCACGAAACATTGTCCGAGCGAACTGTATACCTGCGCTATCTCGACCCGCTCAAACTCAGTGATAGAATTTCGCATGAGCGGCTGGCGCGCATCAGCTTCATTGATTATGCGCGGGAGATTATCCTGGTGGCCGAACGCAAAAACCCGCAGAACGGCGAGCGGGAGATTATCGCGGCGTCGCGCCTGAGCAAGCTGCACGATTCCAACGCGGCGGATTTCACGCTGGTCATCAGCGATGCCTGGCAGGGCAAAGGGCTGGGCACGCAGATTCTGACGCGGCAGATGGACATCGCGCGGGCGGAAGGTGTGGGGCATATGCGGGCGGCGATTCTGCCGGAAGCGGATAATATGCGGCACATCTTTGAGAAATTCGGTTTCCAGGTGCGTCCGCTGCCAGACAGCCAGGCCATTCGCGCCGAGATTGATCTGTGATTCGTCGGTACATTGGGGGCGATTCACCAATCGCCCCTACCACCAGGGGACAGGCCCCAAATATTATCCGCCATGATCGGGTGTGGCTGCCCGATAGATGACCATTTCATAAAGGACTGATGACCAGAGCATGTGGATTGCTATTCTGACAGGATTCGTCGCCGCGCTGCTGGCCCCGATGGTGCATGGTGCGGCCCGGCGGTTCAGCGGTTGGCTGCTGGCGCTGGTTCCGGCGGGTTTGTTTGTGTACTTCGCCACGCATCTGAACACGGTGGCGCACGGTGAGGCGCTGCGCGAGACGCAGGCATGGGTTCCGTCGCTGGGGGTGAATCTGTCCTTCGTGCTGGATGGTCTGAGCCTGATGATGGCGCTTATCATTACCGGCGTGGGGACACTCATCATCATCTATGCAGGGGGCTACCTGCGCGGCGACCCCAATCAGGGGCGGATGTACGGCTTTCTGCTGGCGTTCATGGCCGCGATGCTTGGGGTGGTGCTGGCGGACAACCTGCTGGTGCTGTTCGTGTTCTGGGAGCTGACGAGCGTTACCTCCTATCTGCTGATTGGTTTCAAGCACAGCTATGCGGACTCACGGGCGGCGGCGCTCAAGGCGCTGGTGGTCACCGGGTCAGGCGGGCTGGCGATGCTGGCCGGGTTTGTGCTGATCGGGCTGGCTGGCGGCACGTTTGAGATTTCGGCCCTGAGTGAGCAGAATGAAGTGCTGCGGGCCAGCGTGCTGTACCTGCCGATTCTGATTCTGGTGGGCATCGGCGCGCTGACCAAGTCGGCGCAGTTTCCGTTTCATTTCTGGCTGCCGGGGGCGATGGCCGCGCCGACCCCGGTGAGCGCGTATCTGCACTCTGCCACGATGGTCAAGGCGGGGGTGTATCTGCTGGCGCGGCTGAGTCCATCGCTGGCGCACAGTGACGAATGGCGGCTGATATTCACGACGGTGGGCGTGTTGACCATGCTGGTGGGCGGGTATCTGTCGCTTCAGCAGTCTGACCTGAAACGCATTCTGGCGTATTCGACGGTCAGTTCGCTGGGCGTGCTGGTCGCGCTGCTGGGGTGGGACAGCAAAATCGCGGCGGAGGCGGCGGTGCTGTTTCTGCTGGTGCATTCGCTGTACAAAGGCGCGCTGTTTATGGTGGCCGGGACGATTGACCACGAAACCGGGACCCGCGATATTCGGGTGCTGGGCGGGCTGGCGCGGGTGATGCCGCTGCTGGCGCTGGCGGCGGGGCTGGCGGCCCTGTCGATGTCGGGCGTGCCGTTGTTTATCGGTTTTGTGGGCAAGGAATTTATCTACGAGGCGACACTGGGCTATGAAGCGGGCGTGCCGCTGGAACTGACGGCGGTGCAGGCGCTGGTGACACTGGCCGCGCTGGTGACGAACATCATTTTTGTGGGGGTGGCGCTGCTGGTGACAGTGGTTCCGTTCACCGGGGCGGATACGGAAACCCCGCAGCACCCGCACGCGCCGCCGCTCAGTCTGTGGATCAGCCCGCTGGTCCTCGGCGTGCTG
>CAZKIB010000118.1:5813-6022 GCA_964552425.1 uncultured Anaerolineaceae bacterium | reverse complement strand
CTGACCGGCCCGGCGGCCGGCGCGGTGTATGGCAGCGAACTGGAGATGCACCTGTTTATCCTGCCGGACAAAATCTCGCCTATGCTGATTCTGAGCATCGTCACGATTGCCGGCGGCGCGGGTCTTTATGCCCTGCGCCAGCGAATCGAACCGCTTTACGGGCGGCTGAGACTGCGCCTGGGGCCGGAGAAAATCTACGAGAATATGAT
>CAZKIB010000118.1:0-5765 GCA_964552425.1 uncultured Anaerolineaceae bacterium | reverse complement strand
ATAACGTCACACAGGTTTTGCAAAATGGCTATCTGCGCTATTACATCGCCACGATTGTCGGGATGCTGGTGCTGCTGATGGCCTATACGTTTTATGTTCACAGCGGCATGGCGTTCCCGCTTGAATCGCTGGGCGGGATCACTGATATTCAGTTTCACGAGGCGGCCATCGCACTGGTAATTTTGCTGGGCCTGTGGTCTGTGCTGAGTTCCTCAACCCTCTTGATTACGGTGGTTTCGCTGGGCGTGATCGGGTATGGTACGGCGATCATTTTTATTCTGTTCGGCGCGCCGGACCTGGCGATGACGCAGTTCGCCATCGAGACACTGAGTGTCATTCTGTTTGTACTGGTGCTGTACCGGCTGCCACCCCTGGCGCGGCTCTCGACCCGGCGCGCGCGAATCCGTGACGCGCTGCTGGCGCTGCTGGCGGGGGGTATGGTTACGACGATGATTCTGACGGTGACTTCCGAGCCGCTGGTTTCTGGCCTCGCCAATTTTTTCTCGCGCAACAGCTACATAGAGGCGCACGGGCGCAACATCGTCAACGTAATTCTGGTCGATTTTCGCGGGTTTGATACGCTGGGGGAAATTACGGTGCTGGGCATTGCGGCGATGGGCATTTTCGGGATGCTCAAACTGCGGATGGATGTACGCCGGCGCAGCTCGGACCGGAAAAAAGACGACACACCCGATGAATCCCAGGAGTCGCAGGCATGAATTCACTCATTCTTTCGGCGGCGGCGCGCCTCATTTTACCGCTGATGCTGCTGTTTTCGGTGTTTCTGCTGCTGCGCGGGCACAATGAACCGGGCGGCGGCTTTGTGGGCGGGCTGGTGGCGGCGGCGGCGTTCGCCCTGTACAGCATCGCTTACGGGGTAGGGCGCGCGCGGGAAGCCCTGCGTATCGGAACCCTGCAACTGATCGGGGTGGGTCTGCTGATCGCAGTGCTGAGCGCTTTGCTGCCCCTGTTTATCAACCTGCCGTTTTTTACCGCGCTGTGGACGGAGATCGAAGTGCCCGTGATTGGCAAGGTGAACACGGTGCTGGCGTTTGACGCGGGCGTGTATGTGGTGGTGGTGGGGGTGACGCTGACGATCATCTTCGCGATGGCAGAAGCGGATGAGGAGGACTAGCACGTGTTATGCACTTTTTTCTTGCCGGACACTGAAGTATCCGGCAAAGAACCCCAAATCCCTGCGGGATTCAGGTCCGGCTGCCCTAGTCCCAGCGGGACTTGCTTTATCTTGCCGTCGATTTCAATCGGCGGCACAAGCTGAAAAGTGTGTCTCAGGCTCCAGCCTGCGCCCTCACGATTTCAGAAAACGGGCAAGCGGCTGGAGTTCATGGTCAACAATCCGGGGTGGAGGTGAAATCGTATGGTGGTGGTGCTGGCGTTTGTGATTGGGGCACTGTACGCGGCGGGGTTGTATATGATGATGCGGCGCAGTATCGTCAAGCTGATCGCCGGGCTGGTGCTGCTGGGGTACGCCTCCAACCTGCTGATCTTCACCGTTGCGCGGCTGACACGGGCGCAGCCGCCGCTGATCCCGGAGGGGATGACCACGCCGCCGGAACCGTTCGCCGACCCTGTGCCGCAGGCGCTTATCCTGACCGCGATTGTGATCGGGTTCGGGCTGCAAGCCTTTGCGCTGGTGCTGATTAAACGCGCGTATCAGGCGGTGGGCACGGACGACCTGGATAAGATGAAAGCTACCGATAACACCTGAAAGGCCGCTGCAATACGATGAATATGCTGTTGGTACTGCCGATTATCATCCCCTTTGCTATGGGGATTGTGTGCATTGCGGCGTGGGGACAGCGCCAACTGCACCGCCTGCTCGCTCTGGGGGGGACTTTCGCGCTGCTGATGGCGGGGCTGCTGCTGCTGCTGACAGTGCGCCAGGATGGGCCGATCAGCACGGAGATTGGGAACTGGCCGGCGCCGTTCGGCATCGTCATCGTGGCGGATTTGTTCAGCGCGATTATGGTGGTGGTGGCCGGGCTGGTGGGGTTCAGCGTGGTGCTGTTTTCCTTCGGCAGCATGGACCCGCAGCGCGAACAATTCGGCTATTATCCGTCGATTCTGTTTCTGCTGATGGGCGTGTGCGGGGCGTTTCTGACGGGCGACCTGTTTAATCTGTACGTGTGGTTTGAGGTAATGCTGATCTCGTCATTTGTGCTGCTGGGGCTGGGCGGGGAACGCGCACAGTTGGAAGGGTCGATCAAATACTTCGCCCTGAACCTGTTGATTTCCGCGTTTTTCCTGGGCGCGGTGGGCATTCTGTACGCCATGACCGGCGCGCTGAACATGGCTGATCTGGCGCTTAAGCTGCAAACCGTGCGCCAGCCGGAGCTTGTGCCGGTGGTGGCGGTGCTGTTTCTGGTGGCATTTGGCATCAAGGCGGCGGTGTTCCCGTTTTTCTTCTGGCTGCCGGCTGCCTATCATACGCCCCCGGTGGCGGTGACGACGCTGTTTTCCGGCCTGATGACCAAAGTGGGTGTGTACGCCATCGTGCGGGTGTTTACACTCATGTTCACCCAGGACGCCGATTATACGCACGGGCTGATTCTGGTGATCGCCGGGTTTACGATGGTCACGGGTGTGCTGGGCGCGGTGGCGCAGTACGATTTCCGCCGCCTGCTGTCATTCCATATCATCAGCCAGATCGGGTATCTGATGATGGGGCTGGGGTTGTTTACCGTGACCTCGCTGGCGGGTATGGTGTATTTCATGGTGCATGTCATCATCGCCAAAGCCGCGCTGTTTCTGGTGAGCGGCATCGCCAATATCGTGGGCAATTCCTACGATCTCAAGAAGCTCGGCTCATTATACGAGGGCTACCCGCTGCTGGCGGCGCTGTTTCTGCTGCCGGCGTTTTCGCTGGCGGGGATTCCGCCGCTGTCGGGCTTCTGGGCGAAGCTGACCGTGGTGCAGGCGGGGCTGGAAGCGGAACAGTATGTCATTGTGCTGGTGGCGCTGGCGGTGAGCGTGCTGACGCTGTTTTCGATGACGAAAATCTGGGGGGAAGCCTTCTGGAAAGACAGCCCGGTTTTTGACGATGGGGATGTGCGGCAGGCGGTCAAAGCGATCCGGCGGCGCGATTACCGGATGCTGCTGATTCCGCTGGTGCTGCTGGTGATTATCACGATAGGGCTGGGGGTGGCGGCGGACCCGTTTATTGAACTGTCGCTGGAAGCGGCGCGCCAACTGCACAGCCCTGATCTGTACTTGCAGGCGGTGTTAGGCGCGGGGAGTCTGCCGTGAATTTTTTGCTGTTGAATGTGCTGCTGGCGCTGGCATGGGCCGCGCTGACCGGAGAGCTGACCCCGGAGAATCTGCTGGGTGGGTTTGTGCTGGGCTATGTGCTGCTGTTTCTGTCGCGGCGGGCGCTGGGCTGTACCTCATATGTGACCAGAGTGCCCAGAGTGATCAGTTTTTTGGTGTATTTTCTGGTGGAGTTGTTCCGGGCCAATCTGCGGGTGGCCTATGAGGTGCTGACGCCGCAGCAGCGGATGCGCCCGGCGATTGTGGCTGTCCCGCTGGATATTCGGGGGGATCTGGAAATTACGCTGCTGGCGAACCTGATTACCCTGACACCGGGGACGCTCTCGCTGGATGTTTCCAGCGACAGGCGCGTGCTGTATGTGCATTCGATGTATGTGGATGATATTGATGCTTTCCGGCGCGAGATCAAAGACGGGTTCGAAAAGCGGGTGAAGGAGTTGTTCGCGTGACCCTGACGACACTGGCGCTGTATGTGGTGCTGCCGATTCTGAGTGTGGGGGTGCTGTTCGCGCTGATCCGACTGGTGCGCGGCCCGCGAATGCCGGACCGGGTGGTGGCGCTGGATCTGATGGTCACGCTGGGGATGGGGTTCATGGCTGTGTATGCCATCGCAACGGAACAGTCGGTGTTTCTGGATGTGGCGACGGTGCTGGGGCTGATCTCGTTCCTGGGGACCACCGCATTCGCTTATTATTTGCAGCGGAGGCCGGAATAACTATGTTTGGCGCGGGTGATGCGGTGACAGCGGGACTGCTGCTGATCGGGACCTTTTTTATGTTTGTGGGCGCGCTGGGTATTGTGCGGATGCCGGACCTGTTCATGCGCATGTCGGCGACAACCAAAGCGGCGACGCTCGGCGTGGCGTTTATGCTGGGGGCGGCGGTGGTGCATTTTAATGAACTGGGGTTGGGCACGCGCGTGCTGGCGACCATCGTTTTTGTGTTCATTACCGCCCCGGTAGCAGCACATATGATTGGCCGGGCCGGGTATGCCCGCCAGGTGGACCTGTGGGAAGGCACGATTGCGGACGAACTGCGCGGGCGCTATGACCCGGATAGCGGAGAACTGGTCAGCCGTCCGCCCGTGTCAAAGGAAGCCCGCGAACGTGGGGAATGACCCCGCACCCCCGGCCCACGCTCTCTGACTGCGGGCTGTATATTCTGAAATATTCTGGATATGGACCCGATTGGACATAGGCCAGACGCTGAAACGCGGTAAACTCTGGATCAGGTCGCAGCGCGGTTACAGGCTGTGATCCTGCAAATCTGACCTCCGCTTCAAACGAATCCGCAACTGGCTGGTGACAACCTCGCGGCAGGCAACACAGGTGAATAGGGACTGAAGAAAGTCGATTTTGAGTTCACAAAAACTGAACTCCGGCAGCAATTTTTCGCGTTCAAATGTTCAGGAGGACATCATGGAGTATCGTTATCTGGGACGGACGGGTTTACGGGTGAGTCCGCTGTGTCTGGGCACAATGAATTTTGGCCCGCACACAAGTGAGCCGGACTCGTATGCCATTATGGACAAGGCGCTGGAAGTGGGGATCAACTTCTTTGATACGGCCAATGTCTACGGCCAGAAAACCGGCGAAGGTGTGACCGAACAGATCATCGGGCGCTGGTGGGCGCAGGGCGGCCGGCGCGACAAGGTGGTGATCGCCACCAAAGTGAACGGGAATATGTCCACCGAGAACTGGCCGAATTTCAGCAAGCTTTCGGCGCTGAATATCATCAAGGCGTGCGAAGCCAGCCTGAAGCGGCTGCAAACGGATTACATCGACCTGTACCAGTTCCATCATGTGGACCGGGCGACGCCCTGGGAGGAAATCTGGCAGGCGATGGAGACGCTGGTGCAGCAGGGCAAGATTATCTACGCGGGCAGCAGCAACTTTGCCGGCTGGCACATCGTCAAGGCCAATGAAGCGGCCAGAAACCGCCATTACATGGGCCTGGTCAGCGAGCAGAGCCTCTACAACCTGACGGAGCGCACCGTCGAACTGGAAGTGCTGCCAGTATGCCAGGATTACGGGCTGGGGATGATCCCCTGGAGTCCGCTGGCGGGCGGTCTGCTGGGCGGCGTGCTGAAGAAGATCGAGCAGGGCCGCCGCGCGAACGAAAATACGCAGAAGCGCATTGAGAAACTGCGCCCGCAGATCGAGCAGTACGAGGCGTTCTGTGGCGAAATGGGTGAACAGCCGGCGGATGTGGCGCTGGCGTGGCTGTTGCTCCACCCGGCGGTGACGGCCCCGATTATTGGCCCGCGCACGCTGGAGCAGTTGACCGGGAGCCTGCGCGCACTGGAGATTCAGTTCACGAATGAACAGATCACGAAGCTGGATGAAATCTGGCCGGGACCAGGCGGCCCCGCGCCGGAAGCGTATGCCTGGTAGGGAAGCGATCAGCATTTCAGCTATTTAGCCTGTGCCGCCGATTGAAATCGACGGCAAGGTAAAACAAGTCCCGCTGGGACTGGCG
>CAZKIB010000117.1:19966-20408 GCA_964552425.1 uncultured Anaerolineaceae bacterium | reverse complement strand
CGCCAGTTCCAGCCGGTGCGCCGCACCGCTCAATGATTGCCAGCAGTCGGTGAAAGCTTCAGCCAGCGGTTTCGGACCGGTTACATCCGGCAGAGCAGGATCACAGGCGTAGACATCCCGCGCGATGAGTTCAAGCGCGTCTATCTCTGTCAGCGTCGACAGAACCAGGCCGCGCGGCGGTGTGCGCAAGGCCACCGCGATCACCTCGCCCTGAATTTCGACATAAGCCAGATACGGCGAATCAGTGAAATCCTGAATGCTGGACATCAACCCCAGCAGCAGATTATTCTCGACCTCGTGTCTCACCAGAAACGGCTCCACACGGCGGGCGAAATTCGCCACATCTTCAACGCGCCTGAGCTGCATCATGCGGTCCGCTCTACCCTAGGACTCCTGTTTAATCCGTTTGGCCTTGAGGAAGGTCATCATATCGCGCAGGTCC
>CAZKIB010000117.1:12934-19931 GCA_964552425.1 uncultured Anaerolineaceae bacterium | reverse complement strand
ATCATGCTCGCGTTTGCGACGTTCGCGGAAATTGGGCAGGCCGTTCTTGTTTTCCTCAACCCAATCATTCGCGAATTTGCCACTCTGAATATCTTCCAGCACACCGGCGAGGTCCTCTTTTACCAGCGCCTCGATGCGGTCCCCGGTCACATAACCGCCGTATTCCGCCGTATCACTGACACTGTACCACATGTAGCTCAGGCCGCCTTCGTACAGCAGGTCCACAATCAGTTTCAGTTCGTGCAAGCATTCGAAGTAGGCCACTTCCGGCTGATAGCCCGCTTTGACCAGCGTTTCAAACGCCGCGCGAATCAGGGCTGTAACGCCGCCGCAGAGAATCACCTGCTCACCAAAGAGATCGGTCTCGGTTTCCTCTTTGAACGTGGTTTCGATCACGCCCGCGCGGGTGCAGCCAATCGCTTTGGCGTAGGCCAGCGCCAGCGCTTTCGCGCTGCCTGTAGCATCCTGATGAACGGCAACCAGACCCGGTGTACCCGCGCCTTCGGTAAACACCTCGCGGACCCGGTGGCCGGGCGCTTTGGGCGCAACCATTGTCACGTCCACAGAAGGCGGTGGGGTGATCTGGCCGAAGTGAATATTGAAACCGTGCGCGAACATCAGCATACTGCCCGGCTTCAGATTCGAACCGATGGACTCCCCATATACCTGAGCCTGTTTGGTGTCAGGAATCACGATCATCACGATGTCAGCGGCCTTCGTCGCATCCGCAACAGACATCACCTTGAGTCCGTCCGCTTCGGCTTTGGCGCGGCTCTTGCTGCCTTCATGCAGACCAATCACCACATTCATTCCACTGTCTCTGGCATTCAGCGCGTGGGCGTGCCCCTGACTGCCGTAGCCGATGACCGCAATGGTCTTGCCCTTGAGGAGGCTGAGGTCTGCATCTTTATCGTAGTACAGTGTTGCCATGTAGATTTCTCCGTAATCATGAGGCGCTCACAGCAAGCGCCTGCTCCCTGAAATGTTACACGCTAAAGCGCTGATAACCATTCGCGTTGGGTTTGACTTTGACCGCCGGTTCGTATTCCGTATCCTGAATACGCACACCGCGCCCCATCGCCACCACGCCTGTCCGCACCAGTTCGACAATGCCAATCGGGCGCAGTTCTTCGATGAGATGTTCCACGATGTCTTCCTGTGACGCGATTTCGACAATGGCGACTTCCGGCCCAATATCGACGATGCGCGCCGGATACCGCTCACAAATATCGGTTAAGGTGTTGCGTGATTCCGCGTCATTGCTGCGCACCTTGATAAGCGCCATATCCCGGCTGACATGCGGCTCACTGGAAATCACGCGCACTTCGATCACATTCACCAGTTTGAGCAAATTAGCGGCGATCAGATTGGGGTTGGCCTGCGCTGCATCCACCACAATCGTCATGCGTGAGACGTGCTGCTTGTGCGTTCGCCCAACCGTCAGGCTGTCGATATTAAAGCTGCGCCGCCGGAACAGACTGGCGATACGGTTCAGGACGCCCGGTTTATTTTCCACCAGCGCTACCAGTGTATGCTTCTGATGAGGTTCTGTAGCAGGAGTCTGGTCGGTCATTTGGTCATCACCTCGCCCGGCTTGGGACGCCGGATCATATTATGCAGGTCCGCGCCTGCGGGAACCATCGGGTACACAATTTCTTCTTTTTCGATCACATATTCCACCAGCGCCGGCCCCTTCACGCTGCGGGCAAACGCCACTGATTCTTCTATCTGGCTGCGATTGGTCACGCGCATGGCCGGGATACCAAACGCTTCGGCCAGTTTGCAGAAATCCGGGTTAAACATCGGCGTGGCATGGTAGCGCTCTTCGTAAAAAAACTCCTGCCACTGCCGCACCATGCCCAGAAAGCCGTTGTTCAGGATGGCGATGTTCACATCCACATGTTCCTGCGCGGCGGTTGCCAGTTCACACATGGTCATCTGGAACCCACCGTCACCGACAATCGCCCAGACTTCTTCGTTGGGCTGGCCGAATTTTGCGCCAATCGCCGCCGGGACACCAAAGCCCATTGTTCCCAGGCCGCCGCTGGTAATCAATGTGGCCGGGCGCTGGTGCGGGTAGTACTGCGCTTCCAGCATCTGGTGCTGGCCCACATCCGTGACCGTGATCGCCTCACCGTCCGTAAAGCGCCACAGGTCATTAATCACCTGCGCGCCCAGCAGCCGTTCGCCGGTGTTGTGGTGCAGAATATCGCGTTCGTCGGCATCTTCCTGCCAATCACGAATGCGCGCCAGCCAATCGGGGTGCTGGCGCATCTCGATAGCCGGCAGCAGTTGAGACAGCACCATACGCACGTCACCCGCGATACCGACATCTACCTTCACATTCTTGTTGATTTCGGACGGATCAATATCAATGTGAATCTTGTGGGCGTTAACCGCGTAGGTCTTCAGATTGCCAGTCACGCGATCATCGAAACGCATCCCCAGCGCAATCAGCAAATCCGCTTCCTGAATAGCATGGTTGGACGCGGCGGCCCCGTGCATCCCCATCATCCCCATGACCAGCGGATGTTTTTCGGGCATCGCGCCCTTGCCCAGCAGCGTCAGCGCCACCGGGATACCCGCGCGTTCGGCCAGTTCCCGCAGTTCATACGAAGCGCGTCCCATCAAAATGCCGTGTCCGGCCAGAATAACAGGGCGTTCGGCGCGGTTTATCAGCTCAATCGCGCGCGCGATCTGATCTTCAGCAGCCTGCTTCGGCGGCTTGTAACCCGGCAGGCGAATCTCGCCTTCAGGATAAACAAATTCGATTTTCTGCGTTTGCACATCTTTTGGAACATCAATCAGCACCGGGCCGGGCCGCCCGCTGCGCGCGATATAAAAAGCCTCACGGATGGTGTAGGCCAGTTCTTCAGCGTCACTCACCAGATAATTGTGTTTGGTCACAGGCAGCGTCACACCCGTGACGTCGGTTTCCTGAAAAGCATCCGTGCCGATGGACCCACGCGCAACCTGCCCGGTAATCGCCACAATCGGGGACGAATCCATCTGGGCTGTCGCCAGTCCGGTGACAAGATTGGTCGCCCCCGGCCCGCTGGTCGCAATCGCCACACCCACGCGCCCGGTAGCGCGTGCATAACCATCCGCCATATGCGACGCGCCCTGTTCATGGCGCACCAGCACATGATGGATTTGCGGATATTTCGTCATCGCATCGTAGGTCGGCAAAATCGCGCCGCCCGGATACCCAAACATCACGTCCACCCCTTCGCGGAGCAGACATTCCATGATAATTTCAGCGCCTGTCAGTTCCATCAGATTCCATCTCCCTACTCAATCCCCACTTGCAGGTTGTGTCGTCTTCACAAACGTCAGCCAACCGTAGGGGTCCGCTTTCCGCCCCGACGTAATGGCAAAAAATTCGTCCTGGACCGCTTTGGTGATCGGTCCGCGCCCACCTGCGCCCACCATCAGGCGATCTACGGATCGCACGGGTGTAATTTCAGCGGCGGTCCCGGTGAAAAACATTTCGTCCGCGATGTACAGCATATCGCGGCTGATATGCTCGGAACGGATGGTGTAGCCCATATCCCGCAGAATGGTCAGGGCACAATCGCGGGTTATGCCCAGCAGAATGCTCGAAGCCGGGCCAGGTGTATAAACCACATCGTTGATGATGACAAAGACATTCTCGCCCGCGCCTTCGCTGACATAACCGTAAATGTCGAGCGCCAGCCCTTCATTAAAGCCGTTGTCATGCGCTTCCATGCTGATAAACTGGCTGTTGACATACTGGCCGCCAATCTTTGCCAGCGATGAAGCTGTATCCGGGGCCAGACGCCGCCAAGAACTGATCTGTACATCCACACCCTTTTCGAGCGCTTCCTGCCCCAGGTATGTGCCCCATTCCATCGTCATAATCATGGCATTAACAGGGTTCTTGCGCCCTTCCAGCCCCAGCGGTCCTGCACCCCGGAACACCAGCGGGCGGATGTAGCAGGCTTCATGACCGTTGCGCTCGACAAGTTCGACAATCGCCCGGTTGATTTCCTCTTCGTTAAAGGGCATCTCCATGCGGGCCATTCGTGCCGAATGCGCCAGCCGGTGGGTATGCTCCCGCATACGGAACACGGCCGGCCCCTGCGGTGTACTGTAGGCACGTATACCTTCAAATACACTGGAACCGTAATGCAGGGCATGGGTGGTTACATGTACGGTTGCGTCTTCCCATTTAACAAACTTGCCATCCATCCAGATCCATTCGGCAGGCATAGATTTCTTTTCTCCTCAGTTAAAAAAACAGCGCGCCTTCCTGAGATCAATGTTGGAAAGCGCGCCGATAATGAACCACCTGCGGGCGAAAGCATCAGCCGAAGTCCGGCCATTGGCCGCCATCGGAGCGTGAGTGTGAGTTTGACTGGCTGTGCTGTGTTTCACCGGCTGTTATCCTGCGTAAATAAAAAGCCCCCTGGCTTGGGGGCTGTATTCCATACTTGATAGACTGCTGCCACCCAAGCCGTTATAACCCGCCAATAATGAGTACGAGTACGAGGGCGATAAGCAGGTTGTTGAGGGTGGCAATACGCTTCAGATTCATAGGTCTTATGTTGTGCTTCTTAATTTCTAAAGCGTAACCAGCAATTGGAAAAGTGTCAAGGCCCAGGTGGTATATGGTGCAAGTTCATATAGTTACCTGCCCAAAGTTGTGTTACTTGCACAAAGCAGCCTCACCGTCCAGTCAACCACTGCCGGGCTGCCTCGATCTGAACGCGCACGGCATCCGGCCCGGTCCCGCCGGCTGTGCGCCGCCGCGCCACCGCCGCGTCAAAATCGAAAACGTCGGCCACGTCTGCGGCGAAAAGTGTAGAGAGTGTCTGGAGTTCTTCCAGCGGAACCTGCGAAAAGGTGACTTGATGCGCAGCAGCATACTGCACCACCTGCCCCACGATATGATGCGCCTGCCGGAATGGCATACCCCTGTGAACCAGATAATCCGCCAGTTCCGTCGCCAGAAGTTCCTCTCCCAGGGCCGCACGCATTTTATCCGGGTTGACCTTCAGGGTTTGGATAATAGCTGTCACTACCGGCAGCAGCTTAGTCAGATTGTCAACCGAGTCGAACAGCGCTTCCTTATCTTCTTGCAGGTCCTTGTTGTAAGTGCTTGGCAGGCCCTTGAGGATAGTGAGTAAACCAGTCAGGTTGCCGATCAACCGCCCGGCCTTGCCGCGTGCCAGTTCCATCGGGTCCGCGTTGCGTTTCTGCGGCATCAGGCTGGAACCTGTGCTGTAACGGTCATTCAGGGTGATATACCCGAACAAAGGATTGCTGTAAATGATGATGTCCTCGGCCAATCGGCTGAGATGAGTGCCGGCGAGGGCCAGCGCGAACAGTGTTTCAGCGACAAAATCACGATCACTGACTCCGTCGAGACTGTTTTGACTACACGAATTAAAACCTAGTTCATCCGCAATTTTCTGGCGATCAATCGCAAACGGCGTGCCGGACAGCGCGCCGGAACCTAACGGCAGCACGGCTGCTCGCCCGCGTGCATCCGTCAGGCGCTCCCGGTCCCGCGCCAGCATCCAGAAGAAACTCATCAGCCAGTGCGCCAGCGTGATGGGCTGCGCGGGCTGAAGATGGGTATAGCCCGGCATCAGGGTATACAGATGCTGCTCGGCCTGTGTCACCAGCGCCATTTGCAGATGAGCGATCAGTTCGTCCATATCCCCAATGGCACGCATCACCCAAAGGCGAAAATCCGTCGCCACCTGATCGTTACGGCTGCGCCCGGTATGCAGCTTACCCCCTGCCGGCCCAACCATCTCAGTCAGGCGGCGTTCGACTGCTGTATGAATATCTTCATCGCCCGGCTGCAATTCAAACGTGCCGCTGTCGAACTCCTGCCGCACTGTTTCCAGACCCTGAATGATCGTGCTGGCTTCGTCCGGCGTGATGATGCCCGCGCCTGCAATCGCCCGCGCATAGGCGATGCTCCCGGCAATGTCTTCACGGTACATGCGTTTATCAAAACTGATGCTGTCTTGCAGCGCCTTCAGGTCATCGTCCGCCGGTTCAGAAAAGCGCCCGCCCCATAATCCCATTTTTGCCTGTCCTTGTAGATGTCAATGGCAAGGCGCAAAGGACACAAAGATACAGGTTCGTTCAGACCTTTGCATCTTTGCTCCTTTGCGGTCTTTGCGTTGATTCTTTTTCTCTTTTGCCTTGCTTCAGTCGCGTTTGAACTTGCTGTAATCCGGCTTGCGATAGCGACTCGCGCCGCCGCCGTCAATCGAGAGCAGCGCTTCGACCTTCATGGGCAGGCCAAACAGGGTGATAAAGCCCTGCGCGTCTTTCTGGTTGTAAACATCCTCTTCGCCAAACGAGGCGTAGTCTTCACGGTACAGGCTGAAGGAACTCTTGCGTCCGGCGATAATCATATTGCCTTTATACAGTTTCATACGCACCGTGCCAGTCACATTCTCCTGCGTCACCTGCATGAAGGCATCCATCGCTTCGCGCAGGCGCGTATACCACAGGCCGTTATAAACCAGTTCGGCATACTTCACCGCGACAAAGTCCTTATAGTGCATGGTGTGCTTGTCGAGCGTCACGCTCTCCAACGCCTGATGCGCCCTGTGCAGCAGCGTTCCGGCAGGGGTTTCATAAACACCATGACTTTTCATACCGACCAGCCGGTTTTCGACAATATCGGCGCGGCCAATGCCATGCGCGCCAGCCAGTTTATTCAGCCGTGTGAACAGCTCAACCGGCGGCAGTTTTTCGCCATCAATGCTCACCGGCACGCCGCGCTCAAAGCCAATTTCGACCAGCGCAGGCGTATCCGGCGCATCCATCGGGCTTTTCGTGATCTTGTACATGCGTTCTTCCGGCTCGTTCCAGGGGTCTTCGAGCAGGCCACCCTCGTGGCTGAGATGGAAGAGGTTGCGGTCACGGCTGTAAATGTCTTTTTCCGTGTGCGAAACCGGCACATTGAATTCCGCCGCGTAAGCCAGCGCGTCCTGCCGGCTGCGGATTT
>CAZKIB010000117.1:10463-12883 GCA_964552425.1 uncultured Anaerolineaceae bacterium | reverse complement strand
GATCACTTTCAGCTTGGGGTTCAGCGCCATCACGGTGACTTCAAAACGCACCTGATCGTTGCCCTTGCCGGTGCAACCGTGCGCCACTGCGTCCGCGCCTTCCAGTTCGGCGATCTCCACCAGGTGTTTGGCGATCAGCGGACGGGCGAACGAAGTCCCCAGCAGGTACTCGCGCTCATAGACCGCACCAGCCTGCATGGTCGGGTACACAAAATCAGTCAGAAATTCTTCGCGCAGGTCGCGGATATACAGCTTGCTCGCGCCGGATTCGAGGGCTATCTCTTCCAGGCCGTCAAGCTCCTCTTCCTGACCCAGGTCCGCGCAAAAGCAGATCACCTCACAGTTCTTGTAATTGTTGCGCAGCCAGGGCACAATCACCGATGTATCCAGCCCACCGCTGTAGGCCAGTACTACCTTTTTCACTTCCGGTCTTTCTACCACAGTGTTCCTCCAGATCACACAAAAAAACCCCGATGGGTTCGGGGTTATGGCTCACAAACTGGCTGAAATGGCTTGTTTACGCGCCGAAACCACCGAACCCTATGAAGCTGGTACGACGACGTTCGCGGCGGATAAATGTGAACCATTTCGCAATCATAACGCGAAAGTGTACCGCACCGAACCGGATTGTCAAGGAAATTGTGGTATGCTCATGACAATCGTCGTGAAATGTCGGGGTACGTTTTATGCCGCTGCGTTTGAGGGCCAACCAGTACCGGGGAATTAATGCTCACCTGCACAGCAGCCTGCAAAATGACGCCGATGCCTGGGGAAGCTTTCACGGCCCACACATCACTCTGCTGGCAATGGAAATCGATGGGCTGCTCCCACCGGGTTATATCGCTGAACCGGAACGCGGTCTCCAGATTAAACCCTATCACCCGGTCAGCGGCGAAGAAATCCGCAGCGAACGAATCAAGCGCCGAAAACCGGATATCACGATTTACCAAAATGAAGCTCCGGCATCTTCCGGCGCATCTTTAGCCGGTTCTGTCACGGCTCCCACGCTGGAGCTGCCGGCCATCGAATCGCTTACTCTGGACGAAGAAGCCTATCTGACTGCTATTGCAATTCGTCAGGTTGATGCAAACGACATCGGCAAAGTCGTCACCTGGATCGAACTCTTATCACCGACCAACAAACCAGGCGGCACGGGCTATCACCAGTACCTTGAAGGTCGCGAAAACACCCTGCGTTCCGGTATCGCCCTGGTCGAAATCGACTACCTGCACCAGTCCCCGCCGGTGATCGGCCTCATTCCGAGTTATCCCGATCAGGAACCCGGCGCATACCCCTACCTCATCACAGTCACAAACCCTCGTCCAGACCTGCAAACCGGGCGGCTGCGGGTGTATGGTTTTCAGGTGGATGCGCCAATGCCGGTGATTCCGATCCCCCTGGCAGATGAAGAAAGCTTTACGGTGGATTTTGGAAAGCCCTATCATCAGACCTTTGAGAGCCTGAGTGTGTTCAGCCGCCGTGTGGATTACGAGCGTGAACCAGAACGCTTCGACACCTACAGCCAGGCTGATCAGACTCGTGTTCGGGACGTGCTTCAGCGCGTTCAGGCACAGTCTGACCTCCTCTCCTGACTTCACATCTGTGATGTTTCGACCAGACTCTTCCTGAGATAATAGCGGGTGTGACCGGGCGGAAAGTCGTCCAGTTGGCCGAAGATTTCATAGCCGAGTTTCTGGTAAAACGGCAGCGCCTGAAACGTGTGCGTATCCAGAAAGATGGAGCCACAGCCGCGTTTCCGGGCTTCGTTTTCCGCCGAACGCATCAGGTCCGTGCCGAAGTCCTGCCCGCGCAGGTCTTCGTGAACCCACAGAACGCTGATGTACATCCAGCCCCACCAGCTCCCTCCCAGCGCCCCGCCCATGACCGTGCCGTCGTTGGCGCGAATCAGGATACTGAGCGGCTGATAGTCCTGTTCGGGACCAAAGCTGATCTGACTGCGGTTAAACGCATCCAATCCGGCCCTCACGGCGTCCAGGTCTTCCGGGGCCGGGCTACTTTCGAGTATGACGGTGTAACGTGGTTTGCCCATACTTATCCGATTTCTGGGATCATGGCGCGGTGACGTTCGACCAGCGCGTTGAGATGGTAAATCAGGCGGTCCACATGCTCCTGGGTGCTGTGCTTGCCCAGCACAAAGCGCATCTGACCCATGAGGTGGTCGGGGTCCACGCCCATCGCCAGCAGCACGTGGCTGGGTTCCTGCTGGCCGGTGGTACAGGCGCTCCCCCCGCTGGCTCCGATACCGATTTCGCTTAAATCCAGCAGGATCGAATCGCCATTCAGCAGACGCATCGTAAAACTGGTATGCCCTGCCAGCCGTTCTGTCGGGTGACCGGTCAGATTCGCTTCGGGGATGGTTTCCAGCAGTCGCCTGATAAGATCGTCGCGCAGCACGGTAA
>CAZKIB010000117.1:8865-10453 GCA_964552425.1 uncultured Anaerolineaceae bacterium | reverse complement strand
GCTGCTTCGCGTTCAGCTTCGGCCAGTCGCAGCGCCTCGGCCATGCCCATAATCAGCGGCAAAGGCTCCGTCCCGCTGCGACGGTGCGCCTGCTGTCCCCCGCCAAGCATCTGCGTTTTGAGAGGCACGGCACGCCGGACATACAACAGTCCGATTCCCTTTGGCCCATAAAACTTGTGCGCCGACAGACTCAGCAGATCGACATTCAGCGCCTTTACATCCAGAGGCAGCAAACCGGCAGCCTGCACCGCATCGGTGTGAAACAGCACCCGGCGATTTTTTGTCTTGATCGCCGCGCCAATATCGGCAATCGGGTTCACTGTGCCAACCTCGTTATTGGCATAGATGATGCTGACCAGTATCGTGTCATCGCGCATGGCCTCCACCACCTGCCCCGGCGTAACCCGTCCATAGGTGTCCACCGGCAGATAGGTAATTTCAAAACCATCCGCTTCCAACTCTTTCGCCACATCCAGCACGGCGTGATGCTCTGCGGCGCTGATGATGATATGCTGGCCGCGCCCGCGTGAACGCATCGCATAAGCCACACCCTTGAGCGCCAGATTGTCTGACTCGGTTCCGCCGCTGGTGAACACAATCTCCGATGGCCCGCTGCCCTGACAGTTCAACACGCTGGCAATACTCTGCTGGGCCTGCTCCATTGCGTTCTGGGCGGTCTTGCCGACTTTATGCAGGCTGGAAGGGTTGCCAAATATCTCGGTCCAGTACGGCAGCATAGCCTCAACCACACGAGGGTCCGCCGGTGTCGTCGCGCTGTGATCCAGATAGATAAATTCGCTCATGGGTTATCCTCTCGCCTGTACGACTTCGGGCATTTCTGGCGTCTCTTCCTGCGCATCCGCCCGGTAATGCGCCCCGCGACTCACCCTGCTGCGGGTGGCCGCGTACGTCACCATCCGCGCCACCTGCACCGCGTTGCGCAGGCCAATCAGTTGATCGTTCAGCCGCGTGGTCCGGTAAAATTCCTCAATTTCATGCCACAGATGCCGCAGTTCGCGCTGTGCCCGCGCCAGCCGCTCCTCGGTGCGCACCAGCCCCACATAATGCCACATGATATTGCGAATGGTGGTCATGTCGCCTTCCAGCAGCGCCGGGTCCGGGTCACTATCCCCACGATACACCCAGCCTGGAACGCGCGCATTATCAATCGGGTCGCGCGGGCTGTTCAGTACATCACAGGCCGCCCGATCCCCCCACACGAGACCTTCAAGGAGGCTGGTACTCGCCAGCCGGTTCGCGCCGTGCAAACCAGTACAGCTTACCTCCCCGATGGCGTACAGGCCGTCAAAATTGGTGCGACCCCATTCATCCACCAGCACGCCACCGCAGGAATAATGCGCAGCCGGGACCACCGGAATCGGCTCAGTGGTGACATCCACGCCATAACGGGCGCAGTTCTCAACAATTTGCGGAAAACGCTCGCGGAGAAAGGCTGCCGGATGCTTGCTGGCGATGTCCAGATAGACGTGGTCGTAACCATGTTCGAGCATTTCCATGTGGATAGCCCGTGCCACTACATCACGCGGGGCCAGGTCACGCCACTCCGGTGAATAGCGCTGCATAAACG
>CAZKIB010000117.1:6919-8847 GCA_964552425.1 uncultured Anaerolineaceae bacterium | reverse complement strand
AGCAGCACGCCACCCTCGCCACGCACCGCCTCGCTGATGAGCAGGTTGGGCGCGCCGCGCACACTGAGCGTCGTCGGATGAAACTGAACATATTCCATATTGATGATGCGTACCCCGGCCCGCTCCGCCATCGCCAGGCCGTCGCCCCGTGCCCCTTTTGGATTGCTGGTGTTGCGGAAAATCTGCCCCAGACCGCCCGTTGCCAGCATGGTATAGCCCGCCAGAATGCGGATAATCTCGCCGGTTTCACGATCCAGCGCATACACCCCATGACAGGTCATCGGCTCGTAAACCGCCAGCGGGTCCAGCGCGTGGTGTGGGAAAGTGATCAGGTCGACAGCCGTGTGATTGGTCAGCAGGCGCACATTGGGCCGGGTCGCCAGCGTAGCCAGCATGTGATCGGTGATCGCACTGCCGGTCATATCCCCTACGTGTACAATCCGCCGCGTGCTGTGAGCTGCCTCCAGCCCATAGTACAGGCTGCCATCCTCTCTCTGGTCAAAACGCACCCCGCAGCGCTCAATCAGCACCGAGCGCACCAGTTCCGGGCCTTCTTCCGCCAGCAGGCGCGCCGCCTTTGGGGAACTTAAACCCGCCCCGGCATTCAGAATATCCTCGACCAGCAAATCCGGGGAATCGTCCAGCCCTCGCGTGACGATGCCACCCTGTGCCCAGCCGCTGTTGCTGTCGTTGGCTTCCTGTGCGCGGGTGATGACGATGATGTCGTGATCCGGGTCATCGCTCAGACGCAGCGCCGCCGCCGCCCCCGCGATTCCGCAGCCAATAATGAGCGTGTGTGTCTGGATATATTTCATTGAGGACCTGCTTACCTGGGAATAGCCAGCATACGATCCAGCGCCAGTTTGGCCTTCTGCTTGATGTCCTGCGGCACGCTGATCTGGTTAATCACACGGCCTTCGACCAGATTTTCCAGCACATCCGCCAGGTCCAGCGGGCTGATACGATACATCGTGCTGCACAGGCACGCAAACGGCGACAGCAAATTCACAGCTTTATCAGGCTGTTCATTTTTCAGGCGGTTGACCATGTGAACTTCTGTGCCGACAGCCCATTTGGTCCCCGGTTCCGCCGCCTCAATCTTCTTGATGATGTACGAAGTTGAACCTACATAATCCGCTTTGTCGACCACTTCCATCATGCACTCCGGGTGAACAATGATATTCACATCCGGGTGATGTTTGCGCCACAGATCGACATGCTCTGGCCGGAACTGCTGGTGAACGCTGCAATGCCCCTTCCACAGGATGATGCGCGCGTTAAGTATCTGCGCGTCTGTCAGACCGCCGTAGGGCTGGAAGGGGTCCCACAGCACCATCTGCTCCAGGGGAATACCCATCCGCTTGCCGGTGTTGCGCCCCAGGTGCTGGTCCGGGAAGAAAAAGACCTTCTCCCGCTGCGCGAAGGCCCAGTTCAGCGCGCCTTCCGCGTTCGACGAGGTGCAGACAGTGCCACCATGTTCACCCACAAATGCCTTGAGATTGGCGGCGCTGTTCATATAGGTGATCGGCATGATGGACTGTTCAGGGTCATTCATCAGCACATCTTCCAGTTCGGCCCAGGCAGTCAGCACCTGTTCGAGATTCGCCATATCCGCCATGCTGCAACCGGCTTTCATGTTGGGCAGAATGACGACCTGATCGTCGCGGCCCAGAATATCGGCGCTTTCCGCCATGAAGTGAACGCCAGCGAATATGATGTACTTCGCCTTGACCTTCGCCCCTTCCTGGCTCAGTTGATAGCTGTCCCCGGTAAAGTCGGCGAACTGCACGACTTCATCACGCTGGTAGTGATGACCGAGAATGACAACCTCATCACCCATAATTTCACGCGCCCGTTTGATCCGCTCAATGGCGGCTTCTTCACGTTCGATCAGGGTTGCTTCAATCGCCGGGTCAACCGGCATGGTC
>CAZKIB010000117.1:4176-6889 GCA_964552425.1 uncultured Anaerolineaceae bacterium | reverse complement strand
GGCATGGTCATTTCCACTGCGGACATACCCATTCTCCCACTACTCTAAACGCATGGATAAATCAAAAGCCGGTGCGGAATGCGTCAGCGCACCCACACTGATAAAATTCACGCCAGCCGCCGCCACTGCCGCCACTCGTTCCAGCGACATATTGCCGGATGCCTCCAGCGGCACACACCCCGCCGCGATTTCAACGGCCTGCCGCATGGTGGCCTCGTCCATGTTGTCCAGCAGCACCTGATCGACATTCAGCGGCAGCACTTCCTCCAACTGGGCCAGTGTTTCGACCTCCACAATAATCCGCAAGCCCTGCGCGCCGGGATATGCGCGCACCATTTCAACCGCCGGAACAATGCCGCCGGCTGCGGCGATATGGTTATCCTTTATCATGGCCGCATCATACAGGCCCATGCGGTGATTCTGGCCGCCGCCCATGCGCACCGCGTATTTTTCCAGCCGCCGCCAGCCGGGGGTCGTCTTGCGGGTATCGAGAATGACCGCCCCTGTCCCGGCGACAGCGTCCACAAACTGCCGGGTTAGTGTCGAAATGCCACTAAGCCGCTGCAAAAAATTAAGCGCGGTTCGCTCCCCAATCAGCAGAGAACGCGCACCGCCCTGCAAGGTACACACGACTGTGCCCCGTGTGACTCTAGCGCCATCCACCACATGTGGCTCAAACTGCACACTGGAATCGATCTGATAAAACGTGGAGCGCACCGCCGACAGCCCGGCGATCACCCCGTCGGCCTTCGCCACAATCTGGCCGCGCATCAGGGCATCCTGCGCCATGATTGCCTGTGTGGTAATGTCCCCACCTTCGCCCAGGTCTTCCGCCAGCGCCATCTGCACCAGCACGTGGATGGTTTCTTCCAATGTCACCTGATACCCCTTAGTGTATATTCTACACTATCCTGGCCGATAAAATTAGCGCGTAACACGCGCTTAACATTGAGTTCATATTATGCCCAGGAAGCCCGCTTGTCAATAGCCCTATAATTGGGTGGTATCTGCCAGCACCATACTCGCGGCGACCTTACCGGAGAGTGTCACCATCGGCACACCGCCGCCAGGATGCGTGGTTCCCCCCGCAAAATACAGACCCTTCACATCTGCCGCGCGATTATTCGGGCGGTGAAATGCGGCAAACCGGTTATTGGAAGATGCGCCATACAGTGCCCCGCGCCGCGCACCGGTCAGCCGTTCCAGGTCCACAGGTGTCAGAATCTGTCTGACACGAATCTTATTTCGCACATCCAGTCCAAAGGCTGCCAGGTAGTCCAGCACCCGTCTTCCATATCCGTCAGCCTGAGTGTGCCAGTCAAACCGCGTGTTCAGCGCCGGCGCGTTGACCAGCACAAACCAGTTTTCACAGCCCGGTGGCGCATCCTGTGCGTCGGACCTTGAGGTGATCGCCACATACACAGTCGCGCCATCATTTACGACATGATTGACAAAGGCATCCGGCGGCCGGCCGCGCTCGAAAATATCGGCGAATTCACGCCGGTAATCGGACGAGAAAAAAATGTTATGGTGTGCCAGTTGAGGGTGCTGGCCTTCCACACCAAGCAGCATAATAAAGCCAGAGCAGGACGGTTCGCTCTCGATTAACTGCCGGGCACGCGGCGGGTTCAGGTCAGGCAGCAGTTTTTCATACACCGTCGCCACATCCACATTGGCGATCACCGCCCGCGTGTCGATCACGCTCCCATCCGCCGTGCGAACACCGCTCACCTGTCCCGCTTCGACGATTATCCCCTGAACGGCACAGCCACTACGAATCTCGACACCGAGTTCAACTGCCAGCCGGGCCAGCGCCTGCGCGATGCTGTAGATACCTCCCTGCGGATACCACACCCCGCCCGTCAGTTCGACATGGGCAATCACATTCAGTGTGGCCGGGACATGATACGGGCTGCCGCCCACGTAAGTCGCAAAACGCCCTAACAACTGCCGCAGATGCGGGGAATGCACATAATCTCGAACAGCGGCATCCATCGTCCGCAGCCCATCAATTCGGAGCACATCAGACGGTGGCACACGGGTCAGACTCCGCAGTGAAGGCGGTTCACCATAAATAAACGCCGGGCCGGTGATCCGGTGCAGGCGTGCGGCGTATGCCAGAAAACGGAGAAACCCCTCCACATCGCGGGGATCAAGCCGTTCGATCTGCTCGGCCATTTTAGGCCAATCCCGGCTGGCATCCAAAACCGTGCCATCCGCATAAAAATAGCGGGTCAGCGGCTCCACAGGTTGCAGTGTAAGATAATCATCCAGCCGCCGGCCTGCGCTGGCGAACAAATCCTCAAAGACATGCCGCATGGTGATGACCGATGGCCCGGTGTCCCAGCGGAAACCCCCGGCGCGGATTTCGCCCATCTTGCCGCCCACAGATGCGTTCTGTTCCAGCACGATGACCTGACGTCCGGCAGCCGCCAGCCGGATCGCAGCGCTCAGACCGCCGATGCCTGCCCCGATAATCACCACCGGATCAGCCATGCGCGGCACGCTCTGCCCGAATAGTGCGATCTTTCCAGCGCGGGCCGCCGTAACGCAGCCGCCAGTAGACCGAACGCGCCGCGATGACGGTCATCAGGATCACGGACACGGGCATCAACAGACCATCACCAATCCGCTGCCTGGTCGCCGCCGCGCTCAACAGGCGCACACCCACGCCAAGCAGGATAAGCGTAAACGGCCAGAAGCCGTCCGGCCA
>CAZKIB010000117.1:3814-4156 GCA_964552425.1 uncultured Anaerolineaceae bacterium | reverse complement strand
CCAGGGGAGTACAAAAATCAGCCAGTGAAACACGGTGGAAATCACCAGAAACGGGATGCTGTCGCCGTGCCCTGCCAGGATATTCTTGGCGAATCCATCGCGCACCTGCGTCCAACGGGTGTACATCCGGCAGGCGATCAACTCCGCCCCATCCGCCATGCGCAGCCGCAGCCCGGCTGCCTTGATTCTGACCGCCAGGGCGACATCCTCGACAATGCGATTTTTGACCGCGCCATGCCCGCCAATCTGCTCGTAGGCCCGGCGGCGAAATGCCAGGCACTGCCCGTTGGCTGCCGCGAAAACCGGCCAGCGCGTATGATGGACCAGCGGCAGCGGCAGATA
>CAZKIB010000117.1:1445-3788 GCA_964552425.1 uncultured Anaerolineaceae bacterium | reverse complement strand
CGCCATCAGCGGCACGACCAACCGTTCACCCCACGTTCGCGTGATCTGGGTCGGCCATACGGTCAGCAAATCCGCCTGGGTATCGTCCAGCTCATTCACCAGCGCCCCCAGCGCGCCCGGCTGCCAGATGACATCCGCGTCGGCAAACAGCAGCACATCCCCCTGCGCGGCCTGACCCAACTGATGGCACGCCCAGTTTTTACCGAGCCAGCCGGCCGGGAGCGGCGCGCCGTGTATCACATGCAGGCGGGAATCACCAGCTTCGAGCGCGGTCTGCGCGGTTCCATCAGTCGAGTGGTCGTCCAGCACCAGCACTTCAAAGCGCGGATAATCCTGTGCCAGCAGTGCGCTTACGGTTCGCCCGATGACCGCCGCTTCATTGCGCGCAGGAATCAGGATTGAAACAAAAGGCCGTGAGTCAGTACGTGGCGCGCGCCCCAGTTGCAAAAATAACCAGGAGTTGATAACCGTCAGCAGAGCGATCACCACCAGCGCGCCCGTCACAAAGATCAGGAGTGCCATGGCAGGGCCAGATCACGATACCAGCTTTTAAGCGTGGGCTGTTGGCGCAGTTCCGAACGATGCTTCCATACAAAGAGCAGAACATTGCCGGCCCACACCGCCAGCAGCACCGGCGCAAAATGCACCAGCAGCAGATAGACCAGAAAACTGAGCATGGTCAGGATCACCGCCCAGCCGCTCTCGGAAATAAACATATACCAGAAGCCAAGCAAAATCCCCAGTACGGTTGGGCCTTCCCAGATCGTCAGCCCGCACCAGATACCGAAGGTCGCTGCAACTGCCTTGCCGCCTTTGAATTTCAGAAATGGCGAAAAGGCATGACCCAGCAGCGGGGCCAGCGCCACTAGCACCAGCGCAGAACCTTCCATCTGGAAATAAAAGTTCGCCAGCGCCACTGGAACCAGACCTTTGGCAAATTCCAGCAGCATCGCCAGCACACCCCATTTGAGACCGCCCGCGCGCATAACATTGAACGTGCCGGGATTGCCATCCCCGTAGCGCCGGATGTCCGTCTTCAGCGCCAGCCGCCCCACCCACACCGCAAACGGTATTGCGCCGCTGAAGAATGCCGCGATAATCAGCAGGAGTTCAGTCATCGCATCTGCTCCCGCCAGCGCAGGCCCACCAGCAGCAGCAGCGCGCCCATAGCCGCAAAACCGACCAGACCCGACCCCGGCAAACCCCAGAAAAATAGCTGCCCGATGGTCTGGAACAGCCAGACAATGCTGTAGACAATCAGCAGGGGTTTCACTGGCAGCCGTTCAGGTCGAACCAGCAGTGTGACCAGAAAGGATACCAGCAGCCAGCCCGCATAATTCAGCCAGGGAATGCCAAAATAGCCGCCGGTAAATACCTGTGCGCCGCTGGCATCCGTCCATACCCACAGGCCCCAGGCGACATTCTGCGGATCAAGAAACAAATCCCATGCGGTCAGGGCCACCGCGCTGACCGCCGCATACAGCCAGCGCCGGCGCAGCCCCACAAGCACCTGGGCCACCGCCCAGGCCGGCGGCAGCATCATGAACCACGCCAGCGGAATCAGCAGCGGCACACCCGCCAACTGGGGCTGGAGCACATCCGTATAATAGTAACGTCCGAATGGCAGCCCGGTGTGTGAACCGATAAATTCAGCAATAAAGGTGGCCGCGCTGACCAGCGCAAGAGTTTGAACAGCACGGCGGGACCCCCATGCGCTGGTTACCACCACCGCCACCGCGCTGAACTGGAACAAGGTAGTCAGCACAATGCCCCAACTGATAGCGGCATCGCCGATCACCCAGCGGACAATCGGCAGGGCGATCATCGTTAGCACCCAAAGGCCGACCAGCACTTCGGGCAGGCTGAATGCGCGCCATTTGATTCTGGAAAAACGCAGGCTAATCAAGCAGGGTTACGATCTTCTGACTTTTGCAGGATGAATAATTTTTAGTCTACCATCTTCCAGTTATTCCGATAAGCAATCTTCAGGGGCGTCTCATGCAGTTTTTAGCTGGCGTTCAGGCAGGCCGCGCACGGCGATCACGACCATGACAATCATCAATAGAGCCGCCACTACAAACACACCCCGATACCCCAACCAGATCGCCAGACCGGACCCCATCAGCGGGGCCAGCGCCCGCCCGCCCGCCACAATCGAGTTGTCCAGACCATACACCGCGCCCTCCTCGCCGGGGTCGGTGTACTGCGCCAGCAGCGCGCTCGGTGAGGAGACCAGCCCGCCGCTTGCCGCGCCCGTCAAAGCGTACAGGATAATCAACTGCCAGGCGTCCGTGACCAGCGCCTGCGGCACAAGGGTCACGCCTGCCAGAATCGCCGAGCCAA
>CAZKIB010000117.1:270-1435 GCA_964552425.1 uncultured Anaerolineaceae bacterium | reverse complement strand
TTTTGCGATGGCCGATGCGATCTCCCAACCGGCCAAAATAAATCCCGGTAGCTGTCGCTGCCGCCGAACTGATGCCGATCATAAAACCCGTGATGGTGCTTACGCCACTGGTGTTCGCGACCAGCGTCTGAACGAACAGCGGCGCAATCGGCACAATCATCGAACGCATCAGGGCAGTCAGGAATCGCAGGTTATACACCAGCAGCACGCCATTCATGGACAGCACATGCCGCCATTCCGCCACCACCGCCTTGCGCCCATGTGCCCGGTCCGACGGGTGAAAATCTTCCTTTACTCCGAAATGCACCAGCAAACCGGCCAGGCCGAGCAAAATCGCCGTGAAGATGTGCGGCAGCGCAAAACCATACGCATCCGCCAGCACACCGCCCACCAGCGGCCCCAGCGCAATTCCGGCCCACTGCCCCACCTGAAGCATCCCCATCGCATAACCCATGCGCTCACGGGGGGCGGACGCTGCGACCAGCGCGTTATTCGCTGAGACTGTTCCAGTCACAAAACCCTGAATGGCCCGCAGAAAAACAAGCTGCTCGGCAGAAACCACCAGCGCCATCAGAAACAGCAGAATTGTGCCGCCAAACATGGCCCGTTCGACCATCGGCTTGCGGCCATACTGGTCCGCCAGTGCCCCCCAGATCGGCGAAGCGATCATCATGGTAATGGCCTGCCCCGAAAAGACCATCCCGGCCCAGAATTCAATGCTGATCCCGGTGGTGGTCCCCAGTGACTGTACGTAAAGAGGCAAAAATGGAAAGATGAGTGAGAAACCCATCGCGGAGATAAGCTGCGCGAAAAACACGATATACAGCGTGCGCTGCCATGAACGAGGAATTGCCGCGAACATACTGCTGCCGGGTTCGCCCCCTGAAATCTATGGACAGATCATAGAAATAATACCGAAACAGTCATAACCAGCATGTCATATCAGGTTGTCAGTTGCCAGTCAGAAGTTATTCGAATGGGAAAGATCACAACGGTGAGCGCTCAGCGCGACTGCTTCACTGCGCAAACTAAAAACTGGCCGCTGCAAACTTCTCATAAAAATCAAACACGCTCGGCCATCATCTCCCTGATTGCTTCAGCCAGCCGTTTGATTCCTTCTTCGAGAATTTCCGGCTGATAGCGCGAGAAGCTCAACCGGATCGTA
>CAZKIB010000117.1:0-219 GCA_964552425.1 uncultured Anaerolineaceae bacterium | reverse complement strand
ATAAATACCACACCGCGCTCGACAGCCCGTTTGAGCAGTTCAACCGCGTCCATGCCGTCCGGCAGGGTCGCCATGATGAAAAATCCACCTTTGGGCCGGGTAAAAGCGACTTCCGGCGGGAAGTGCCGCTCCATCGCGGCGAGCATCGCGGCAGCGCGTTCGGCGTACCAGGGGCGCAGCTTGAGAATATAATCATCCAGAAAACCATCGCGTGAAGCT
>CAZKIB010000116.1:12413-20489 GCA_964552425.1 uncultured Anaerolineaceae bacterium | reverse complement strand
TGACGAACGACTCGGGCGAGAAGTTCTTGGGATCGACGATGCTGTTGTAGACGTTGGTGAACACGCGGAACTCATCCGCCACGCGCATATCGTAGCCGTAGCTGGAGACGCCGTAGCTGATCACCCCCTGGCGCACCTGATTCTCGACAAACGGCTCGATCATGCCATGTTCCAGCGCCATTTTGCGAATCCAGTGATCCGGTTTTAAGCCCATAAGAGACGGTCTCCTGTCGTTAACCTTACGTCCAATAGTCTTTTGCTGAAATGCTGACCGGCTGACAAGCTGACCGCTAAAGCACTACATATACTCCGGCGTACTCATGCCCATCAGCCGCAGCACGCGCCGGAACACCACCTGCGCTGCCCGGTAAAAACGCAGCCGCGCCCGCGCCACATCGGGCGAGACATCCTCACTCAGCACCCGCACACTGTCATAGATAGGATGAAACGCGCTGGCGAGTTCGTGCGCATAAAACGCAATCTTGTGCGGTTCCAGGTTGAGCGCCGAAAACTCGATGATGTCGCCCAGTTCCAGCGCCTTGCGAAGGAATCGCAGTTCATCCGCCCCCAGCAGGTTCAGATCAACCTGTTCATCGCGCAGGCCAGCCTCCGCTGTCTGCCGGAAGATACCAGCGCAGCGCACGTGGGCGTTCTGGATGTAATACACCGGGTTCTCGTTATTCTGTGCCACCGCCAGGTCCAGGTCAAAATCCAGCCGTGAATCCGGGCTGCGCGCCAGCAGCAGGTAGCGCACCGCATCCGGGCTGGTTTCGTCAATCAGATCGTCAAGGGTTTCATAATCGCCGCGCCGGGTGCTCATCTTGACTTCCTTGCCCTGACGGATGAGGCGCACGAACTGCATGATAATCACGCGGATTTTTGAGGTATCCATGCCGAGCGCCTGAATGCCCGCCTTGACCACCTGATGCTGTACAAAATGATCCGCGCCGAGAATATTCACCGCCAGGTCGAAGCCGCGTTCCAGCTTGTTTTTGTGATAGGCGATGTCCGGCAGGGTATAGGTCGGTGTGCCGTCACTCTTGACCAGCACATGATCCTTGTCGATCCCGAACGGGGTGCAGCGGAACCATGTGGCCGGGTCTTTGCCGGCTGCTTTGGCCTTGTCTTCCTCGCTCGCGCCTTCCCATTCCTGCGCCTTGTAGACGTAACCACGACCATCCAGGTCTTCCATCACGTCCCAGATCGCGCCATTGTCAAACAGGCTGTTCTCGTTGAAAAAAACATCGTGCTGAATATCGATGCGTTGAAGTGTCGTGCGGATATTCTCGAACATCTTCTGTTCGGCATATTCCTTGAAGGGCTGCCAGTCCTGCCCGACCCACGAATCGCCATGTTCGGCGACCAGTTCTCTGGCAAAGTTAATCAGGTATTCACCCTGGTAAAAATTGCCCCCTTCGGGGATTTCCACCGTTTGGCCGAGCGCCTGCAAATAACGGATGCGCAGGCTGTTGCCCAGGCTTTGCATCTGCATCCCGGCGTTGTTGAAATAATATTCCCGCTCCACTGTATAGCCCGCCGCTTCCAGAATGCGCGCGATGCTGTCGCCCACGATAGCCCCCCGGCTGCGCCCGATATGCAGCGGCCCGGTGGGGTTGGCGCTGACAAATTCGACCTGCGCCCGCTTACCTGTGCCGATTTCCAGTTGGTAGAGTGTATCGCCTTCCGTGATGATCGTCTCGACCTGCTGCCGCAGCCAGTCATCACTCAGCCGGAAGTTGATAAACCCCGGCGGCGCGATTTCCACTGACGCGACATAATCCGCCGGCGGCAGGTGCTTCACGATGATTTCGGCGACATCCAGCGGTTTCATCCCGGCAAGTTTCGCCAGTTGCAGGGCAATCGACGCCGCATAATCGCCCTGTTCCGAGCGTTTAGGTGGCTTGATCTCAACGGCAGGGATAGCAAAAACAGGCAGGTCATGGACGGCCTGCGCTGCCTGAACAGCTTGCGTAATCAACTGAGCGTGTGCGCTGGCAAGGACGATCAATTTGGAATCCTTACATGGGTGAAAGATCACAATATTCTAGCAAATTTGGGTTCATGTGTGTACAGGCAACCCATAACAAGATTTGCTTGACAGATACAGAACATATGTGCTAATATAGATAAGGGTGATAAACGGATACTCATGGATAAAACAAAAAGGATGCTCACAATAGACAAGGTGGCTTTAGCCCCTTGCACAACGGGCTGAAGCCCGCTGTCGGCATCATCAGTAGTAGTCTAATTAGTTTGTCCATCAGGAAAAATACGAATGATTAGCGCACTAAGAATCGAGAAACGCCCGGAGCAGCCTTACATGGCGATCCGAACCCAGGTATCCATGCACGAACTGCCCACCGTGATTCCCCAACTGATGGATGAAGTGATCGGCTGGTTAAACGATCAGGCCGTTCCGCCGGCAGGCGCGCCCTTCATCCGTTACCACGTGATCAACATGGCGGACAAACTGGATATTGAACTCGGCTGGCCGGTTGCCAGCAGTCTGGCGGGGAATGGCCGTATTTCAGCCGGCGTCATCCCGGCGGGACAATACGCCACCCTGCTATATACCGGCGATTATTCCGGTCTCATGGAAGCCAACGGGGTTCTCATCGAGTGGGCCAGAGAACAGGGGATCGCCTGGGACTGCTGGGACACCGGCAGCGGCGATGGGTTTGCCGGACGCTTTGAATTTTACCTGACCGACCCGGCTGAGGAGCCAGACCCGGCGAAATGGGAAACGGAAGTCACTATTAAGCTGGCAGATCATCAACCTGTGTAGGCGGGCCAGACTCACCTGCGAAAAAGTCAATCCTGTTCAGATTATCAGTCTAAGGAGTGCAGTCCCATGATTATGCCCATTTTGTCCGTCAAAGATATTGAAGCCAGCATCGCATTTTACAGAGATATGTTAGGGTTCAACCACGATTTCACCATGCCGGGGCCAGATGGCACGCCGACGTTTGCGGGGGTCAGCCTGGGCAAAGCTGCCTTTGGCCTTGATCTCCAGCCGCAGTCTGCCAAAGGGGGCGAGGGCGTCATCTTTATGGTCTACGTGGCCGATGATGCGGACCTCGATGCTTATTATGCCCAGGTTCAGGCGAGAGGTGTGAAGATCGAGCAGGAAATCAAGGATGAATACTGGGGTGATCGTGTCTTTGGCGTGCGTGATAACAGCGGTTACTACCTGAACATCTGCAAGACCGTCAAGCAGATGTCGATGGACGAAATCGCCAAAGCCGCCAGCGCGCAGTAAACCAGCATTGAGCGAACCATGCCGTTTGCCGCCGCACCCCCCCCGGCGGCGGCAGCGGCAGCTCAGCAGCGCTGCTGAAGCGGGAATATCTCGACCACCCGATCCGCACTGATTTTCGCTTCCCCTTTGCACAGTTCGCACACCCACGCGCCCTCCCGTTCCACCATCAGGCTGGCGGGACAGCACGGGCAGCGCAGAATCTCACCCAGAGGGCGCGCGCCAGCGGGTTCAGCTTCGCCCCCTTTGATCGCCCATACCCGGTCATAATCGGCCTGCCAGGGTTCGAGGTCCGCATCTTCAATGCCATATTCGACCAGCAGCGCGGCCAGTTCGTCCCGATCCCAGGTTTTACCGGGCATCAGTTTCGTGTTGATGCGGTTGCTGATAAACAGCAGCCCTCCGGGGCGCAGCACGCGCACCATCTCGCGCAGCGAGGCCTTCGGGTGGGTCATGAATTCCAGCGCCTCCAGGCAGCACACCACATCAAAGGTGTGATCCGCGAAGGGCAGGCGTTCAGCAGGACACCAAATGAGCGTCGACTGATTTTCGTACCCGCGCAGTTTTTCAGAGGCGCGGCGCAGCATCTGGCGGCTTAAATCCACAGCGATTACCCGGCCCTGAAAATGTTTGTGCCTGAGCAGGGCCAGGGGCAGGCGTCCGGTCCCGGCAGCGACATCCAGCACCAGCGGCGCGCGCTGTGGGGCGATGTGTTCCAGAATAGGCTGCGCCAGCAGGGCATGTTCGTAGATGCTGTTAAAATTCTTGACGCCATCATAACGCTGCGCGAACAGGTCATACAGCCAGATCACGGCGCGCCGGCCCAGATAGACGCCTTCACTGGCGATAATGAGCCACCAGCCAAGCACAACCAGCCCAAAGCTGATGAGGGCCACAAGGACAATCGAGAGGATTTCGTTCAGCGGATTAACCTCTTTTCACGCAGGTAAGGAACGCAGCTCTGGATACCGGTTTGCAGGTCCATCTGCGGCTCCCAGCCGAGCAGAGTGCGGGCTTTGGTCATGTCGATCACGCCCTGTGCCTGAAGCCCACGCACCGCGTCTGGCGCAGCTTTCAGCCGGCTGCCTGTGGGACTGAGCGCACCGATAAGCTGACTGCCCATGTTGGCAAAAACGGGCGGAATACCGAGCCAGCTTTGATGTCCAGCCAGATTTGCATAAGCCAGCAGGAACTCGCGCCATGTCACCGGCACAGGATGGACCGCGTTAAAAATCTGGTTGTGCGCGGCAGGGTGTGTAGCGACAAGCAGCAAAAGATCAACCACATCGTCCACATGAATGGGGAAAGTGGAGCCGCGTCCATCGCCAATCCAGATAAGGGGCCTGCGCCGCGCCAGACGGAAGGGCTTGAGTGTCCATTGTTCGGCGCGTGGGCCATAAATCATGCCGGGGCGTATGATCGCATAGGATAAACCCGCTGATTCAGAAAATTCCTGAACGATCTTTTCGCCCTGGAACTTGGTCGCGCTGTAGGGTTCGTACTCGACAGAGGCAAACGGTTCGTCTTCAGTGATATGACCTTTGCGCGCATAACCATAGACCGCGATGGAACTGACATACACCATGCGTTCCGCTTTCGCTTTCGCAGCAGCCTGCGCAACATGGCGTGTGCCTTCGACATTGACGGCGCGCTGTTCGTCCCAATCACCAAAGGCTGCGGCGACCTGAAAAACCAGATGGCAGCCCTGCACCAGTTCACCCATTCGCGCTGCGTCGGTCACATCGCCCGGTACGATTTCGATGCCCGGTACATGTTGCAGGAGACCGGCTTTCTGAGGTGAACGCGCCAGCGCCCGGACCTGCGCACCCTCAGCGGCCAGCCGGTGGGCCAGTGCCCCGCCCAGGAATCCGGTTGCGCCGGTAACAAGTGCGGTCTTGCCCATGACATTCATGTGCGCCATTCATCTTCCAGCAAGGCATAAATACAGGTGTCCCACCAGCGCTCCTGGAACCAGCGGTGATGGCGCAGCAGGGCTTCGCGCCGCATCCCCAGTTTTTCCAGCACGCGCACCGAAGCATGGTTCTCGCTGAGAGCTTCGGCATAAACACGATGCAGCGCGAGAGTCTCAAAGCCGTAGTCCAGGACGGTTCTGGCAGCTTCGGTAGCATAGCCCTGTCCCCAGAACTCAGCGCCCAGCATGTAGCCAATCTCGGCCTGGCGCGCGTTTGAGTCGCGCACGGCAATGTATACTGAGCCGAGCAGTTCCGCATCCTCAAGACGCTCAATCACGAAATAGAAGTTGCGGCGGGGCTGCTCGTGCTGGTCTGCGATGATGTCCTGCACGATCTGGTAAAACTGGTATTCTGTCACCGGCGGGCCATCCTCGAAACGCTGGAGGGCCGGGTTCAGATTGTAACGATGCAGCACCAGCGCATCTTCACGTTCAAACTCACGCAGTCGCAGACGTTCGCTTCGCAGTTCCATACGCCGATTGTATCTAATCTGCGCCGTTCGTGGCTAATAGATCGACTTCAGGACGGAACTGCATCCCGTACAGCCTGGCGTATAAACCATCCAGCGCCATTAATTCCTCGTGTGTGCCGAGTTCGGTAATCCGGCCATGATCCAGCACCGCGATGCGATGGGCGACTTTTACGGTACTCAGGCGGTGGGCGATAATCACAGTGGTGCGGTTCTTCATCAGGCGGGCCAGCGCGTCCTGCACCAGATGTTCACTTTCGCTGTCCAGGCTGGATGTGGCTTCATCCAGCAGCAGGATACGCGGGTCTTTCAGAATGGCGCGCGCGATGGCGACCCGCTGGCGCTGGCCCCCGCTCAGGCGTACCCCGCGCTCACCCACAACCGTTTCGTATTGGTCGGGCAGGGACACAATAAATTCGTGCGCGTTGGCGGCTTTGGCTGCTTCGATAATATCGGCGTCGCTGGCATCCAGCCGGCCATAGCGAATATTTTCGCGGATGGTTCCCCCGAACAACAGCGTCTCCTGTGGGACAATGCCGATCTGTTGGCGCAGACTGACCTGCGTGATCTGGCGCACATCCTGTCCATCCACTTTCAGACTGCCGGATGACACATCATAAAAGCGTGGGATCAGGTTAAACAGGGTGCTTTTGCCAGCCCCGCTTGGTCCCACCAGCGCGATGATCTCGCCGGGCGCGATTTCCAGATTGATGTCGTTCAGCACTTGCTGGCGCTCATCGTAGCTGAAATGGACATTCTCAAACGTAAGCTGACCCTGAACTGTGCCAAGTGCCTGCGCATCGTTTACATCTTCCACAGCCGGTGTTTCGTCCAGCAGTTGAAAGACGCGCTTGGTTGCGCCGAGCGCTTCCTGGAACGAAGTGTACAGGTTGACCAGGGAACCGAGGCTGGTGGCGACTGTCAGACCGTAGATCAGGAAAGCGATCAGTTCGCCCCCGGTCAGACGACCATCCAGCACCTCGCGCCCGCCGAACCATAATATCAGCGAGACACCCCCAAAACCGAGAAATGCCACCATCGGCCCGAAGACCGAACGAATCCGCAGCAGTTTGATGGCGGCCCGAAATGAGCGGTCCATTGCGCTGCGATAACGCCCGATTTCGTAGCCCTCGCGCACAAAACTTTTGACTTCGCGGATATTCTGCAACACCTCGTCGGCAACGGTGGTGGCTTCGGCCAGTTCATCCTGAATCTGCGTGCTGGTGCGCCGCAGGAAGATACCGAAGGCCGCGCCAAGCAGCACGATGACGGGTGTCAGGGCCAGTATGAACAGGCTCATGCGCCAGTTGAGCGCCAGCATCACCACGACAGCGCCGATGATGATGAGCGTTTGTTCCAGCAGGGTGCTGACATTGCCTGTGAGGACCGTCCGCATGATGGTGACATCGTTCGACAGGCGCGACACCAGTTCGCCCACGCGCCGCTGAATAAAGAAGCCCAGCGACAGGGTTTGCAAGTGTTCGAAAAGCTGCGTGCGCAGGTCCACGACAATTTTTTCGCCGACGAAATTGAGGTTATAACGTTCGATGAAGCTGGTCACAGAGCGCAGCAAAAACACCAGCAGCAGGGCGACGGTGATCTGATTGAGCAGGTCCAGATTGCCGGCGACCAGCACTGAATCGACCACATTGCTGATGACGGCGGGAAACACCAGGCTCAGGCCCGCGCCGATGACCAGCCCGATGAGCGCGAGCGCCAGTCGTCCCCGGTACGGCCAGAGGTAAGCGATCATGCGCCGCCACTGAACTGGTCCTTCGGGCACTTCTGCGTGGGGGTCTGTAGTCAAAGCGGGGCGGCTGCGTCGTCCACCGAACATGAGGATGCCTCTTCGTGTATCTGTGACAGATTGCACGATTATCGCCATTTTCTGTTAGATTGGCGTGAGAGTGCGTGATATTCAGCCAGACTGAACGGCGCTGATGACCACACCCTGTGTGTCGATGGGCAGCACCATCCCCTGTGCGCTGATTCCGGCGTTGGAAAAGGCGGCGACCATCGCGTCGGCAACCTGCTGGTGATCTTTGGGGGCAAAGGCGACCAGCGCCGGGCCTTCCCCACTGATCGTGATTCCCAGTGCCCCGGCCAGCCGTGCGGTTTCACGGACGTGATTGTAACCGGGGATACGGTTTTGCAGGCGGGGGTGCATCAGCCGGTCATCGAGTACCTGCGCGATCAGTTTCAGATCACCCTGACGGAAGGCGTCAATCAGCAGGGGAAGCCGGCTGAGGTTGTGGAGCGCGTCGTTCCACGGAATGACGTCGGGTGGGTTGAAACGTGCCGGGTAGTCTTCAATCTGGGGGATGACCACCACCAGCCGGAAGGGGACGATGGGCAGTGAACGCTGCACCAGTTGGCCG
>CAZKIB010000116.1:7721-12387 GCA_964552425.1 uncultured Anaerolineaceae bacterium | reverse complement strand
GGCGTTATCCGGCTGCGGGGTGATCTGCGCGCTGATCTGCAAAATGTCGGCGCGTGACAGGCTGTAACCGAGCAGGTTATTCGCGCCGATGATACCCGCCACCCAGAAGACCGCCTCCGCGCCGAGTCCACTGTCTACCGGAATGTGATTGTTGACCCGGATATGGACGCCAAGCGGGGCGCGTTCCAGCCGCTGAAAGACGCGCATCAGCCCCAGCGTAACCGGGTGACGCAGGCCAATACTGTAATGCCCTGCGCCTTCGCCGGCCGTATCGACAATCAACTGGTTGTCGGCCCGTTCACTGATTTCCACAGTGGCATACAGCCCAAGCGCCAGCCCAAGCGCATGAATACCCGGCCCGATACAGGTGATGGTCGCGGGGAGCCGCACCGTAACTTTGCGCATGATTCAGGTCTCGCTGACTGTGGGCAGGACGAACGTGAAGGTGCTGCCATCGTTCAGATTGCTGGATGCCCAGAGATCGCCGCCGTGCCGTTTGATAATCGTCCGCGCAATAGTCAGCCCCAGCCCACCCCCGGCAAGCGCCTGGACCCGTTCATCCCGCGAGCGGTACAGCCGGTCAAAAATCAGATCCAGTTCGTCGTCAGCGATGCCAATGCCCTGATCCGCGACGCTGCAATAGGCTTCGTGAGTGTCACTCCAGGCGTGGATCGCTACAGTCTGTTCTGGCAGCGAGTAGGTGATGGCATTGAGCAGGATATGGTGGACGGCCACCTGAATCCGATCTGGATCACCCATAATGGGGGGCATGGGAGCCTGCATGGAAATGGCGATGGTGATGCGCCGGCTGGCGGCCAGCGAACTCAGGTTATTGACGACGCGCCTGATGAGGTCACTGAGCTGAATGGGCACATGGGCCAGCGGTAGCCCCGCTTCGATCCAGGCGAGGTCCACAAGCGGAGCGGTGACGTCATGAAGGCGCGTGGCCGTTTGCTGGATTCGCTGGGCGAAGCGTTCCTGATTGGGATTCAGATTGCCAAATTTCAGGATCAGTTCAGCGTAGCCGCTGAGGGCCGCAATCGGGCTGCGCAGATCATGAGCCACTGCGCTGACCAGCGCCTCACGCCGGGTTTCGAGCGCTCGCTGTTCCGTGATGTCCTGAAGGATGACCATGCGCTGCCCATTGCGAAAACTGGATGCCACCCCGACAGCCAGCCGCCGCTTGGGAAGATGCACATCCAGAATTTGCTCACCATCGCGCACAAAGAGATTGAGCAGGGCATGGTTCTGATGAAAGCAGTATTGAACTTTTTTGCCGATCAGTTCTTCGACAGTCTGGCGCAGCATCGCCGCTGCGGCTGGGTTCACGGCCACCAGACGATGCCCCAAATCGGCTACCAGAATCCCATCCGCCGTGCTGCGGAACAGAAAGTCGTACACCTGCTGGTCGACTGCGGGCATGGCTCAGGAAGACGGTTTCTGTTTGGCGGGCGCGGTTTTGGAGCGGGCTTGAACCGACTTGATGGATGGCAGTCGTTTAGGGTTGGGGTCTGTCACAGGCTGCCATTCCGCATCTGCTGGCAGGCTGACTTCATAACCGGATAAAAATGTGATCGTTGTACCTGAACTGCTGCGTTTGACGGTGACGCCGTACTGATGGACGATCACGGGCGTCGGCCAGTGATAAGGCCCGCCTGTCCAGACTTTACCACTGGAAAGAATGTGGATGCCGAGTACCCGCAGCAGCAAATAAACGGGGACAATTCCGCCCAGATGGTCAGGCGTCCCCAACCCTTCCGGCTGGTCGCTGTGGTAAAACTCTGAGAAATGCGACTGCCGGCGCAGCACCTCGACCTGGGTCGTGAGCAAACGATGCAGCATATCCGCAGCCAGTTGGCTGTGCCCGCTTTCGATCAGGCCTTCGCCGATCAGCGTCAGCCAGAACGGCCAGATTCCGCCGCTGCCATTCGCATTGGTCGGGTCGAACTGTGGGTCACTGGCGGCGTTCAGCGTGACCCCGTTGGGGCGCAGAAACTGCCTGTTCAGCCCATCAACCAGCACCGACGCGCGTTCTGGCGGCAGACCGACGGACCATAGAGGCAGCAGGCTGTTGATGTCCATGCGCGTGGTATCGGGTGTGTAAACGCTTACGGAATAGACGCGGCTCAGGCCGTCGAAACGGATGAGATCAAGCTGAGAAAAAACATCTTCGGTGGTGAATACGCCGCGATTGTGCTGCCAGATAAAGGCATTCTGGTCGATGGAGCGGCTGATTGGTTCGCCCTGTGTGTCCAGCCCTTTGACGTGCAATGTCAGGCGAGGGGTATGGTCCACACCGCCAGATACCCGGATATTCAGACGTGCCGGGATGTTGAGTCTGAGCGCGAGAATGTGTTCCTGATCGCCGCGCCCGTTTTCCAGCAGCGTTTGCCGGGGCGCGCTGACATGGGTGTCGCGGTCCCGATACACATAACGCTCGCCGGTCCACAGGGTTTCCAGGGCGGCCTGCAATTTTTGAACGTATCCGCTCAAACGCTGCTCATGGGACGGATCGTTCAGATAGTGGGCGATGGCTTGCAGGCTGATGGCCTCGGACAGCAGATAGGCCAGTAAATCAGGCGTCTCGACGGTGCGAATGTCGGTGTATTCACCCCAGGGCTGCATCCGTCCGAAGGTCGGCCAGTAGACATAGCCAGTCTGGGACTCATGCTGCCATTCAGGCAGGCCGTCGTGATCGGCATCCGCTGCCAGCCAGCGCTCGAAGAATTTGAGCAGTCCCGGAAAGACTTCCTTCAAAAAGGCGCTGTCTTCCGTAAACTGAAAGATGCCCCAGCTCAGGCGTGCCAGCACCGGCATACACCACATCTGCTGGCGCTGACCGCCCAGGCCCGGTTTCCAGTCGATGCTGCCATCGCTTTGCTGCACCGCGATGTAGTTGCGGACCAGCCCCTGCGCCAGAGTCGGGTCTATCGAGGCCATGCCAAGCGCGCTCAGGTAGGCAAGCGTGGGGGGCTGACCCGTCCACGCACGCGGATAATCGCCGCCGTCCCCGCGCCGGCTGAAGCCGGTGTTTGGGCTGCGTTCCGCGACGATAGAGGCATGTGGCAGGCTGGCAGTGGGCTTGAGAAAAGCGTTTACCAGCGCATGAAAGGATACGGCTATCGCGAGGTCCGTATCCGGGTCGCCCGTTTCAATGTCGGGGATGGATAAGCTGGCCCGCTGAATCTGCCGGAAATAGCCGCTCCAGTCCTGCGCCAGCCAGTGCTGCGCCTGTGCCAGTGAATCCTGCACGGTATGTAAACCAGCATGAACCCAGCGGATACTCGCCTTTTTAGACTTGCCGAGTTCAAGCGCTCGGCCTACTTTTGGGCTGGTGGGCTGGCCGTCGACCAGTTCTGCCGCACCCTGTTCAACCACGACAATCGGATTCAGATTGACGGCATTGCCCAGATGAAGGGCGTGGAGATGCTCATCCACAGGCACAACCGCCAGCGGTAATTCCTTCCCCTGCGCGCCTACATGAGCGAACAGATCAAAACGCGCCTGAACAACCTGAGAGCCGGTGTTACTGAGGGTGAACTGGCCGCCAATGGTGTGCGAATCAATCGCCCAGTATTCAGCCAGCAGCATCACATGCGGTGTGAGAGCCGCCTCTGCCCTCAGATAGCCGGGCGCGAAAAGGGTGATAACCGGCGGCCTCGCATAGGCCTGATTTTCGTAGACCATACGGCCATCCAGCGTCCACAGCGGGATGAGTGTCGCCAGCCCGACGCGCCCCCCGTAATGGGTTTGCAGCGCAAGGCCCGGAGCCGTGGGTGTGCCGGTGTTCAGCCGCCAGACCTGGTCATCGAGATAATCTGTGGGTCGGGTGCGCGCATCCGCCGCCAGCACGAAAGACACAGGCTTCGCGGGGTCAAACTGCCAGCGGCGTAAGTTGGGCATTGAGGTCCTCGCTAGTTGAGCTGCCAGGTCTGATCGGTCTCGTTGAAGCGGAACCGCTCCTCATAGAGGCTCGACATCACGTGATAACCTGGCCCCGCGACATAGGTGCTGTTGTTATCGAGCCGCCCGCCGGGATGATATTCGTAGCGGGTGACAAAGCCGAATTCCGGTGTGATGGCCCAGCCGAGCGCTTCCCGAATTTCAGGGTTTTCGCGCCACAATTTGCCAAATCCCCGTTCGGGCTGTTCAAAACCGTCCGGTGGGGTGATGTCCGGGTCAATCTCCAGATCGCCTTCGGCAAAGGTGTCTTCGTATATCTGCCAGGTCCCACGACCTTCGCTGGTGACAATCATGACCCAGATCTGGCCGGTAGGTTGCAGCCAGAACATGCGGCCATTTTCGAAAACCTGCTCAGCGACCTGAATTTGCGTGATGGTGGGTGTTGGAAACGGATCAACCGTTGGAGAGACCCTGGGGGTCGGGGTAACGGGCACCGCTGTCGTTGGTTCCACAGTGGGCGACGTTTCGGCGGTGACGATGGCCTGAACTTCTGCGGTCTCCTCCGTGAGGGGTGTAGCGGTCACCACCAGAATAATCTGGGTGGGTGGAGGACCCTGGCAGGCCGCTGCCAGTGCGACAAGCAGAGCCAGGCAGAACAACAACGATCGAGGCATACGGGACTCCCAACAATGTTTGTGAGATGGTTCTTTGCTGAACATCAGCAGCGAACCTGACGCCCGATTTTATCAGAGCCACTATGAGA
>CAZKIB010000116.1:4710-7646 GCA_964552425.1 uncultured Anaerolineaceae bacterium | reverse complement strand
AAAACATTATGGATTCTTGTGCTTGGAATTGTATTTGGAATACTGCTTGGCCGGTCACTGGAGTCGGGTCGCAGGACCAGATCGGTTGTGACGGTTGAGCGCCGGCGTGATCCTGCACCGCCTGGCAGCCCGGTGGTTCAGAAGGCGCGGCAGCCCGATGACCTGACCGCCATTGAGGGCATAGGGCCGGCTTTCGAAAAGGCACTCAATGCGCTTGGAATTTATTTATTCGCGGACCTTGCGCGCCAGAACCCGGAGGACCTCGCCGCGCGTTTAACGGCGCGAGTTACCGCAGACCGTATCCGGCGCGATCAATGGATCGAACAGGCTCAGGCAAAGGCAGACGAGCAAGCCTGATGATGAAGCCAACCCATATTACACTGAATAAAACTGAGGCAGTTCTGGTTATCCAGTGGAATGATGGCGCGGTATGCCACTATCCATTAGCGCATCTGCGCGAAGCCTGCCCCTGTGTGGAATGTCGCGGCGGCCACCAGTTTATGGGTTCCGCTTATGACCCTGAAAATCTGCTGGAACTGAAGCCGAAACGATCCTACGCTATTGCCGGGCTGGATATGGTGGGCAATTACGCGATACAGCCAACATGGGACGACGGCCATTCAACAGGTATTTATGCCTGGGACTATCTGCGGCGGTTGTGCCCGTCTGAGGGGAGCAGTGCCTGATGGATGATTACGGAATGACGGGGTTATCTTCACTGGCCGAACTGAATTATATGCGGCTTGAGGCGATGGATTTGTTTGAGCGCTGCCTGACGGAAGGTAAACCCGACAGCCTGATCGCGTTTGTGGAACGCCAGATTTCGCAGGACCCACCGCGTGTCGAACTGCTGCGCGAAGTATCTGAGGATTTACACCAGCGGCTGATGGGCCTGCACGATTATTATCTGGATATATGGGGGCGTACCCTGACCACACTGGGTGCTGACTTTGGACTGCATTTTGACCGCCGCACGGCCAGCGCGCCGTTTAACCGGTTTGAGGTGGAGGCCATTATCCAGCAGGTGCGCCGCGAAAACCCTGAATTTACTGCGCAGGATGAGAGTCTGCTGCGCAAGTCTCTGGATACATCGGTTGAAACGGCTGTACAACTGCGGGCCGACATCGGCATGACGGAACGGCTGTATGTCTATATCTGTGATTGGGTGGATGGTCTGAGCGCGACCATCGCCCGAAGGTACTGGGCAAAAGGTCGTAACGATGAATACGCGGGCGGCGTCCACTGAACGGACGCCGCTTTCGTTTAGTTACGCTTTTTTTTGATTGATAATCAGTTCATGAGAGTGCGCTTTGTCATCTTTCAAAACGTTCAGGAATATGCCATACTCTGCCTGAACTTGTGCTGTAGACTGATAGTTAAACGCTTAACGCAGGATTTCAAGAAAGGAAAGATGTTATGCGCGGTACAAAATTATTGGCGCTGGGTTTGCTGATCGCCCTGCTGACAGGGCTGATGGGCGGCGTAACGGCGCAGGATGAGGTCACGCTGGTGCTGTGGCACGCCCTTCAGGATGCCGAAGCCGATGGTGCGCTGGCGATTCTGGAAGCGTTCCAGGCGGCGAATCCCGGCATTACCGTCGAAGCCGTCTATAACCCCTCGAACACCCTGCAAGACAGCTACATCACGGCGGCTGGCTCTGGCGAAGGCCCGGACCTGGTGCTGTGGGCCAACGACGCAGTGGGCGCATGGGTACAGTCAAATCTGATTCTGGATATTACCGCTTCTGTTGATGAAGAACTGCAAGCTCAGGTCACCGACAGCGGCTGGGGAACCTTCACCTACGAAGGCGCGATTTATGGTGTCCCGATCAACGCGAAGACCCTGGCGTTTTTCTACAACAAAAGCCTCGTGCTGGACGCTCCCGAAACCTGGGCGGACGTGCTGGATATTTCCAGCGAACTGGCGGCTGATGGTCTGATCGGTCTTGGTTTCCAGAATGGTTTCTTCCACAGCGCCGGTTTCCTGTACGGTCTGGGCGGCAGCCTGATGGATGTTGAAGGCAATGCCACCTTTGGCCCGGATGGTGAAGGCCGCGAGGCGATGGAAGCTTATCTCCAGCTTCATCAGGACATGTACCAGCTTTCGCTTGACCCCGCCAGCGGTGTGATTATCGACGGCACATCCCCGCTGCCGCAGTTCCAGACCGGCGAAGTCGCGATGGTCTACGATGGCATCTGGAATCTGGCCCAGTTTGAATCCGATCTCGGTGACGATCTCGGCGTGGTCGTTATGCCCGCGCTGGACAACGGCACGGTGCCGGCGATGTTCGCCCAGACCACTGGTATCATGGCGAATTCGACTCTGGCGGATGATGAGGCCAAAGTAAACGCCTTCATCACCCTGATGAAGTTCGTGACGGGTGAAGAAGGCCAGCGTATCGGGCTTGATCTGGCTGGCTGGCTGCCGGTGAACCCGAATGTCACCATTGATGATAACCCGAATCTTCAGGTGTTCGCCGACCAGTTCGCGCTCGGCACACCCTTCCCCAATCGGGGTGAACTGGCCGCCTTCTGGGGGCCGATGGGCGACGCCATTACGGCGGTGAGCGCTGGCGGTGAAACACCTGCCGACGCAGCCCAGGCAGCCTATGATCTGATCCAGGCACAGATTGACCAGATACACGCGGGTGGCTGACGATGAGTCGGTCCTATACTGATCGGATTGTGAATCAATAGAAAGTTCGGGCGAGGTCAACTGATCTCGCCCGTTTGTTAACTTATTGATGGAGTAAGACATTATGGCTTCGGCGATGAAACCAGTATCCGGCTCCGGGATAGGTGAAGTCACCCTGTGGAGCAGCCTTCGTGCCGGGCTGAGAGCCAGCGGCATTCCCTGGTTGTTTATTGTGCCCTCGCTGCTGGTCATGCTGGTAATCACTTTTTATCCGCAGCTTTATCAGGTTTACATTTCGTTCT
>CAZKIB010000116.1:0-4634 GCA_964552425.1 uncultured Anaerolineaceae bacterium | reverse complement strand
GTTTCATGAGCGCCCGGGCGCGGGGCACTGGTGTTCAGACGTGTCTCGGCTTCAATATCATGTGGACTCTGGTGAATGTGGTGTTCCACGTATCGCTTGGGGTCATCATCGCGCTGGTGCTGAATCTCAAGGATGTCTGGGGGCGGCGCTTGTACCGCACGCTGTTCCTGATCCCCTGGGGGATGCCAGTGCTGATTACCGGCCTGATCTGGAACAATATGTGGCAGCGCAACAGCGGCGGCGTCAACCTTCTGGCGGAGTCATTGAATGAACGAATCGGAACCAATCTGCCGATTACGACAGACTGGATCGGGCAAATTGATCCGCCGATTAACACCACCGCCTGGCTGAACGGCCTGTTTATACCCCTGCTGATTATCGTAGGCTGCGGGCTGCTGGCGTTCTGGCTGGGACGCGGCCTGGTTCGTGATGGCATTACGGACCGGCAGACGGGCAAGTGGAAAATTGATCGTGTGGTCTGGAACGGTGGCATTGCTGTTCTGGCGACACTGGCTGCGATTTTCACGATTGTGGATGTGCTGCAAGGTTCGACCAGCACTTCTGCGCTGGTGCGGATGTTTGACCGGGTGGGCGCGCCGGTGCTTGGGTTTTACGCGCTGCTGATTACCAACATCTGGCTGGGGTGGCCCTTCATGATGGTGGTGGCAACCGGGGCGTTACAGAGTATTCCGCCGGATCTGTATGAGGCTGCGGATGTCGATGGGGCGTCGAAGTGGGAGCAGTTCTGGTCGATCACCGTCCCGCTCATCCGTCCCGCGATGGTTCCGGCGATTATGCTTGGGACGATCTGGACATTTAACCTGTTCAACGTGATCTTTTTTATCACGCAGGGTGGGCCGCGCAGCCAGACCGACCTGCTCATTACACAGGCGTACAAACTCATCGGGCAGGAACAGCTTTACGGCGCGGCCTCCGCTTTCAGTATCATCGTGTTTTTTGTTCTGCTCATCATTACCCTCATCAACAACCGGGTGACACGGGCAACGGAGCGGTACGATGCGTAACGAAGCCTCCCTCAATCAATCCTCAAATCTGGCGATCAGCCGTGAAACCGCACAAACTCGCCGCATGAATCCATTGGTGCGCAAGCTGCTGCGCCAGTTTCTCATTCAACTGTTCCTGCTGGCGGTGCTGGCGACGGTACTTTTCCCGGTGCTGTGGATCATCTCCATGGCGATTGATCCACGTGGCATTTCGCGCCCCACCGACCTTAACCTGTTCCCGCCCAATGCCAGTCTGGACGCATTTACCGCGATTCTTTCCGAGCCGTTCTCGAACGTGCTGCCGATTTACTTCGGCGAAATGCTGATGAACAGCCTGTTTGTGGCACTGGGAACCGCCTTTTTTGCAGTCGTGCTGGGCGCATCGGCGGGTTATTCGTTCTCGCGGTTCGAGTTTATCGGGCGGCAGGCGGGAATGCTGACCTTTATCGTGCTGCTGATGCTGCCCGCCACCGGCACACTCATTCCGCTGTTCCTGCTGTTCACCTCGATCCAGGTCAACCCGGTGCTGGCCCGCGCTGTGCCCACGTATTTCGCGGCGGGGCTGATCGCAGTGCTGGTGCTTCTGGTGTACCAGACGGTGCGCGGCTATACCCGGCCTGACCCCGACAGGCAGATCAACCCCAGCCCGCTGGTGGTTACGCTTGGCGTGATTGTACTCACCTTTATCGCTATCGTCGTGACTTTTGCGACTCTGTTCGAACGCAGCCCGGTTTACGCAGCCCGTGTTGATGCGCCGCTGGCTGAAGCGGCTGCCCCCCGCGTGGCTGCTCAGGAAGAATACAACCAGCGGGTCGCCAGTCTGCCGCGTTCACAGGGCACGGCAGAACGTGCCGCACGTGCCGCCGAAAGTGCCGCAGCAGCGCTTGAATCGCTCCGGCAGATCAGTAATCAGGCCGCCGCCGAAAGCGATCTGGCAGCCTATCTGACGGCCCAGCTTGAAACTCTTCAGGCTTCCGGGGCTGATGATCTTGTGCTGGAAGCGCTCGCCGCTGCTCAGGAAGCGCTTGATGGGAATGGCCGTGATACTGCCCTGGTGGTGCTGCAAGAGGCTGTGTCCGAAGCGGAAACAGAACTGGCGGACCGGCAGGATCAGGCCCAGCGGGCGGCACAGCAGGCCGTTGATGCTGAGGCTTCGCTGGCCGACGCCGAGGCCGCTTTGTTTGACGCGCAGGCAATCTCGGACGAAGCCGAGGCCGCCATTGCGGCGGTGCGCTGGTCTGCGCTGCTGGGGGCTGTGCCCTATTATCTGCTGACTCTGGCCGGGGCACTCATCGGCGCGGGCGTCATCTGGGGGATCATGTACCTGCTGCGCAAACAGGTCGCGCCGCAGACCTTCCTGAATGTGCTGCTGTACGGGCTTCTGGCGGCCATTATCATCGGGATCGGTACAGCGGCCTTGCAGCAGCGTCTGGGGTCGAACATGCCGGAAACTGTGACGCTGCGGCTGACCCTGTTTGGCCTGTCGGTGGCCTTTGCTTCCAGCCAGCTCCCCTTTGCGATCTGGAACCTGAAAGGCTATTTCGACACCATTCCGAAGGACCTGGAAGAAGCTGCACGGATCGACGGCGCGGGGCGTATCGCCACCTTTTTCCGCATCATGGTTCCGCTGTCGCTGCCGGCTTTCGCGATCACCATCCTGTTCAGCTTTATGGGGTCGTGGACAGAATTCATTCTGTCGTGGACTTTCCTGACGGGCAATGTGCAGGATTACACGCTGGCGATGGCGCTGGTCAGTATGGCGAATGGCTCCAACACGCCGCCGCCCGATATGCAGAAATTCGCGGCGATGGCGATTCTGGTTTCGCTGCCCATCCTGTTGATCTTTTTCGCGGCACAGCGCTATATCGTCAGCGGTCTGACCATCGGCGCGGTGAAGTAAGGTTGCTTTCGAGGGGCATGGGAAACCGTGCCCCTTACTGATCGAAGGTCCCCGCCATCAGGTCATCAATCAGCGGCGTTCCGGCGAAGTTGCAGGTCCCTGCTTCAGGGATAAAGCCATCGCGGATTTCGGTCATGGGCGCGTCGGGATTGTAGTAGTTATAGACCTGCCGCGAAACCTCGGCGATGGTCGGCAGCGATTCCTGAAAATTCAGCCAGGTCGGCTGGAACAGCATCATGACGATGACATAATCCCCGCCAGGGGTAAAAAAGACCGCTGCGTTGCCGTGTGTGTCGTCAATCCAGCCATGTTTGTGAGCGACGCGGGTATCCTCTGGCACGCCGGCTTTTAACAGAGCATCCACCGTGTTGTTGCTCATGACATGCAGCATCTGGCGGCATTCGCGCGGCTCATACTGCCCGCCGAAACGTTCCAGCAGCGGCCCGCGATTCTGATAGGCGCACTGGGAAATACTGCCAAGCAGTTGGCCCATCTCATCCACCGTCATCTGGTTGGAGAGGTCCGCATTCGCTTTAGCCTGGTCGGCGTCCGTCGTAGGCAGTTCGACAGCCTGAATGGGTGGTTCTGGTGTCTGGCCGGGAATGGTGTACGGGGCAGTCAGAAAGGTATGCTGCAAGCCGAGGTCGCGCAGGAAATTGGTTACTTCTGCCGCGCCGGACCAGACATTGCCGCTGCCCACGATGCGCAGCAGATCGTTTGTAGCCACGTTCTCGCTGCGAATCATGGTGTTGGCGATGTCGATGGCGGTGGCCGTATCCGGCGGAGCGTTGAGCAGACCGTATAAACGGTTCAGAATGCTGATTTTCTGGATGCTTGTCCCGCTGAAGGCATATTCCGTGCCGAAAGCCAGCGCTTCGCCAGTCTGCAAATCCATGACGAACAGCGCGCCAAAGCGGCTGGTAGCCGGGTCGAAACCGGCGCTGAGGATAATATCCCAGAGCTGGCTGCCGAGGGCAGAAAATGCCGGGCTGAGGGGTACGGGCGTGCCACCGAGAATAGCGCTGGATTGCAGCACCGGCTGGGTGGGAGTCAGCGTGGGCAGGTTGAAAATTAACTGGCTGAGGGACGGCAGGCTGAACACATCACCGGTGGTTTCCAGCAGATCGCTGGCGATCCAGGCATAGCCGTTGGGTGAATCCGGGTAGCGGACTTGCAGCCAGGGAAGCTGTGTGTGCCAGCCAGTAATCTCGAACTGCTGGCCGACAGCGCCTACACCGATGCGGTCATATTCCACGCCCGGCCCCATGCGAATGTTTACTTCGCCGCTCAGGACGCCCGAAACCACGTTGGATAAGTCCGGCGTCGGGGTGGGGGTGGCAGTCGTGGGTACAAGCACACCCACCAACTGCTGGGTGACTTCAGGTACGGCGCTGGTCGGCGCGAGTGTCGGTGTCGGTACAGTGTCCGGGTCCACGATCAAGGTCGAAAAAGGCAGGCCGTTGACGCTGCCGACCACGTTCACCAGTTCCGCGAACACCCATCCTAGCGGCTCATTAGTCACCGGGTCCCCCAGCAGCAGCCAGGGATAAAATTCGCTGCGGGCCAGCACCGGGTAGCGTGTGCCGCTGGTAATCTCGCCGACCAGATCAGCTTCCACATCGGTGGTCGCTCGCAGGTTGGCCTGACCAAGCGCTTCGGCGGTGATGCCGGTGGACTGCTGTGCCAGCGCCGGAATGACAAGCTGGATGAAGGCCAATATGAGCAGGGCT